>NZ_JBFUGG010000011.1:0-177124 GCF_056403035.1 Flavobacterium sp. P3_A6 | reverse complement strand
ATTAAATTTTTAAAAATGAAAAAAAAAACAAAGCTTTTGATTCGCCTATACATATTAACAGCAGTGTTTGCAGTACTTACAAGTAGTTGTGAAAAAGAGGAAGATTTAAAAAGTGATAATATCCCCCAGGCTTTTACTGACTCCCGCGATGGGAATGTTTATAAATGCATAAAAATAGGTAACCAGGTATGGATGGCTGAAAACCTGAAATATTTACCCAGTGTTTCTGAACCTGGAATAATTTCAGTAGAAATCCCCTGTTATAATGTTTATGGTTATAACGGCAATAGTTTAGCTGGAGCCAAAGTTTCATTTAATTACGGTGCTTATGGTGTTTTGTATAATTGGGTAGCAGCCAAAACAGCATGTCCAGCCGGTTGGCATTTACCGACTATTGAAGAATGGAACCAATTAGCTGATTATTTAGGCGGTAAATCTGTTGCTGGTGTTAAACTAAAGGAAAACGGCACTGGGCATTGGCAGGCTTCCAGTCCGGATGTAACCAACGAAACTGGATTTACTGCCCTTCCGGGCGGGTTTAGAGATTTCGATGGGACGTTTAAAAGTACAGGTTACCGGGGCTATTGGTGGAGTGCAACTGAGGGAAATGAGTCTTTTAGCGTATGGCACATTCACCTGAGTTATAATGCTGGTGGTATAGGTACGGATTCTTTTGCCAACAGTAAGGCTGGTGGTCTTTCCGTTCGCTGTGTGAAGGATTAATCGAATTGTTCTACACTATTATCGATTTTATCAACTGATACATTGATTTGAATACTCACGGGGTTGGTAGTGATGATGCTTGGGAGGCCAAAGATCATCTGAAAATATACGAATGTTGGAAATAAGCCCTATAGCTTTGGATTTATTCTGGAATATATTGCGAAGCAATAGCTTTTCGAAAATAAATCATATCGGATAATTAATAAGAAATAAACACAACAAAATGAAGCGCACAAATTCATACAAAAAACAATATTTTACAAAACAAATAGTATTGATATTCATACTATTTATAAGCTTTTTTTCAGGATATGCACAAAATGGGACGGAAAGAAAACAGTTATTCGACTATGACTGGAAATTCTTTTTGGGCGACGCTTCTGAAGCCAAAGCAAATGATTTCAATGATTCGGGCTGGCGCAAACTTGATCTGCCCCACGATTGGAGTATTGAAGGAAAAGTAAATGCAAAAAATCTAACAAAAGGAGCGGGAGGATATTTCCCGTCAGGAATTGGCTGGTATCGAAAAACCTTTCAGGCACCCGATGCTTGGAAAGCAAAAAAAACAGCTGTTTATTTTGAAGGTGTTTATATGAATTCCGAGGTCTTTATCAACGGAAAATCGCTGGGTGTTCATCCGTATGGCTACACATCGTTCAGTTACGATCTTACACCTTATCTGAATTTTGGAAAAGAGAATGTTATTGCTGTGCGTGTCGACAATTCACAACAGGTAAACAGCCGCTGGTACAGTGGTTCGGGAATCTATCGCCATGTCTGGATGATCACTTCCGATCCTGTACACGTTGCACATTGGGGTATCGACATTTCAACTCCTGAAGTATCATCCAAAAAGGCAACTGTACTGGTAAAAACCAAAGTTAAAAATGAAACAGCATCTGCCCAGAGCGTTGTTGTGAAAACCCTTCTTTGGAATAAAAATTCAAAAAACTCTGGAAATGGTCAGGTAAAAGTTGAGCTTTCTGCCAATAGCGAAAAGGAAATTACCCAAACCATACAAGTTTCAAACCCGATGCTTTGGACACCAGAAACGCCGCATTTATATCAGGCTCAGATTCAGGTAGTAAAAGATAAAAAAGTACTTGACAACACAAAAACCAATTTTGGTATTCGTTCCATAAAATTTACTGCAGAAAACGGTTTTCAATTGAATGGGAAAACTGTAAAAATAAACGGCGGTTGCGTGCATCACGAAATTGGGTGCATAGGAGCTGCTGCTTTTGACCGTGTCGAAGTACGCAAGGTTGAATTGCTCAAAGCCGGCGGATTCAATGCCGTGAGGACTTCCCATAATCCCCCTTCCGAGGCATTTTTGGATGCCTGCGACAGATTGGGCCTACTGGTAATGGATGAATCTTTCGATTGCTGGAATGTCGGGAAAAACAGTAATGATTATGCTAAGTATTTCAAGGAGTGGTGGCAACGCGATTTAGAAGCAATGGTATTACGCGACCGCAATCATCCTTCCATTTTTATGTGGAGCATAGGTAATGAAGTACCTGAGAGAGCCGATCCTGACGCTGTAAAAACAGCTCAAATGCTTATTGACGCATTAAAGAAAATAGATAAAACCCGACCTGTTACATCTGCAGTTGTAAGCATTGGCAAGAATTGGGACGTGTTCGATCCGCTGATGGCCGTACACGATGTTGCCGGTTACAATTACAACCTGCTTACTCTTGCGGAGGATCATAAAAGAGTGCCTTCACGCATCATAGTCCAAACCGAATCCTATCCGAAAGATGCTTTTAACAATTGGAAACTGATACAGGAAAACAATTTCGTAATCGGAGATTTTGTTTGGACGGCCATAGATTATCTTGGTGAATCCGGTATAGGCAGGACTTTTTATTCTGGGGAAACACCTGGCGAAAACTGGGATAACGATATGTTTCCCATTCATGCAGCCTATTGTGGTGATACAGATTTGATTGGATGGAGAAAACCTATTTCGCATTACCGAAGTATGTTGTACAACGACAACGAAAAACTCTACATAGCAGTTCGTGAACCTGAACCGAATCCTTTGGAAATTAAAGAGACTATGTGGTCAGTATGGCCAACATGGGAAAGCTGGACTTGGCCTGGTTTTGAAGGAAGAACGATTCAGGTTGAAGTATATTCCAAGTATCCTAAAGTAAGGCTATATCAAAACAACAAGCTAGTTGGTGAACAGTCAACAACAAGAGATCAGCAATTTAAGGCTACTTTTCCGGTTCCATATTCTACTGGTGTGCTTAAGGCTGTTGGCGTGGAAAATGATAAAGAAATAGAATCAACAGTTCTTCAAACTGCCGACAATGCCTCAAAAATAAAACTGATAGCCGATAGAAAAGAGATTTTGGCAAATGGACAAGATTTGGTGTTTGTTACTGTTGAATTAACAGATAAAGATGGAATAATGCAACCAAACGCATCAAATCGTTTGCATTTTAAAATCGATGGACCTGGTGTAATTGCTGGGGTGGATAATGCCAATATTAAAGATACTGACTCTTATGTGGATAATACACGAAAAGCATGGAAAGGACGTGCTTTGGTAGTGATAAAAAGCAATCATCAGGCAGGTGAAATTAAATTATCGGTAGTATCCAATGGACTGGAAGGAAAAAGTATAGTTATTAAATCAACACAAAATTAATATATGAGACTATCAATGAAACAGACCGCCTTTTTTCTGCTTTTTATTTTAAGCACATTTATTATAAATGCGCAGGAAATAATTTCGCCAAATGGGAAAATAAAAGTTGTTTTGAATTTGTCTGAAAGAAATGCTGAACGCCATCTTTTTTTTAAGGTATTGTATAAAATTGAAAACAAGTTTACAGAAGTAATGCCCGATTCTAAATTAGGGATTAATCGTGCCGATGAACAGTTTGCAGATAGCTTGCATTTGATTGCAATATCAAAATCTGTTTCAATACACGATACCTATAAAATGGTTTGTGGCAAACGCCAGCTGTGTGAAAATTTAGGTACCGAAAAAACATTCCGTTTTCAAAATTCCAATCATCAGCCGTTGGATATTGTTTTCAGGGTTTATAATGATGGAGTTGCGTTTCGTTACACTTTTCCAAATCAATCCGATTCAAAGGTCAATATCATTAGCGAAGCTACCACTTATGTATTGCCCGAAAATACAGAGCGTTGGATGCAGTCTTATGACAAGTCTTATGAAAATTTTTATCCGTTAACTAAAACGGGGGTTGATGAGAAAAGTAATCAGGAGTGGGGTTATCCTGCATTATTTAAAGTAAATAATCAACCCGTTTGGGGCTTAATTTCGGAAGCAGATATCACCGAAAACAATTGTGCAGCCAGACTAAATAATGGTCAAAATAAAAAACAATACAAAGTAATTTATCCATCTGGTACGGTTGCAATGTTGCCATGGAATTCGCAATGGCATACCATTATTTTAGGTAATCTTTCCAACATTGTCGAATCAACTTTGATTACCGATGTAAGTGAACCAAACCAATTGAAAGATACTGACTGGATTAAACCAGGTGCAGTTTCGTGGATTTATTGGGCAAACAATCACGGTTCCAAGGATTACAAAAAGATAGTTGAATATGTTGATCTTGCCGTAGAAATGAATTGGCCTTATGTGCTGATCGACTGGGAATGGGATATAATGAGCAATGGCGGTAATATAACCGATGCACTGAACTATGCAAAAAGCAAAGGAATAAAACCATTGATGTGGTACAATTCCGGTACAAGCTGGATGGAACCGACACCGAATGACCGTTTACTTACAGCAGAAAAACGTGCCAAGGAATTTGCGTGGCTCAATAAAATAGGAGTCTATGGAATCAAGGTCGATTTTTTTGCCGGCGACCAGCAGGATATGATGAAGTATTACATTGATATTTTGAAAGATGCAGCAAAATATCATTTATTGGTAAATTTTCATGGGGCAACAGTACCCCGCGGCTGGGGCCGTACGTATCCCAACCTGATGTCAACAGAGGCGGTGTACGGTGCAGAATGGTACAACAATGTGCCTACAATGACAGATAAAGCCGCTGCTCATAATGTTACACTTCCGTTTACACGCAATGTAATTGGCTCGATGGATTACACTCCTGTTACCTTTTCAAATTCACAGCATCCGCATATAACATCTTATGCCCATGAGCTGGCTTTGTCAGTTGTGTTTGAATCAGGATTACAGCACTTTGCCGACAGGCCACAAGCATATGAATCCCTACCGGCAGAACCAAAAAACTTTTTGAAACAGGTTCCGGTTGCCTGGGACGATACAAAACTGATTGATGGCAACCCGGGCGAAAAAGTAATCATTGCCCGTAAGAAAGGAAACCAATGGTACATAGCTGGCTTGAACGGTAAAGAGGAGTCTCAGACTTTAATAGTAAAGTTTGATTTTCTGGATAAAGGAAACCATAGTTTTCAGCTTATCAAGGACGGAAAGGATTCTACATCTTTTTCTTCGGAAATAATAAAAGTTAAAAAAGGAGATACATTAAAAATCGAATGTCTTCCAAGAGGAGGGTTCGTTGGTGTAATAAAATAGAATAATAAATAAATAAATAAATAAATAAATAAATAAATAAATAAATAAATAAATAAATAAATAAATAAATAAATAAATAAATAAATAAATAAATAAATAAATAAATAGAATAATGAATAAATTTTTATTAAGCGTAGCTCTTTTTGCGTTTTTATCATCCCATACAAGTATTGCCCAGGTAATCCATTTAAAATCTCCTGACAGTAAGATTGACATGGCTTTAGAAAACAGCTCAAAAATTTCATGGTCTGTTAAACATAACAATACAGAAATTATTGCTCCTTCTACTATTTCATTAACACTTGGTAATGGAGTAGTTTTAGGAAATAATGCAAAAATTATTAGTGTTAAAAATTCAACAGTCAACACTTCTTTTACGACACCCGTTTATAAAAAGAAAACAGTGATTGATGAGTACAATCAGCTTATTGTAAAGTTTAAGGGAGATTTCGGTTTAATATTAAGAGCTTATAACGATGGCGTAGCCTACCGCTTTTTTACAACTATGAAAGGACAAATCATTATAGAATCTGAGGAAGCCAATTTTAATTTCAGCAAAGATTACAAAGCCTATATTCCCTATGTACGGGATTTAAGGGAGAATGATATGTATACATCTGCTTTTGAAGCTACTTATGCCGAAATCCCGCTTTCTAAATTTGTAAAAGATTCACTGGCTATTTCTCCGCTTCTTGTTGATTTGGGAAATGGAAAAAAAGCTGCTATCATAGAGGCCGAACTGGAGGATTATCCTGGTATGTTCTTAACTCGTAATAATCAAACGCAGCAAGGTTTGCAGGGAGCGTTTGCCCATTATCCAAAGGAAGAACGTTCGGGTGGCTACAATAAAATGAACTATATGGTGGTAAAAAGGGAATCTTATATCGCTAACACAAGCGGTACCCGTAATTTTCCATGGAGAGCAATAATAATAAGTGAAAGCGATAAAGACTTGGCGAATAATGACATGGTCCAAAAACTTTCTAAGCCTTCGCAAATAGTCGATGCAAGCTGGATAAAACCGGGCAAAGTAGCTTGGGATTGGTGGAATGACTGGAATATTTCGAAGGTTGATTTTAAGGCAGGAATTAACACGGAAACCTATAAATATTATATTGATTTTGCTTCCAAAAACCACATTGAGTATGTAGTGCTGGACGAGGGCTGGAGTGAAGAGACCGATATGCTGAAAGTTTCGCCGAGCATGAATATAGAAGAACTCATCAGCTATGGAAAACAAAAAAATGTCGGTATTATTCTCTGGGCTTCATGGCATGCCATAAATCAGGTTTTAGATGATGCTTTCTCCCTCTATTCAAAAATGGGAGTGAAGGGATTTAAAATTGATTTCATAGATCGTGATGACCAAAAAATGGTGAAATCGCTCTACAGCATTGCCCAGAAGGCGGCTTCTTATAAACTCTTGATTGATTACCATGGCATGTATAAACCCACCGGTATTCAGCGAACCTTTCCGAATATTCTCAATTTTGAAGGGGTTAAAGGATTAGAGAACGCCAAATGGACACCAAATGATGATATGCCACGCTATGAGACCAGTATCCCCTTTATAAGAATGCTGGCGGGACCTATGGATTATACTCCGGGAGCCATGCGTAATGCAACAAGAGCGGATTTTCGTCCGAGTAATTCCATGCCGATGAGTCAGGGAACCAGATGTCATCAATTAGGTATGTATGTTGTTTACGAAGCGCCGCTGCAAATGCTGGCTGATAGTCCCACAGCTTACATGAAAGAGCAGGAAAGCACCTCTTTTATTTCCCAGATTCCCACCACTTTTGATGAAACAATTGCCCTTGATGGAAAAGTAGGCGAATATGTAGTCATTGCCCGAAGAAAGGGCGATATATGGTTCGTAGGTGGCTTAACCAACTGGTCGGCCAGAGAAATGACAATAGACCTGTCTTTCCTTGGTAAAGGAATCTACTCCGCCGAAATTTTTAAAGATGGGATAAACGCAAATAAAGATGCCACAGACTATAAACGCGAAATAGTAAAAGCTACAAATACAGATAAGCTAATAGTAAATATGGCTAATGGTGGCGGCTTTGCAATGATAATTAGTCCTAAAAAATAGTTTTTAAAATAAGCTGTTTATATTTTTTGCTATGAAATAAACAGCTCAGACCATATTTGGTCTGAGCAATTAAAACATCATCGCCAATATGTATTAATTTGATAAATACAAAGAAGAATACCATACAAAATATTATGATAAAAAGAAAAATTAACGTTTTAACATTACTATATTTTACCCTGTTGTCTGTTTGCGGATGGGCACAAGAGCCTGTTTACCTGGATGAAAGCCAACCCATAGAAGCCCGTATAAAAGATGCATTGTCAAGGATGACGTTAGAGGAAAAAGTAGCCCTCTGTCATGCGCAAAGCAAATTCAGTTCAAAAGGCGTTCCCCAGCTGGGCATTCCGGATGTATGGTCTGCCGATGGGTCGCATGGCGTGAGCGATGAGAAATTATGGGATGAATGGAGCGGAGCCCAATGGACGAATGACTCCTGCACCGCTTTTCCAGCCTTAACATGTCTTGCGGCAACATTCAATCCCGAGATATCCCAGCTTTATGGTAAATCTATTGGCGAAGAAGCCCGATATCGAAACAAAACCATGTTGTTGGGACCGGGAGTCAATATTTATCGTACCCCGCTCAATGGCCGCAATTTTGAATATATGGGTGAAGATCCTTTTTTGGCCTCACGCATGGTGGTTCCCTACATCCAGGGCGTACAGTCCAATGGAGTTGCTGCCTGCGTAAAGCACTTTGCATTGAACAATCAGGAAATTTCCCGTGGCGAAATTAATGTAAATGTAAGTGACCGGGCCTTGCACGAGATTTATCTTCCAGCCTTTAAAGCTGCGGTCCAGCAAGGGAATGTGTGGTCCATCATGGGCGCCTATAACAAAATATGGGGTGTGCATTGCTGTCACAACGACTTTTTGTTGAATAAAATCCTGAAAAATGACTGGAAGTTCGATGGCGTGGTAGTCAGCGACTGGGGCGGCGTACACAATACCGATGAAGCCGTCAATGGAGGACTTGATATTGAAATGGGCACCTATACCAATGGACTGACCACACAAGGTCATTTCCCTTTTTCCAGCTATTATTTGGCCGATCCGTTTTTGAAAGGAATCAAATCGGGGAAATATGAAATATCGAAGCTTGATGATAAAGCAAGCCGGATTCTGCGGATGATTTTTCGCACTACCATGAGTGCCAATCGTCCTTTTGGCCGTTTTGTATCGCCCGAACACAGCTTGGCAGCGAGACAAATAGCAGATGAGGGTATTGTCCTGCTTAAAAATAACAAAGAGTTTTTACCCATTCCTAAGGACAAATACAAAAAAATTGCCGTGATAGGCGAAAACGCTGTACGCAGTCTGATTGTTGGGGGAGGTTCCACGTCGCTGAAAGCTGCTTATGAAATTACGCCATTACAGGGATTAAAGAATAAATACGGTGAAAATCATATTGTTTACAGTATGGGATATGCTTCAGGTCCGTCACTATATGGGGCAGAAGAACCTTCCAAATTAAATATAGACTCATTGTACAACGCAGCTGTTGAAGTTGCCCGTCATGCCGATGTGGTCCTTTTTGTTGGTGGGTTGAATAAAAATTATTTTCAGGATTGTGAAAGTGGAGACCGTAAATCCCTTAGTTTACCATTCGGACAAGATAAACTGATTGAAGCCATACAGAAAGTCAATAAAAATGTTGCCGTAATTTTACTCAGCGGAAATGCGGTTTTGATGCCTTGGTTGGATAAAACACCAGCTGTTGTGCAGGGATGGTACCTTGGCTCTGAGGCCGGAAATGCTTTGGCAGATATTATTTCCGGTGAAGTAAACCCTTCAGGAAAACTCCCTGTCTCATTTCCTAAAAAACTGGAAGATGTTGGGGCACATGCCTTTGACAAACTCAGTTGTCCGGGTGATGGTGCCAACGTGTATTACAAAGAGGATATTTTTGTAGGCTACCGTTGGTATGATACCAAAAATATTCCTGTTCTTTTCCCATTCGGATATGGATTGAGTTATACAACATTTCAATACGGAAAACCTGCAGTTTCTTCAAAATCAATTACAGCAGCCGATTCATTAATTGTAAAAATCCCAGTAAAAAATACAGGCAAAGTGGCAGGAAAAGAAATAGTTCAACTGTATGTCAATGATGAAAAATCAAGTTTGCCCCGTCCAATTAAAGAATTAAAAGGATTTGAGAAAATTTCTTTGGAACCGGGAGAGGAAAAAACGGTGAGTTTCACCTTAACAAAAGAGGACCTTTCCTATTATGACGACAAAAAAAATACCTGGATTGCAGAACCAGGTAAATTCAAAATCATGATTGGAGCTTCGGCCACCGATATCAGGGGAACAGTAGACTTTATTTTGAAATAGATGCATAAAATCGGGATGATGGGCTTTCAGGGAGTTTACAACCCGATTGACTCTATCAGCACTCATTCAGACTTTTCTAAATGAAAAAATATAGCTTTTCTAATTTTCTTTTATGAATAATATTTTCACGGTATAAATTCAATTACTAAAAAAAAAATACAGCCTCTAAAATAGTAACGACTTATGTTTTTATTCTCTTTTTCAAAAAATGAGATTATTGCAAAGTTAATTTATTAAACTCAAGACCACAGTGGAAGGCGAAAAACAAGCTTAATGAAGCTATAGTTTTGTTTTGGTACTTGAGCTTCTCCTGCAATATGCCTTGAATATCAGCAAAAGAGATGAAAACGGTACTAAATCGGATACATTAGGGGCCATGTTTTTATAATAGTAATAAGTAGTTTTATGGCCTTATTTTTTTTTGAAATAAAAAAATAGGTCATCGTAATTGATTTTAAAATAAATTTTAAATATGAAAAAAATAATATTGATTGTTCTAATCGTTCTTCTATGGGGAAATTATTTAATTGCCCAAACATCAATGGTCAATGTTCAGTGCCGGAACCTGTCAAGTTTGAATGGGGACTGGCAGGTTATTCTTGACCCCCTCAGAGCAGGGGATTGGAAACAGGTTTGGATGGAAAAAAAACCGCAACAGAAGACTGACTTTGTCGAGTATTCCTTTGATGGCGGACCATTTTTAAAAGTACCTGGCGATTTTAACTCGCAACTATGCGAGCTGACTTATTTTGAAGGCGTTGTTTGGTACAAAAAAGTATTTCATCATAAGTCTAAAGACGAGAAAAGGTTATTTCTCCATTTTGGGGCGGTAAATTATTTGGCAGAAGTCTATTTGAATGGCGAAAAAATAGGAAGTCATGAAGGAGGATTTACTCCTTTTCAATTCGAAATTACAGACAAAGTAAAAGAAGGAGATAATACCCTGATTGTTAAAGTGGATAATCAGCGTTTGCATAATGGTTTGCCCGGTGCAGGATACGACTGGTTCAATTATGGAGGTATAACCCGCGATGTCAATTTAATTGAAACCAATAAAACATTTATCGAAGATTATGCTGTTCAATTAAAAAAAGGAAGCCTGGATAAAGTATTGGGATACATACAGCTAAATGGAATAAATGCAAAGCAAAAGATCAAAATAAAATTTCCGGAACTCAATAAATCGTATAAAACGGAATCCAATAGCAAAGGGTATGCGAGTGTTGAGTTTGATTCAAATTTCAAGCTTTGGTCTCCTGAAAATCCTAAACTTTACAAACTAATCATTGAAACTGAAACAGAGACAGTTGTTGATACCATCGGATTCAGATGTATTGAAGTGCAGGGAAGTAAAGTGTTGCTGAATAAAAAAGAAATTTTTCTGAAAGGCGTAAATATCCACGAAGAAAATCCAAATAAAGGAACCAGAGCCTATTCTAAAGAGGATGCCCTGTTGCTGTTAAATTCCGCAAAAGAATTAGGATGCAACCTTGTTCGCCTGGCTCATTATCCGCATAGTGAAAATATGGTCAGGGAAGCTGAAAAAATGGGACTTATGGTGTGGAGTGAACTTCCAATATATCAGTTTATTCAATTTTCAGATAGCCTTGTTCCAAAAAAAATGGAGACGATGTTGAAAGAAATGATTCGCAGGGATAAAAATCGCTGTGGAGTTGTTGTCTGGAGTCTATCCAACGAGACCTATCCGGGGACACCAAACAGGAACGATGCTCTTGTTGAATTAACTCAAAAATGTAAGGCAATAGATTCAACGCGGTTGATAACCCATGTTATAAATACGCAAGGCTATACAAACAACTCATTTAATGTTTGGGACCCACTTTATAAATATTCCGATTTGGCTGCCATTAACGAATATATAGGATGGTATGTTCCGTGGCAAGGTAAACCATCAGAGGTAAAATGGCAGTTCGTTTTTCCTGATAAGCCCGTATTTGTTTCAGAGTTTGGAGGAGAAGCGCTATATGGAGGTAATGATCGACCAACAGATGAAGCTGCCAATTGGACCGAAGAATACCAGAAACAAATTTATGTCAATCAAATAGAGCTGTTTAAGACCATTCCAAATTTATGTGGCACCTCACCCTGGCTGTTATTTGATTACAAATCATTGGGAAGGATGAACCAGGTTTATCAGAAAGGCTACAATAGAAAAGGATTGTTGTCTGAAAAAGGAGAAAAAAAGAAAGCCTGGTATATTATGAACGAGTATTATAATAAAAATGAAAATTAAAAATATAAAAGAAATAGCATTGACTTTTGTCTGTGTTATAGTAATTAGTGGCAATCTTTTTGGTCAAAGCAAGGTAATTGAGCTTTGGAACGGAAAGGTTCCGGGGGCAATTCACAACGACAAATACAAGCAGACTATTGATACCACTGCGGGCTGGGTTGATAAGCATTCCATTGTCAATCCTTACCTCGATGTGTATCCAGCTCCTAAAGAAAAATCAAACGGTACTGCAGTTGTTATTTGCCCTGGTGGAGCTTATGTGGGGATGGCTGTCAAACATGAAGGGTCACAGGTGGCTAAATGGCTGAATAGTTTGGGGATAACAGCCTTTGTGCTGAAATACCGATTGCCAGACGACAGCATTATGGAAAACAAGTCCATTGGCCCAATGCAGGATGGGCAAAGGGCTATTCGCATTGTTCGCAATCATGCAAAAGAATGGGGTATTGATCCCAATAAAATTGGAATCATGGGGTTCTCGGCGGGTGGACATCTGGCATCTACTCTTTCTGTCCATTTTAATGAGAAGGTGTACCAACCGGAGGATTTGACCAGTGCCAGACCCGATTTCTCAATACTTATTTATCCTGTCATCTCTATGGATTCGGGCATTACCCATTCAGGCTCGCGCGCGAATCTGCTTGGTGGCGCACCGTCTTCGGAATTGTTGAAACATTTCTCTAATGAGTTGCAGGTAAATAGTGAAACCCCACCGGCTTTTATGGTTCATTCTTTGGACGATGATGCAGTACCGGTACAGAATAGTATAAACTATGCGCTGGCCATGCATAAGTTTAAGATCCCCTGCGAACTTCATATTTACCAGACAGGAGGCCACGGTTACGGTTTGGGTAAATCGACAAATACTGAATCAACATGGCCTGAAGCCTGTCGCAAATGGCTTGAATCGAGAGGTTTGTTAGTGGGAAAGTAATTGCTGATAGAATTCTATAATAGAAAATAAGACATTTTGTGAAATAAATTAGATGTTATGAATTTACAAAAAAAAATATTTATGTTGGCTGGTGTTGTAATGATGACTACCAGTATTTTTAGTCAAAGCAAGGTAATTGAACTTTGGAATGGAAAAGTTCCTGGTTCAATCCCAAAATCGGACTACAAGCAAATAATTGATTCTGCGTATTATATAAAACTAAGGTATATTGCAAAACCTACCATTCAGGTATATCCGGCGCCTGCCGATAAAAACACGGGTACTGCTGTAGTGGTATGTCCTGGAGGCGGATACTATGGGATTTCTTATGTTGGCGAAGGTATTGAAGTGGCCAAATGGCTTAATCAGCTAGGGGTTACGGCTGTTGTTTTGCATTATCGTTTGCCTAACGATGCAATTATGGAAAACAAATCTATCGCTCCGTTGCAGGATGGACAAGAAGCAATACGTATAGTACGGTGTAATGCAAAGAAGTGGGGCATTGATCCATATAAAATCGGGATAATGGGCTTTTCGGCCGGAGGTCATTTGGCATCCACCGTTTCAACTCATTTCAATGAGAAAGTGTACAACCCAATTGATTCTACAAGTGCCCGTCCAGACTTTTCTTTATTAATCTATCCCGTAATCTCCATGGATTCTGCTATTACTCATGCCGGATCTCGTGAGAACTTGCTTGGAAAGGATCCATTACCAGAGATGGTGAAACATTTTTCGAATGAATTACAGGTAAACGGGGAAACTCCACCGGCCTTTATGGTTCATTCCATAGACGACGGAGCTGTTCCGGTACAAAACAGTATTGACTATGCAATGGCTATGCAAAAGTATCATGTTCCTTGTGAACTTCATATTTATCAGACAGGAGGTCATGGATATGGATTAGGAAAGAAAAATTCCGGTACAGAATCAACCTGGACTGGGGCTTGTGAAAAATGGCTTGAGGTAAGGGGGTATATAGGCGAGAAGGGAGTACCCAAAAATGGTTTTGGTGAACCAGCTAAACCAGGTCCTGACGACAAGCCTGCATTCAACGATCCGCCAGTTGGTTTCAGAGATAAGCGTGACAATATAGCACACGGCACCATTACAACTGTTCAATATGACTCCAAATCAGTTGGTACACGTCGTGAAATGATGGTTTATACCCCTCCCGGCTATTCCTCTAATAAAAAATACCCGGTGATTTATTTACTGCATGGACTTAATTCTGGTAACGGTCAATGGCCATACTGGGTTCATGCAGATTATATTATCGATAACCTGTTAGCCGATGGTAAGATCAAACCGATGATTATGGTTTTTCCTAATTGTAATACAAACGTGACTGTGGAAAATCCCAAACCTAATGAGCAGGAGGAACGGAAAGGCGGATATAAAGGGTATGGTATATCTTTCGAGAACGATCTGCTCCACGACATCATTCCCTACATTGAGTCTCATTATTCAGTTTACACCGACCGCAAACACCGGACGCTTGCCGGGTTGTCTATGGGTGGTGGCCAATCCCTGAATATAGGACTCTCTCATATCAATACTTTCGCCTATGTCGGCGGGTTCTCCTCTGCTCCAAATACCAATGAATTAGGAGGCCTTTCTGATACTAAGCTTTTCCCCGATTTGGTAGCCGCTAAGAAGAAACTTAAAGTGTTATGGGTTGCTTGTGGCAGCAAGGATGGTCTGTTAAGTGTCAGCCAAAGAGTGCACCAACACCTCAAAGAACAAAGAGTGCCACATGTATGGCACGTGGACAGCAATGCTCACGATGATACCGAGTGGGCCAATAATCTGTACCTTTTTGTTCAGCATATTTTTAAATAAAGATAACAGAGAATAGAGAAAAAAATAAATAGAATGGTAACAGAAGATTCTTCCCGAAGAGACTTTATTAAACTCATGTCGGTAGCCGGATTGGCTGTGACAGGGTTGGCTGTAACAGGATTGGCTGCTGCATGTTTAGGTACAAAATCAGTAATTGAAAAACCAAAAAAGGAGAACTTGTTATTTTTGTTTCAGGGCGATTCTATAACTGATGGCAACCGAGGAAGGAATGAAGATCCGAATCATATTTTGGGACATGGTTATTGTTTTGCTGTTTCCAGTAGAATTGGTGCCGATTTTCCGCAGTACGGGTCTAAGTTTATAAACAGGGGTATTAGTGGCAATACGGTTAAAAATCTTGAAGAAAGATGGCAAACGGATACATTAGATTTAAAACCGGACATATTAAGTTTATTAGTTGGCATAAATGATGTGAACGCATTAATAGAAGGAAAAAAAGAGGCACTGGATGCAAAAATGTTTGAAAGTACTTACCGCAAGCTATTGACTTCATGTGTGGAACAAAATCCAAATCTTTTGATAGTGTTAGGATTACCGTTCTTTTTTGCTTCCGGCTGGCGAAAAGATCAATACCCAAAGTGGCATCCATTAACAGTCGAAAGAGCCACTATAGTAAGACGGATTGCTGCCGATTTTAATGCCGTTTTGGTTGATTATCCAAAGGTTTTTGAAAATGCGCAACAGTTAGCCCCAATTGATTATTGGATTTGGGATGGTGTGCATCCAACTGTATTTGGTCATGAACTGATGGCTCGTGAGTGGATTAAGCAAGTTAGTAATCGTTTGGTTTTTTTAAAGCAAATATAACAATAGATATAAAATTATGAAGAAGTATTTAATAGCATTAATGTTAATAATGATCTCTGGAATGACCGTGAAATCACAAAATGCCAAATCGTATTTTCCAGACAAGGATCTGGTAACAACGGGGATCTATTATTATCCCGAACAATGGAAAGAAGACCAGTGGGAGCGGGATATTAAGAAAATTGCCGACATGGGCTTCGAGTTTGTCCACTTAGCCGAGTTTGCCTGGTATAAAATGGAATCCGAAGAAGGAAAATTTGATTTTGCATGGCTGGATAAGGTAGTTGATTTGTGTGTAAAATACAACCTGAAAGTACTGATGTGTACACCTTCGGCAACCACTCCTACATGGATGCGTGTGAATTATCCCGAAACTTTCATCATGGAGAATCACTACATCCGAGCCGAGAATGGTACACGAGGATTAGGCTCAATTACTAATCCAAAATACCGCAAATTTGTTGAAAGAATTGTAACCGAAATGGCCAAGCGTTACGGGCAGAATAAAAACGTAATTGGATGGCAGCTTGATAATGAACCTCCCGCAATTTCCGATTACAGTCCTTCTTCTCAGGAAGCTTTCAGGCAATGGCTGAAAAATAAATATAAAACCATTGATACTTTAAACGCTGTCTGGGGAACTGCATTCTGGAGCCAATGGTTCAACAGTTTTGATCAGGTAATCATTCCCAATACCAATCTGGTAGGCTGGTGGGGTAACAACCCTCATGCTTTGCTCGATTTTAAGCGTTATCAGGCCGATGCACAGGCCGAGTTTCTTGATTTACAGGCAACTGTTTTGCGAAATTCCATTTTGAAGGGGCAGTATATTACCACAAATTATACTGCAATTTGTACCGGATCCGATCCCAGACGTACTAAGAAACTGGATTTTGCTTCTTATACGGCATATCCTAATAGCGGTAGTGATAATATTGGGGACACGGGTTTTCGATTAGGCAACAGTAAGGTAGTTCTTTTTGCGTCCGAATATTATAAATCGGTTGGAGGTATTTCGGGAGTGATGGAAATGCAGCCCGGACCGGTTAACTGGGGATCTTACAATCCGCTTCTAATGCCGGGTACGGTACGTCTTTGGCTGTATCACACCTTTGCAGCTGGTGGCAAGCTTGCCTGTTCTTATCGTTTTCGTCAGGTTCTGTACAGTTCTGAACAGTATCATGCCGGCGTAATTCAGACGGATGGCGTGACACCATCGCCAGGAGGAGAGGATTATATCCAATTCATAAAAGAAATAAAAGAGCTTAGAAAGCAATTCAAACCCAATGCAAAGATACCCGAAAAACTGGCTACGCGGTCAACGGCCATTCTTTGGGATCTCGAAAATTTCTGGTCTATCGACAGGCAAAAGCAGACTTTCCAATGGGATACGTGGAATTATCCGATCAAGTTTCTCGAAATGACAAAATCTCTGGGTGCTCCCACTGCTGTGATTCCCGAAACTGCAGATTTTTCTAAATATAAATTTCTTATCGTTCCGGCATATGAATTGGCCGATTCGACATTGGTAAAGAAATGGAACGATTATGCTGCAAACGGCGGTCATTTGATTATTACCTGCCGCACGGCGACCAAAGATCGAGCAGGACATTTTTGGGAAGGGGAATGGGCAGCTCCCATTTCTGGTCTTATAGGTGCGCATGTCAAAGCCTCCGATATGCTTTCCGGTTATGCCAAAGGAGATATTTTAATGAAATCATCTCATTACGGTTGGAACAACTGGGCCGATTTGCTGGAAGCCGATAAAAACACCGAAGTGCTTGCCACTTACGATAACCAGTTCTATAAAGGTAAAGCAGCAGTAGTAAACCGCAAGGTAGGAAAGGGAACTATTACCTATATAGGCGTAGATACCGACGACTCAAAATTGGAAAAAGATATTTTGCGTGAGATTTACGCGAAAGCTGGAGCTACAATCGAAGATTATCCCGAAGGAATATATGTTTACTGGCGCGATGGATTTTATATGGCCGTAAATTATTCTTCAAACGATTATACTATGACTGTTCCTGCAACGGCCAAAGTGCTTGTTGGGGAAAAAACGTTGAAACCTGCCGGTGTACTGGTTTGGAGTGAATAATAGATTCTAAGAAAGCAATTAGAGATGAAAAAATTTAGGTAGGTTGGATAATCAATTGGTTTTTGGATAAGATTTCAGTGCATTGCGTTGTTTTTTATTATAAGGAAGGTGATCTTAAGGTTTTTCTAGTGTAACAAGACTATCGAAACGGCTTGGTGGGGGTATCGAGTATAGTAAGAAATGTGAATAATACGGATGATATTGTAGATGGTATGTTGAAAAAATTCATATTTATTCTACTATTCTTTTCAAACAAATTAATTGTTCTATTTCCCATAATATGTCCGGTGAAAGTTTGCGATATTATGATTTAATCCTCAACGGGTTTTGTTCTTGATCTCATTTTTGATGCCAAACGATCACAGATCACAGAAAAGATTAATTATATTAAGTGATTAAATGTTTTAATCATGTGAAATTTTATTTTGCAGGGTTAAAACATTTAAATTTGTAATCTAATTTTTGACAAAAAAGCCATTTTGAAAAATATTCTTATTATTGACGATGAAGAAAAATTGCGTCACCTTTTAGCCAGAATAATTAAATCCGAAGGTTTTGAAGTTTTTGAGGCACCAGATTTAAAATCAGGTTTTAAAAAATTGGAAGTTAATGATATCGATGTTGTTTTATGTGATGYCAAACTTCCCGATGGTAACGGTGTTGATTTTCTTCAAAAGATAAAGATAGCATTTCCTTTAACCGAAGTCATTCTATTAACTGCTTACGGTAAAATTTCGGATGGAGTTCAGGCCATGAAGAATGGAGCTTTTGATTATATTGTAAAAGGTGATGACAATGATAAAATTATTCCTTTGTTGTATAAAGCATTGGAAAAAGTACAACTGCAAAAGAAAGTCAAACAATTAGAAAAACGTATTTCTGATAAATATTCTTTTGATAGTATTATAGGAAAATCAAAAGGCTTGGAGCAGGTTATTGACTTAGCGAAAAAAGTAGCGAAAACAGATTCAACTGTCCTCTTAACGGGAGAAACAGGAACCGGAAAAGAAGTTTTTGCGCAAGCCATTCACGAAAACAGCAATCGGGCAGGAAAATCGTTTGTTGCATTAAATTGCAGCACTTTCAGCAAGGAAATTCTCGAAAGTGAATTATTCGGACACAAGCAAGGTGCTTTTACTGGCGCTGCAAGAGATAAAAAGGGATTTATTGAAGAAGCCAATGGAGGAACTTTATTCTTGGATGAAATAGGCGAAATGCCTCTAGAATTGCAAGCTAAATTGTTACGTGTTCTAGAAACCAACGAGTATATCCAAATTGGCGATACAACTCCAAGGAAATCCAATTTTCGTTTGATTGCTGCTACAAATCGCGATTTAAAAACAGAAAGTGATGAACACCATTTTCGTTCGGATTTGTATTTTAGATTGAATATTTTTGAGATAAAAATTCCGCCTTTGCGGGAAAGAATAAAAGATATTGCACCTTTAACCAATTATTTTGTAGAGCAATTTTCATCAAGAGGAAATAAAAAGTCATTGATTATTGATCCTGATTTTATGTCTAAATTGGAAACCTACCATTGGCCGGGTAATGTCCGTGAATTGAGAAATGTGATTGAGCGTTCTGTGATTCTAGCGAATGACGATATTTTGACCCAAGATGTTTTGCCGTATGAAATACAGCATCAAATAGATAAAAATAATAAAACGTTATCAGCATTTTCTATGCAAAGTGTAGAAAAACTGCATATTCAGAAAGTGTTGAATTATGCCAAAGGAAATAAAGCAGAAGCAGCACGCTTACTTGAAATAGGTATTGCAACACTGTACCGAAAATTGGACGAGTACAATATTCAATAAAAATCATTATCGTTTTGAGAAAAGCCTATCATTTTGATAGGCTTTTTTTATGCCTTTTTTTGGCACTAAAACGACAAAGCTATAAGAAACAATAGGTTATGATTTTTTATTTTTTTTGGAATGTTTTTTGGCATAAGCGATGAAGAACATAAAAATTCATACTCATGAAAAATCAAGTCATCACGATTTACAAACAAGCAGAACGTTTTGCCGAAATCACAAAAATTGCAATTATATCCGGAAATATTACTCGAGCCAAAAAATGTTTGGCACTAGCCGAACGATTATTCGGAACAGGAAGCAGTGAAACCAAAAATGCCATTTCGAGTGTATATGTTTTTTCAGTTTCCTCTTTTATGGAGCTGCGTCATTGCAGTATTTCCAATCTGCTTCCAAAATCGTTGGAGGCTGAGTATATCAAGCAAACCAATGCTTCAGTAGTTTAAATCTAACCTTAATTTTTAATAGTATGTTAATCACAATTCTTTTACTCGCATTAGGAGTTTTGCTCTTTATAATTTGTTTTAAATCCGTCGAATTTTTTGAAAAAATCTAAATCATGACACTACTATTTATTATTTCGCTCGTCGTTTTCGGTTATTTAGTTTATGTGCTAATTAAACCTGAGAAGTTTTAAAATCAACAATCTAAACTTAAATTATGAACACAGAATTTTTTGGTGTCATCAGTATTTTTATCGTCTCAATAGTTTTGGCCATTCCTGTCGGAAGGTATATTGCCAAAGTCTATTTGGGAGATAAAACGATGCTTGATGTAATTTTTAATCCAATTGAAAAATTAATTTTCAAAATAAGCAGTATCAATTCCACTGAAGAAATGAACTGGAAGCAGCATCTCAAAGCACTTTTGAGTGTAAACATGGTTTGGTTCTTTCTTTGTTTTTTTGTTTTATTGTTTCAAGGTTCATTGCCTTTGAATCCGGATAATAATCCAAATATGTCACCCGATTTGGCCTTTAACACCGCCATTTCATTTGTAGTGAACTGCAATCTACAGCACTATTCTGGAGAAACAGGTCTTTCTTATTTAGGTCAATTATTTTTAATGTTCCTGCAGTTTGTTTCGGCTGGTACGGGAATGGCGGCGGCGGCAATGGTTTTTGTTGCCATGAGAGAAAAAACAACCGATAAACTAGGGAATTTTTACAATTTTTTAATCAAAAGCTGTACTCGTATTTTATTACCGCTTTCTGCTATTGTAGCTGTTATTCTTGTATTCAGCGGTACTCCAATGACATTTGAAGGAAAAGACAAAATAGTGACTTTACAAGGCGATACTGTTGAAGTTTCCCGTGGGCCTGCCGCTGCATTTATTGGCATCAAACATATTGGTACAAACGGAGGAGGTTTCTTTGGTGCCAATTCAGCACATCCTTTGGAAAATCCAACTTATTTAACCAATGCGGTCGAATTATGGGCACAGTTAATCATCCCGTTTGCAATGATTTTTGCATTAGGTTTTTTCCTTAATAAAAGAAAATTCTCTTATGTTGTTTTTGGTGTTATGACAGCTGGTTTTTTAATGCTGGTTATACCCACAATGATAAGCGAAATCAACGGAAATCCAGCTATCGAAAGAATGGGGATTATCCAAGCAACTGGTGCCATGGAAGGCAAGGAGCTACGATTTGGGACTGCAGTTACCAGTTTTTGGGAAATTGCAACAACGGTAATTTCCACAGGATCAGTTAATGGAATGCATGACAGTGCAATGCCAGCTTCTGGAGCGATGCAGTTATTGGCTATGATGGTCAATGCATTTTATGGCGGTTCTGGAGTGGGCTGGCTGAATTTCTATATTTTCATTATTCTCGCGGTATTTATATCGGGATTAATGGTAGGACGAACACCAGAATTTTTTGGAAAGAAAATTGAAGCCCGTGAAGTAAAAATTGCCGCTTTTATTGCTATTCTTCACCCTTTACTGATATTGGCTGGAACAGCTTTGGCTTCTTATTTTGCAGCTAATGATACTGCAATGGGCTATTGGTTTAGCGGAAATGCAACTGGCTGGCTGAATAATCCCGGTCATCATGGATTTTCAGAAATGTTATACGAATACACTTCGAGTGCAGCCAACAATGGTTCTGGTTTTGAAGGTTTAGGAGATAACAATCCTTTTTGGAATATTAGCACAGGAATAGTTTTATTACTAGGGAGATTTCTTCCAATAATTGGTCCGCTTGCTATTGCGGGATTATTAGCCAATAAAAAATACATTCCTGAAAGTGCTGGAACGTTGAAAACGGACACAACTATTTTCGGAATTATGGTTTTTGCAGTAATTGCAATAATTGCCGCCTTGTCTTTCTTTCCTGCGTTGGCGCTTGGGCCTTTAGCGGAGTACTTTACATTAAAATAAATAACAACTCATTTTTCAATGCTGAAATGTTTTAAACACATAGAAACATAGAATTTAAATCTATAAAAAAAGAGTAACGAGAAAACTCGTTTTCACACATAGCTATGTGCATGTATGCAAGTGAAACGCCTAATTGTCAAAGTTAAAACCTATGTTTCTATGTGTTAAAAAAAAAATCAGTTAAACAAAATAATATAAAAAATGACTAAAAATAAATCCAATTCATTATTTGAGAGTAAGCAGGTAAAAGAAGCTTTTTTGCAATCTTTTGTAAAGCTTAATCCAATAATAATGTTCAAAAATCCAGTAATGTTTACTGTTGAAATAGGAACTGCAATTATGTTTGCTGTGTGTATTGCTATTTTGTTTGGCGCACACGATCAGGGCAGTTTTGTTTATAACTTCATTGTATTCTTGATTTTACTGGCAACACTTTTGTTTGCCAATTTTGCCGAAGCCATTGCCGAAGCCCGTGGAAAAGCGCAAGCCGATAGTTTAAGAAAAACGAGAGAAGAAACGCCAGCCAAAAAAGTATTGGAATTAGGCAAAATCTATTCTGATGAAATTGTAATGGTTTCTTCGTCTCAATTAAAAAAGGATGATATGTTTTTCTGCGAAGCAGGAGATGTTATTCCCACAGATGGAGAAATTATTGAAGGTATAGCAACTATTGATGAAAGTGCCATTACGGGAGAAAGTGCGCCTGTTATTCGTGAAGCAGGAGGTGATAAAAGTTCCGTAACTGGTGGAACTAAAGTATTAACCGACAGAATAACTGTTAGGGTTACCACTGAACCTGGGGAATCATTTTTAGATAAAATGATAGCATTGGTAGAAGGTGCTTCCCGCCAAAAAACACCAAATGAAATTGCATTAACTATTTTATTAGCTGCCTTTACCTTAATATTCGTGATCGTATGCGTAACACTAAAACCGTTTGCTGATTATGCCAATGCACCAATCACAATTGCGGCTTTCATTTCCCTTTTTGTTTGTTTGATTCCAACAACAATTGGCGGTTTACTTTCAGCTATTGGAATTGCGGGAATGGACAGAGCCTTGCGTGCCAATGTAATTACAAAATCAGGAAAAGCGGTAGAAACTGCAGGAGATATTGATGTTTTATTATTAGACAAAACAGGAACAATCACTATTGGAAATAGAAAAGCAACCAGCTTCCATCCTTCTAAAGGAATATCACAGGAAGATTTTATTGAATCAGCCGTATTAAGTTCACTGGCAGACAATACCCCGGAAGGGAAAAGTATTCTGGAATTAGCTGGTAAAGAAATTACCAAGAAATTATCCATTGAAGGGGCTGTTTTAATCAAATTTACTGCCGAAACCAGAACCAGTGGCGTTGTTTTAAAAGATGGCACTAATATTAGAAAAGGTGCACAGGATGCTGCCAAAAATATTGTAAGGCAAGCAGGGAATACATTTCCTGAAGATATTGAAAAAAAAGTAATTGATATTTCATCCAATGGAGGTACACCATTAGTAGTGATTAAAAACAGCCAAGTACTGGGGGTTATCGAATTACAGGATATTATAAAAACGGGGATGAAAGAACGTTTTGAACGTTTAAGAAAAATGGGCGTAAAAACAGTAATGGTCACTGGAGATAACCCTTTAACTGCTAAATTTATTGCAGAGAAAGCCGGTGTCGATGATTTTATAGCCGAAGCCAAACCTGAGGATAAAATGAACTACATCAAAAACGAGCAGCAAAATGGTAAACTTGTAGCAATGATGGGCGATGGTACTAATGATGCACCCGCTCTTGCACAAGCTGATGTGGGTGTAGCAATGAACAGTGGAACTCAAGCTGCAAAAGAAGCTGGAAATATGGTCGATTTGGATAATGATCCAACCAAGTTAATTGAAATTATTGAAATTGGGAAGCAACTGCTGATGACTAGAGGAACGCTTACTACGTTCTCGATTGCGAATGATGTTGCCAAATATTTTGCTATCGTACCTGCGCTTTTCATCACAGCGATTCCTGCTCTCGAAGGATTGAATATTATGCGTTTGCACAGCCCGGAAAGTGCTATTTTATCGGCTGTGATTTTTAATGCGATTATCATTCCGATATTGATTCCGCTGGCATTGAGAGGGGTTGATTATAAGCCAATCGGTGCGAGTGCTATCTTGAAAAGAAACCTGTTGATTTACGGATTAGGAGGATTGATTGTTCCGTTTATCGGAATCAAATTAATTGATTTAGCCGTAACATTATTTATGTAACTAAGTTTCTGAGATGCTAAGTAGCTAAGACACTGAGAAAAAAGTAGAAACTTAATTGCATAGCCTCTTTAGAAACTCAAAAAAAACTCAAAATGAAAAATATATTTTCAATAGTAAAATTCACCATTTTATTGGTGGTTTTATTCTCGGTTATTTATACTATGGCAATTTTAGGAATTGCACAGTTTGCCCCAAATAAAGGGAAAGGAGAAACTATTTCTGTAAAGGGAAAAGTGGTAGGCTATCAAAAAATAGGACAAAAATTTGATAAACTAAATTATTTCTGGGGGCGGCCATCAGCGGTGGATTATAATGCTGCGGGAAGTGCAGGTAGCAACAAAGGACCGAGCAATCCTGAGTATTTGGCTTTGGTTCAAAAAAGAATTGACGCTTTTTTGATTGTTCATCCGTATTTGAAAAAATCGGAGATTCCATCGGATATGGTGACGGCATCGGGAAGCGGATTGGATCCAAATATTTCTCCAGAAGGCGCTTTGATTCAAGTGAAACGTGTGGCGAAGGTTAGAAACTTGTCTGAAGAAAAACTAAAATCTTTGGTGGAAACCAAAATAAATAAACCGTCCTTGATGGGGACTTCAACCGTAAATGTTTTAGAGTTGAATGTGGCTTTGGATGAGTTGAAATAAAAAAAAAATCAATGGTAATGGCAAAATTCAATAGCAATTTTAAATATAAAAGTTGTTACAAATAAATAAGTTCTTAAATAACGTGATGCCCTAGCCCAGATGGAAACGGCATCCTTTCCTTGTCTCCTTTAGGCAAGGAAAGATATAGTGGACAGATGGATTAGCTCCTAATGAAAAATTAAATGAAAAAAATAATAGTTAAAGCTTTTATAGCTTTTGGATTTACAGCAATGTTCTGCGTCAGAAAAATGGTACTTGGCGGCTATGTATTTAAATGGTTGGCAACGCATTTAGAAAATAGAGGGAAATCAAACATCAGTTTTTGGAACGCAAATTACATTTAAGCCGAGTTTAGGAACTGTCTTGAATTGGAGTACTTATGTTGGAAATGAACAGCCTATGGTTTCTCAGCAAACTTTGATTATTTGCCTGTAGAAAACGTAATATTCAGATTAGAAGCACGAACTTTGAATAGCAAAGATGCTATCTTTTAAAAAAATAATAAGCCTACTGACAGCAGTGTATTYGTCACTGCATCTTTAGCGATTTCTATTTAAGAAAAAAAGAGAAATCAGGAGTGAAATGTTAGAAGTGAAATGTTTTTTGATGTAATCATTTCACTTTTAAACTCTCACCTTTTATGCAATTAAAAAATGGACAACGAAAAAGAAAATAATGTCAAACACTTTCTTGATTTAATTCAAAAATCACGTAGGGGAAAGTTTAAAGTCTATATTGGGATGAGTGCTGGTGTGGGCAAAACTTTTCGTATGCTACAGGAAGCGCACACGCTGTTACGCAATGGGATTGATGTGAAAATAGGTTACATTGAGACCCATAATCGAAAGGAGACCCAAGATTTGATTGAAGGTTTGCCAATTGTTCCAAGACGAACGCTTTTCTACAAAGGCAAACAGCTTGAAGAAATGGATTTGCAGGCCATTATTAACTTGCGTCCTGAAGTGGTTATTGTAGACGAATTGGCTCATACCAATATTGAAGGAAGCAAAAATGAAAAGCGTTGGCAAGATGTTTTGGAGATTTTGGAAGCAGGAATTAATGTAATTTCGGCAGTAAATATTCAGCATATTGAGAGTTTGAATGAAAATGTAAAACAAATTACCAATGTTGATGTTAAGGAAAGAGTTCCTGATAATGTTTTGCGGTTGACAGATGAAGTGGTGAATATTGATTTAACAGCCGACGAGCTCATTATCCGATTGAAAGAAGGAAAGATTTATTCAGCTGATAAGATTCAGACCGCGCTGGGAAATTTTTTCAAGTCGGATCAAATTTTGCAATTGCGGGAATTGGCATTGCGGGAAGTAGCGAGTCAGGTCGTTCGGAAAGTGGAAAATGAAGTCCCTAAAAATCATGCTTTACGCCATGAAAAGTTATTGGCCTGCATCAGCAGTAACGACCGAACGGCTAAAATTGTGATAAGGAAAACAGCCAGATTAGCGAGTTATTACAATAGCGACTGGTATGTTTTATATGTTCAGATTCCAAAGGAAAGCAGTGATAAAATAGCTCTGGACAAACAACGGCATTTGATTAATAATTTCAAATTGGCTACACAATTAGGGGCAGAAGTGATTAAAATTGAAAGCGGAAACATCACTGATGGCATACTGAAAACTGTGGAGCAAAAGCAAATTACAACGGTTTGTATAGGAAAGCCACATTTTAATTTGTTTAAAGTAATTTTGTCAACTACTGTATTTAACAGATTATTGAATAATCTTTCGTTATCAAATATTGACCTTGTAATTCTATCATAAAATGAAATCGCCATGATTTCAAAAAGGCAAAAGTAATGAAGAACTGCGACCTGGGCGAAAGCGAACAAACGGAACATACCATACTCTTTTAAAAAACAAATATTATCTTCATATGAAAATTAAAACTAAATTAAACTTAGGTGTCGGATTATTATTTTTATTGATAATTATCCTGACTTTAGTGAGTGCTTTTTATATTTTTTCGATTAAAAAAGACACTGAAAACATCTTGAAAGCCAATTATAACACATTGGAATATTCAAGAAATATGTTGCTTTCATTAGACAATATAAGTAATAATGTAGAGAAAGCGATAACTACATTTGAAACTAATCTCAATAAGCAGATCAGTAATGTTACCGAAGAAGGTGAAGATAATGCAACACGTAATTTGCAGAAAAGTTTTGATCTTTTGAAAACAAACAGAGCAGATGAAAGTTTAAAAAACCAAATTCGGCAAGATATTTTTGAGATAATGAAACTCAATATGAATGCTATAAAACAAAAAAGTGATATTGCCAAGCACACTGCCGAGACAGCCAATATGTGGATTGCCATAACGGGAACGCTGTGTTTTTTGATAGCCTTTAATCTTTTAGTGAATTTACCCAATAATATTGCCGACCCAATTAAGGAACTTACCGCCAGTATAAAAGAAATTGCAAAAAAAAACTATTCAGAACGAGTACATTTTATGAGTCACAGTGAGTTTGGCGATTTGGCAAAATCATTCAATACAATGGMACAGAAATTAGAAGAATACCACGATAGCAATCTTTATAAATTATTGTTTGAGAAGAAAAGATTAGAAACTTTAATTAACAAGATGAACGATCCTATTATTGGATTGGATAATCAAGGAGTGATATTATTTGTCAATGATGAAGCTTTGAAAGTAATCGGACTGAAGTCAGAAGGCGTACTTGGAAAAACTGCAGCAACCTTAGCATTGACAAATGATTTAATGAAATCATTAATTGCAAAAAACCTTGAAAAGGAATCTGAAATATCAGGACAGAAAGCACTTCCAATGAAAATTTTTGCCGATGGGAAAGAAAGTTATTTTGAAAAAGAAAATGTAAATATTACGATTCAGCCCACAGGCGAAGATCAAACGATTGATATTGGAGACGTAATTATTTTGAGAAATATTACTCCATTTAAAGAACTGGATTTTGCCAAAACTAATTTTATAGCTACAATTTCCCATGAGTTAAAGACCCCTATTTCGACCATGAAATTAAGTTTGAATTTACTTGAAAACGAACAAACGGGATCAATGAATGAAGAGCAAAAACATCTGATAGAAAGCATTAAAGATGATAGTGAGCGTTTGTTGAAAATCACGGGAGAATTATTAGAACTTTCACAAGTTGAAACCGGTAATATTAAACTTAATATTGAAAAGAGCAATCCTTATGAAATAGTGCATTATGCCACAGAAGCGGTGAAAATACAGGCGGAGCAGAAACAAATCGAACTGCTTGTTGAAACGGATGAAAATCTTCCGATGGTAAAAGCCGACAGCGAAAAAACATCTTGGGTGCTTATTAACTTTTTGACGAATGCCATTCGTTACTCTTCCGAAAAGAGTACCATAAGAGTGAGATTGGAAAGTAAAAACCATCAAATTTTGTTTACGGTTATTGATACCGGAAAGGGAATTGATAATCATTATTTAACTAAAGTTTTTGATAAATATTTTCAAATTCCAGGAAGCCATAAAACGGGAACCGGATTAGGATTGGCGATTTCAAAAGAATTCATTGAAGCTCAGGGAGGAACAATAGGGGTTGAAAGTGAACTGGGTCTGGGAAGTGTTTTTTATTTTATGCTAAATATTGCTTGAGAACTGCATATGTTCCTTGGGTATAGTTGTCTGTTTTTTAATGGTTTTGATTGAAATATCAAGGTGTTCAGCAATTTGAATAGATGATAATATACCCAGTATACCATTCCAAGAACCTAAAAAGAGCTATGAAATATGAATTTCATAGCTCTTTTTTATTTTTAAAGAAAAGAATTTAATCATTTAATAATTCTACATCTTTCAGAAATTTATTTAATTGTTCTCTGTCATACCATTTGCCTTTTAACATCACGCCTTCAATACTTTTTGTGTTTTTAATGTCTAGTAAAGGATTGTTGTTCAATAAAACTAAATTGGCATTTTTTCCTTCTGAAATTGTTCCTTCAGATGAAATAGTGTTCAAATATCTAGAAGAATTTACTGTGCTGGCGGTTAATATTTCAAAAGGGGTAAGCCCGCATTCTTGTAAAAATTCAAATTCATGATGAAGGGAAAAACCAGGTACAACCATACCAAATGTATCACTGCCGGTTAATAAAGGAACACCTTTGCCTTGTAAAATTTTAGTGAATTTTTTCATCCATTCAAAATAACTGTTGAATAATGTTAAAGCATCTACACCTCCTAAATCTTTTCCTTTGAAATCAGCTCTATAATGATTTTTATCTGTTAACCATTCATCATACTGTGAATGCGTTAAATATTTGGCTTCCTGATTTGCTTTTAAATTTGAAAATTTACTATCAACTAGATATTGGGTAATCATTTCAAAAATGACAAGAGTCGGAGCTACATATACGCCGCTATTCTTTATTTGTTTTGCAGCATTGTCTAAAAAATCAGCATCATTATTCAAATATTTAAAGTCACTCTTATTAAAAATATAAATAAACTCTTCAATATGCTCAATAGATTTCATGCGCAATGAAAATTCTAACGGCAGATTATGCTCTGCATGTCCAATAACAGGAATATTATATTTCTGTGCTTCCTCCAGTATTTTTAAATAAATTTCTTTTGAGATGCCATCTCCATCACCAATTTTTAAAAAATCATATCCTTTTTCTTTATGCTCTTTTACTATTCTTATTGCATCATTAACATCATGAAAATTAGCAGCAGACAAGTAAGGTCCTGTAGTAAAGTAATTGGGTGCTAAAATTTCTTCTTTTTGAGCTTTTTTCTTTATTGAAATATGATCCTGGCCATCATATTCAGCCATATTGCGAACCGTAGTAATGCCATTGGCAATGAGTAGTTTAAAATCATTTTCTATTGCACTGGCATTTCTCCAATGATAATGCATTTCAGAAAGCCCAGGAATTAAATATTTACCTGTGCCGTCTATAACTGTTTGGAGAGGAATACTTGGCTTTTCAGAACTTGGTTGAATACTTATTATTTTACCATCTAATGTAATTACTCTTTGATTTTTTAGAACAATTTCTTCATTCATTGGTATCACATTCACGTTTTCAAATGCGATTGTATTTGAATGCTGATTGAGCCAGGAATCCCTTACGGTTAATTGCTTATGAGTTGGTTTTTCAATGCTTAATAATTTTTCACCTTTAAAATCTAAACCAACCATATCGAAATACTTTTGATATGGTATTGGAGTTTTACCCTCAACATGATTGCTTAAAAAAGAACCTACGGATGGATAAGTCATCTTTGTAATTTCATTAATTAAATCATCGTCTTGAAAAGGAATGTTTTTCCCATATTTAACTGATAGTTCATTCATTAAAGATAGTAAGCCTCTTTTGCCATCACTTTCATTTCTAATTAAAATATCTAAGCACATGGCTGCTAGAGCTCCTTTTTGATATACATTTGGATAGTTTTTATGATAGGAATCTTTAAGAATGTTTTCACTCATATAAGTGAAGCTTATTTCATCTTCATATTTTTTTGAATTTTGGATTTTTTCTAGAATAATATCATAAAATTCTTGATTACTTATTAGATTTTGATCGATTTGAAATAATTTAGAAAAATACTCAGTCACACCTTCATACATCCATAAATGCTTTGAAAAAGTAGGATTGTTATAATTAAAATTATGAACATCTTCAGAATGTACACTTAATGGAGTAATGGTATGAAAAAACTCATGAGAAATAAAATACTTTAAATCATTATAAAGCGCTTCTTTCTTTGTGTTTTCAGGTAAAACCATCACTGTTGAAGTATGGTGTTCTAAAGCGCCATAATCTTTTGGATTAATGACAACACCATCAAAAAAATAGATTTGAATATCGTATCTGGACGTTGTTTTAAAGTCTTTGAGGTAATTTGCCTGAGACTTCATCGTATTTAAAACGATATCCTTAAGTTCTTTAGCATTATATACTTTATTTGGTGAATATATGCTAAGAACAATTTTAATATCATTAATCATAAATTCTTCAACATCTAATGCTCCAAACATCATAGGATTATCAACTAAATCAAAATAACGGGGTGCGAAAAAGTTATAGGTTGTTGCTTTACTCTTTTCGTTATCAGCTTTATCAACTAGTTTTAAAGCAGTAGCATACTTAAATTTTGTAGGTGCTTTTATCGTCAAATTATATGCAGCATCAATAAGTGAATCAAAATAACCTATAAAGCCATGTAGATTTAATACATAATTATTTAATTCAATATTTGTACCCGCCGGAAATTGAGGTTTACATAAATCATTTATTCCTTTACTATCAAAAGTATCATTTACTAAATATGTGATTTTATTTAGGTTTTTAGCATTTTTAATTTCCCAAGAATTTGTATCAATTTTAGTAGTGGGTATTTTATTTCCTTTGGCATCGAATGCTTCAAAATTATCAACAAACTGACCAAAATCACTAATGTCATAAGTACCTTGGACCACTTTTGGTAATCGGTAAATTAAAGATTTTGAAGTGTTATTATGTAAATGTATTGTAACAGGTAATTTGTCATCAGCAGCTTTTGTTAAATCAATACTGCAGTCAATGATTGAATTATTAGTTGGTAAATTATTTATGCTCTTTGCAGAATTAAAGCTTATAAGCGATAGAAGTACAATAATAAATTTGATATGTTTCATTTTTAATTAAGTTTGATTGATGGCAAAGATTAAACTTAATTACCTAACTACTATTAATTTTCAAAGTCAATAAGTCTCATTACACGTAGTGGGACATATTTAATTTAAGAATTTTTGAATTGAGTGGGAGTAAGGCCTGTTTCACTTTTAAAAATTCTATAAAAACTGCTTTTTGAATTGAAACCACATGAATCTCCAATAGCAACTACTGTGTACTTATCATAAATTGATGATTTAAGTCTCTTTTTTGCTTCTTGAACTCTAAAGTTATTTATTAAATCGTAGAAAGTAGTATTCATTTCATCATTAATAAGACTAGACAGCTTTCTTTCGGACAATTTTATGCTTTCTGCTAATGTTCTTAATGTTAAATCAGATGATAAATACAGTTTTTCTTCTTCTATTGCCTGTGTTACTTTTCTTTTTAAAACAATCAAATCTTCAGGATTGATTTGTCTATTTGCAGGTTTTTCGTTTGTTAAAAAATCAGGTAGAAAAATGGAAGATTGCGTTAATCCATAGTAACCTAAATAAATCATAGAAATAACTGTAAAAATCATAGTTACAAAACCTAATTCATTACCATTATATTTTCCAAATATAGATAAAAAGACCAGTATTAAATCAAGTATAATAACTATTAAGAAACTGTATATGAATTTTTTAATCCATAAAAAATCTTTCTCTTTAAAATTAGAATAGTTAGCAGTCATGCCTTTTTTAACTCTAAAAAATAATCTTAATGATAAATAAAAATAAAATAAGGAAAATAAGTCTTGCCATAAGCCTTGATTAAAATTTCCATCAATAAAATTCAGATACGCATAGAAATCTTTTTTAATTATTTTAGTAAAAACAATTACAGGAATTATATAAAAAAACAAATAAACTATGAAAGGAATAAAATGAAATAAATGATTTTTTATAAATGCTTTATTTGGTGAAGGCAGTAATGATTTTATATACACATAAATTAATGGAGCTAATATAAATCTTGCGCCATTTTCAAATATATATGTTATCGCAAATAGACTTTCTAAGTTATGAAGCATTGCATAAAAATGTAACAATGACAACATAATTATACTCCAAAATACAATTAAGATTTTATGCGGTATTTGCTTTAATTTTAATTTAAATAAGCCAATTAATATAGTAATGCACAGTAGAATTCCTGTTATTAATGTAAAATCAAGGATTAATTTCATCTATTCGATAATAAAATTTAAAAATACATTTTTTTAGTTTACCAACACAAATGCTTAAGTAATAAAGTTTTTTGATGCAATATGCAGATTTTAAAATCAGGTTATGCTTTCGAACACTTATGATTGCAAATCTGCTATCTTGAAATGTAACACAAAAAAACTATAAATTTTCGTAAAGTATCCTCATATATATAATGATTGAGAATCGTGTAAACGGCTATCGGGTTGGATGCGATGTATCCACTTCAATAAAATTATAATATCACTAACCTTTTTTATGTAAAAGTTTATGATACAAATAAAATAGCCACCTAGTAAAATACTATGGTGGCTATTAGTTTATTGCTTTTATAAAAGTGTAGAACTTAAAGTAATTTCAGTATTTAGTAATTGTGAGATTGGACAGTTTTCTTTTGCGTTTAAAGCTGCTTCTTGAAATTGGTCTTCATTTATTCCATCAATTTTTGCTTTCAGATCTAAATGGATTACCGTTATTTTTCCATCCTCAAAAGTTACTTTTGCAATGGTATCAATACTTGTAGGCACAAACCCCATTTCTGTTAGCACAAAGCTCAATTTCATGCTAAAGCATCCTGAATGTGCCGCTGCGATAAGTTCCTCTGGATTGGTTCCGACACCTTCTTCAAAACGGGTTTTAAATGATAATTGTGCTTTGTCTAAAGTTGTACTTTGGGTAGATATTGTCCCTTTTCCTTCCATTCCTGTTCCTTGCCAATTGGCATTTGCTTGTCTTGTAAATTTCATTTTTGTTTATTTTAATAGTTATAGAATATTATTTTTCTAAAAATTTGATTAGTTCTGAGTTGAATTTTTCTCTTTCTTCTATGAATAATCCGTGGCCGCTGTTTTCAAAATGAACGATTGTTGCATTTTTAATCCCTTTTTGCATTTGTTCTGCCAAAGCAAATTCACAAATTTTGTCTTTTACACCATGGAAAATTACAGTTGGAATATTTATTTTATTCAATTCGTTTCTTAAATCGGTATCTCTTAATGCTATCAAGCTTTGTGTTGTTGCATAAGGAGAAGCTTCTAAATTTATTCCACCCAGCCAGTTTCCTAAACCTAAAGAAACAGAAGTCTCTGCTGCTCCAAATATTTTGCCAAAATTCTCCAATAACTGCGGGCGATTTGTTTTACTCAAATCAATTAAGCCGTTCACGTCTTCTTTAGAAAACCCATAAGAATAGTCATTTCGTTTTGTCCAAACTGGTGCCGCTGCCCCAAATAATGCCAGTTTGCTTACCTGAGTACTGTTATATTTAGCAACATAATGTATAGATATGGCACCGCCCATTGAAAAACCGCCTAATGTCGCATTTTTAATATTCAATTTATCCAATACTATTTTAATATCATTGGCAAATACATCATAATCATATTTACCATATGGTTTGTCTGATTTACCAAAACCTCTAAGTGTAATGCCTAATACTCTATATCCTTTTTCTGCCAATTCCTGATATTGGTATTCATACATTGCATCACTTAAAGGCCAGCCGTGAATTAATACAACCGTTTTGCCAGTTCCCAAATCAGTAACATGAAGACGAACGTTTTTTTCTACCTCAATAAACTCTTCACGTGCTGATGCAGCCTTTTTTTGTTGAGCAATTGCCGAAATAGACATCATAAATAATGATAAAGCAGTAAACAAGATTTTTGTTTGAGTTGCTAGATTTAATTTTAATTTCATTTTTTTATTATTTTAAGTTATTTAACAGTACAAAGGTGTTATGTTTGTAATTATAAATCAAATTAATAATTCTTATATATCATAAGTAAAAAATATAATCATGACGCTGCAGCAATTAAAATATATCATCGCATTAGATAAAGAAAGACATTTTGGAAGAGCTGCAGAAGCCTGTTTTGTATCACAACCAGGATTAACATTACAGTTAAAAAGTTTGGAAGAAGAAATAGGAATTAAAATATTTGACAGATCAACTGTGCCTCTAAAACCGACTTTATTAGGAGCTTCCATCATTGCAAAAGCTAAAAAAGTGCTGAAAGAAGTAGATTCAATTAGAGATTTTGTAATTGATGAAAAAAATATATTGGAAGGAGAAATAAAACTTGGCATTATTTCAACACTTTCACCTTACTTAATCCCTTTATTAATTAAAGATTTAAGAGCTATACTGCCCAAAGTAATTTTTACTATTAAAGAAGAAACTACAATAGGCTTAATGAAAGACTTAGAAGAAGGTAGTATTGATATTGCAATAATGGCAACACCAACAGGAAACACTTCCTTATTAGAGTTCCCTGTTTTTTATGAACCATTTGTAGCTTTTATTAATAAATCGTATGAATCAGAGACCGGTACTCTTTTTAAACTTTCGGAAAGTAATAAAGCCGATTTATTATTGCTTCAAAATGAATACTGTTTTAATGCACAATTATTAGATATTTGTAACTTGAAGAGCGAAAAAAAAGCACAGGAAAAATTCTTCTACAATATCAATTCGATTGAAACTTTAAAAAATTTAGTCAGAGCTGATTTGGGTTTTGCAATACTTCCGGAACTTTCTATAATTAATGAAGAACCAAATAATATCTATAAATCATTTGAAGATCCAAAACCAGTTAGAGAAATTAGTTTAGTGGTTTCAGATACATTTGCTAAAAATATATTGCTTGAAAAAATAAGGGAAGTTATTTGGGATTGTTTGCCTCAAAAATTAAAACAAACAGTCAGCTATAAGAAGATTAGTTGGAATGACTCGCCTTATTTTAAAAATGCAATACGGTCATCAATAAAGGACTAATAATATGACATATCCATTTCTATTTTTATTCCATTGATATTTAAATAGATCCGTTAGCGTATCTTAGAAAGGTTGAAAAAACAGTTTCATTCCTCTTTTTTGCCACTTTTATGAGCAAAAAAAACCGTTTTGTGTCATTTTTTAATTCAGGTCTTTAATTCTGATGTAATTTTAATTTCGAGAACAAAAGGATAATTGCAAAATTTATTTTCAATATTCGTTTCTAATTAATTTTCTCAATAACATGTATGTATTTGCAAACCTTTGAAAATGAAGGTGCCTATTACCAGAATACAGACCGTCTAATATTTTAGCTTAAGGTTCTGCTTTAAGTTTAATTCTAAGTTTTAAATATTAATAGCATACAAGTAATCTTATCACAAACGAATTATCATTATAGGTGTGTGTAGCTTCTTTTTCACCTGCTGAGATACTTTTTTTTAAGTAATCGTTTGATTTATAATGTATTAATTAGCGTTTGAAGAAAGCAACTTGTAATGAGTTATTTTTTGTAAAACTTTCAAAGTCTGATTTCTACTTAAAATGAAATCATTTGATTATTTATTTAAATAATTCAAACGATTTTCTAAACATTCTTTCTTTAAAGTACCATAGCATAATTTTTAAGTAATAATTATAAATCTTTTTACTTAAACATATCTGGTCTGTTTTTTTTATTTCACAAAAAATTTCTGAATATTTTATTTAAAATAGTTTACTTACCTGAAAATCAGGTATTTATACTCTGTTTTATTGTTTTGTAATGCTATAAGTTTGTTAAGTAATATTACGAAAGCTAAAATGGAGTCCAGAAACCATTTTAAAAACGGGGCGAAAACCGAAAAGCCTTAAGAGTAGGTAAGAATAATTAAATTTAAAAATTATGTCAACAGCTACAGCTACAGCAAATCCAACAATTTCTAAAACTGGTTCTGCTATTATCTCAGGAGGAATGAATTGTACTTGGAAAACAGCAAATGGAACTAGTTCCACTCTGACAATTACAAATCAAAGTACTGCAAATACATTAAATTTTGCAATTACTGGTGCTCCAGCATCTGGAATTCTTGTTCAATGCAACGGAGTTGTTTATCCCGTTTTAAATGGATTCTTTCAGTTACCTCCTAATTCACCATCGGCTAGTCTACAGGCTCAAGGAGATATGTTAGGTACAATTGTTACCATTACTAACAATACCAATACACAAAATAATGCAAATGCCTCAATTGTGGCTAATACTGCAAGTTAAATAAATACCTTAAAAAAAGAGGGCTTATGCTTAGCTTAGCCCTCTAATATTATTTTTATTTGGTTAATATAAGGCTTTTGGGAAGTTTGTGAAAGACATCATCAAGCTTTCTAGATTTGATGATTATTCTATTTTGAAAGCGAATCTGCAAAAACAACAATTCATAATAATTTCGAAAATGGGTTCTAAACTTAGTCCAGGTGCAATTAGGGGGTGTCCTAATTTATTACTTGCCTAAGTTTTGTTAACAAATTTAATTTGCAATTGTTAGTGCTTCAGGGACTCAAATTCTAGATTGATGCAGTAGATCGTTTATTACTCTATCAGTGGTATTCCATTTGTTACCAATGAATTATCATCACTAATTGTCTAGGATAAAAGATACCTTGTTAGTACAATAATCATTATTTGTAATATTGTCAATACAAGGAATAATGGAAAAGCTCAAATTTCAGCTAATACTACAGATTAAAGTTTTTATAAAAAGATTGACATACCCAACATGTATTTCCTTGTTACTATTATTACTATTTGACTCAGCTTATGGTCAAGACTTCAATAAGCATAAGGGAGATACTATAGTGCTTTCAAGGTTTAACTACGCTGTTTTGAAAACCAATAATGGATCTCAATGTATTTGCTATATAAGTAATTCCAGTCGTTCCCAAAACGCAACTGTAGTAAATACTGGTGCAACAACTACAGTCACATTTAACGACGGTACTGCATTTAACGGCATTCATACTCTAACTATACAGCAGCAGATTATTGCTATTGCAGATTTTGCAGGCAGCAATCTTATCATTTCAAACCTTTCTCCCTATGAGATACAAGTTATTGTAATGATCTTGTGTCCCAAAGATTATAAATAGTTTATTGTATAACTTCTTTATAAAGATACGGTTTATCAGTAATCCTCTTTTTAAACTGCATATCTAGTTCATGGCTTCAAAACGTTTTTACAAAATCATAGAATGTTCTGTTCCGACTTTTGAAAATACATTCACTCTTTTTAAATCTATTTATCCAATATATTTTTGTCAACCGAATATATCAAAAAATATTCAATTCTTTTTGGTTGGTTCTAATCCTAATTTTTCGACATTGCTCTTCTGCATAAAGTGAATTTGATTAAGTTTTTCTTTAAGAGAAAATAATAAAATAATTCTTTAAAAATCTATGAGGCACTTCACAGCGTAATCTTTCGATTAAAATTGTTAATCTGTTTTCCTTCCATGGGGAAGATTTTGCTTTAATGTGCTATTTGAAAATCCGTCTTCTATTTTATAAAGCTCACCTGAATATTTTTAATAAAAAAAAGTTTAATGTTACTAAAAATCAAGTGTTTGTACTCTTTTTTTATTATTATGTAATGCTATAGATTTGTGGAGTAATATTATAAAAATAAAAAGTAGAAACTAGAATTACTATAAAAAACGGGACGGAACTGAAAAGCCTTATAAGCAGAATTAACAATTAAATTTTAAAATTATGACGAATTTATTAAGTACAATTTCAATAAGCGGAAAAGCCTTTGTTTATGGCACAGAAAATACTCGATTTATGGTTCGTGGTGTTGCCTTGTCAGCAACAAGCACTCTTAACGCCAATTTAAGTATCAAAGATATTCTGGCTAATGATCATAACGACTTGATGGTAAATACAATTATTCCTCAGTTGCAGTTATTGAATGCCAATTGTATTCGCGTGTATCAGGTAGATCCTAATAATCAGCATAACTTGAGTATGGCTAGTCTTGCTAGTGCCGGAATCTATGTGATGGTTGGTTTAGCAACATCTGACAATTCAATAAAACAGATGACAGGCGAATACAGTCAAGAAACTTTTAATCATGCGGCTAGAGTTGTCGATGAATTTCAAGCTTACAATAACACTTTTTGTTTCTCTGTAGGTAATGAAGTAGAATTCCCTGGTCAGCAAGCATCGAATCTAAACACCGCTAATCCAAATACGCCGCCATCTCAAATTGTTTTGGATACAGTCAATTTGGAACTTACAGTTGCTCAAGCTATGAAATCTTTTGCACGCGATATTAAATTCCATATAGCAGCTAATAATTACCGTATTATTCCAGTTGGTGCTGCTATGCAGGATGGACCGCAAAGCTCATGGGGAAGTTCAAACCCTATTCCATATCAACGAGGTTTAATCGGAACAGATATTATAGCCCAATATTATACCGCTGGTGGTGAAACTGACAGGATGGATTATATTGGCATAAATAGTTATAGGTACGTTACGGGAAGTACGCCGCCTGATACTGCTTACTTGGGTCTTGGAACGGAAGTACAACCATTAGCTGTACCTGTTTTCTTGAGTGAAACAGGTGGGCTCGGCTCAGTTGCTCGTGACTGGAAGGATGTCAATTCCATGTATACCGTACCTTCTCTATATCAACAATTATCGGGACAGGTAGCTTTTCAAATGTTGGAAGAAGGTGCAGGATATGGTCTTTATACTGTAGGTGATGATAATACATTAACGGCAACCAAATTAGGTGGTGCTGCCAATCTGTCACAAGTATTTTCAACTGCATCAGCTGAACCATTAAATCCAGTAAGCAGCATGCCTGTAGCACCAACAACAGCTCCAGCATCAGCTGGTTCTCCTCCCATTACTATAACTTGGCCAACAGACCTATTGCCATTAAAAATTTACACAGCGCCAAATGCGACAATCACTGTCAATAATTACGCAACTTGCGATATTCAAATTGTTCAGCAAGGTGTAGTAATGGGTACGGTTTCTGCTGCTACAGATGGCGATAATCCAATTTCTGCATCAATACGAGTTAATTCTGGTGTTGCAATATCAATACAAGGCTATGTAAATTCGAATTGGGATGCCGTATGTGGTGTTCCAGCTTCCAATGTAGTTGACGGAATTACTGTTTCAAATAATGTTGATTGGGGAACAAATGTTCAATGTAACCTAGTGACAAGCCCAGTGGCTTCATTCATTCATGTCTAATATATTATGGTGAAATTTTGAGATATTTGTTATAGACCGATATTTTATATTGCTTATATAAGTGATTTTTTATGGATTTAGTTTAGCGCATAATTCATTTGAAGGGTGTTATTTTAAAAAATAATTTCTTAGGCTCTCCTTATTAACTAGAAATGGACTCTGCATCATTTTGTAGCTAAGCGTCTATATTTGAAAAAGGGAAAGCAACTCATTACAAGTTGCTTTCCCTTTTTAGTAGCTATTTTTTTTTACAAATAATCTAGTACTTCCTAATTAAAAAATGTTCAGAAGCGGGTGTGCTAAATTCTTGTGAACTTTTGGTTTATAGCAAAGTATATGATCTGTTTTCGACTGAGTGACAATATTATTGGCTGGAGGGGACTGTGAATTGCATCTAACTTAGTTCACAGTTACATAATTAGTGAATTCAATATAGGTGACTACATTTGCACCTGTTTTTCAAACTTTGCTGTAAGTTTTACAAAGTCGGTTTCCGGTTTCTTGGCTCTTAAACGAGGAGGGCTACATATTAATCCTATTACTTCTAAGTATTATTTTTTTTGTTTTATGGTCTGTGTGGCCGAAGACAGAGGTGTAACTATGATTTTTGAACATTAGAAATGTGGGGGGTATTTAGAAAAGAAGACAGTTGAAAATGATTCAAAGTTCCTTGCCAATAGAAATAAGACAATATTAATAATCTGTTGGTGTAATTCATAAAATTTTTATTTAACACATAGAAACATAGATTTTACTTTGAAAAAGAATGCAAAAAAAAATACATTTCTTTTACATAGTGAGCTATGTGTGTTTTAAAAAAGTGGAACTCCTATTTTTGAGCTTACAAAATCTATGTTTCTATGTGTTGAAAATAATTACACCCAACGGGTTATTTTATATTTCTAAAAGGTTTAATTTGTTGTGGAATTTTAAATAATGTTCTTTTCTCATCAAATAAATCTTTTTTATGTAGTTTTCTTATAGTTGTAGATTGCAAGGCTATTTAAGACAGCAGCAAAAGCAATAAGATACAGTAATTCATAGCTTACTTCTTGAAAACCGCTTCCTTTTAAAACGATAAGACGAACAACAGCAATAAAATGCGCAACAGGCGTAAAATCAGAGATAGTTTTTGCCCAGTCAGGCATGCTGTCGGTACTTGTAAATAAACCGCTCATCAGCATAAAAACCATCATAAAGAAGTATGCTATAAACATCGCCTGCAGCTGTGTATCTGCAAAAGTGGAAATCAGCAGGCCAAGACCCAAAAGAGCAATTAAATAGACTCCTGCAAATAAGTATAATAGGGCTAAACTTCCTTGAGGAAAGATTCCATATATGACATACATAACAATAAGGCCTACTGTAAAAACTATTATGCCAACAATCCAAAACGGAATAAGTTTCCCCAAGATAAACTGCCATTTTTTTATAGGAGTAACATTGATTTGTTCGATTGTGCCAATTTCTTTTTCCCTTACAATATTAAGGGCTGTAATAAAACCTCCGATCATTGTGAGCAATAAAACTAAAATTCCGGGAACCATGTAGTATTTATATTCTGCCTTAGGATTGTACCAGTTTGAATTTTCAATGCTTGCAGATGCCGCTTGGTTGTAAATAATTCCTTTAGGTGATTTAATATTGACATCAAGGCTGGAGTTAAATTCTGCAATTACCGACATTAAATAACCGCTTCCTATTGAAGATTTGGTTCCATTAATGGCATCTACAGCAACATTAACCTGCTGACTGCCTTCTCTGACTAAGTTGCGTTCAAAACCAGCAGGGATTTCAAGGACGATATCGGCATCGCCATCTTCAATCAATTTTAATCCTTCTTTATAAGAAAGAGGGCAGTCAACAATTTTGAAATATCCTGAAGAACCAACTTTATTGATTAGTTTTTGAGAATAGGTGCTATGATCATGATCTACATAGGCGATGTTGATGTTTTTTACTTCAAAATTTGCTGCTAATGGCATAATGATTAACTGAATGGTTGGAACCGCAAATATTATAGCCAGGATAATTTTGTCCCTAATGATTTGGCGAAATTCTTTTTGCAGTAAAAAGCCCAGTTCTTTCATGATAATCTGATTTTAAATTTCTTTAAAGCAATTGTCAATAGTACAATTGACATTCCTGCGAGAAGAAGTGTTTCTTTCCAAACATAACTAAAACCAAGTCCTTTAAGCATAACAGCTTTCATAATGTCATAATAATATCTAGACGGCAAAACATGTGAGATAACCTGAAATATCCAAGGCATATTTTCTAGTGGAAACATGAATCCTGTTAATAATAGGGTAGGAAGCATCATTCCCATCATTGATATAAGCATAGCGGTCTGCTGAGAATCTGTGATATTAGAAATTAATAAGCCTAAAGAAAGACAGGTAATTATGAACAAGATGCTTTCGCCAAAAATAAGCAATAGGTTTCCTTGTATTGTAATATCAAGCAGAAAGACGGAGAGTAATAATATAATTATAAAGTTAATCAAAGATAAAACCAAATAAGGTATTGCTTTTGCTATTAAAACCATGATAGGTTTAAAAGGGGAGACCAATAAAATTTCCATGGTTCCCAGTTCTTTTTCCCTTACCACCGCTACAGATGTTAATGCAGTACTGACAATCATAAAGATTAACGCAATAACACCTGGAATAAAGTTAAGCGAACCGTTTTGTTCTTCATTATATAGCTGCCTTAGCTGAGGTATGATTTGATATGGCAGTTTTGTGTTTGGGTTAAGTTCCTGCAGGTAACTTCCTATGATGGCTTTAAGATAATTAGTTACTATAGTTGCCGTGTTGGGATCAGAAGCATCCGCTATAACTTGTATGTGAGCTCCACCGTTACGATATAAATCTGCACTAAAATTTGACGGGATTATTATGGCGCATTTTATGCTGCCTTCTTTAAAATGGCTTTCAATATCTTTATAATTAATAATAGAGATTTTTACTTTAAAATAAGTACTGGTTTGTATTTTATTGATGATTTGCTGTGAATTTACATCATGCGCATTGTCTTGAATGCCAATACCAATATTTTTTACCTCGCTGCTTAGTGCAAAGCCGAACAAAATAATCTGGACAATTGGAAGTCCAAAAAGTATCAGCAGCGTTCTGCGATCTCTGAATACGTGATAAAATTCTTTTTTAATAAAGGCTGATAACTGTTTCATTTTAATCTCCTGATCTTTTAGCACCTCTTGCTAGTTGATAAAAAACATCATCCATTGAATGAGTATTAAACTGTTTTTTTAAATTTGTCGGACTGTCTAAAGCTTCTACACGTCCATCAACCATAACAGTTATGCGATCACAATATTCGGCTTCATCCATGTAGTGTGTTGTAACAAATACAGTAATTCCCGTTGAAGCGGCTTCATAAATCATATCCCAAAATTGTCTTCTTGTAATAGGATCAACACCACCTGTTGGTTCGTCCAAAAACACAATTTTTGGACGATGAAATATTGCGACGGAAAAAGCTAACTTTTGTTTCCATCCTAAAGGCAGTGCACCAACGAGTTTTTTTGCCTCTTTTTCTAAACCCAATGTTTCGACAAGATCTTTGCTTCGTTCTTTAATTTCCGGACGGGAAACACCATATACGCCACCATAGAATTCAATGTTTTCTAATATCGTTAGATTATCATACAAAGAAAACTTCTGACTCATATAACCAATATTTTTTTTAATCTGTTCCTGTTGTTTATACACATTAAAACCTGCGACAGATGCTTCGCCTGATGTTGGAAAAGAAAGTCCGCAAAGAATACGCATTGCTGTAGTTTTTCCAGCTCCATTTGCTCCCAGAAATCCGAAAATCTCTCCTTTGTCAACATCAAAACTGATATTGTCTACAGCTTTAAAATCGCCAAATTGTTTGGTGAGATTTTTACAGATTATTGCCTTATCTTCCATTTGGGTAATTTTTTTTAATGCTGTATTGCAGTTTGCTCTCGCATTAGACGAATAAAACTGTCTTCAATCGAAGCCGTAATTTTTTTTACTTCAAATCCTTTATGATTGTTCTTGTTTGCAATTTCTTTTAAAATCTGCTCTTCATCTGTATCTGAAATCATCGTAAAATGCAGATATTCGCCAAAAGCATAACAGCTTTCAATAAGAGAATCGGCACKTAAATCTTTTAGTAATGTATAAATTTCATCTGATTTTGCAGCAAAAAGCGGTTTGGGAAAATTCTTTACAATCACTTGCGGTTCATCAATCGACATAATTTTTCCTCCCTGAATCAGCGCAATGCGGTCACAGAGATTGGCCTCATCCATATAAGGAGTTGAAACGACTATAGTGATATTCTGTTTTTTAAGTTTTGCCAGCATTTCCCAAAATTCTTTGCGAGAAACGACGTCGACTCCCGTTGTGGGCTCATCTAAAAACAAAACTTCGGGTTTGTGTATTAATGCACAGCAAAGCGCCAGTTTTTGCTTCATGCCACCAGAAAGTTTTCCGGCTCTGCGGTCGTTAAAAGGTTTTATTTGATCGTATATTTCTTTAATAAGATCATAATTCTCCTCAATTGTAGTTCCAAATACGGTGRCAAAAAAAGCCAGGTTTTCTTTTACCGTTAAATCCTGATACAGCGAAAAACGTCCAGGCATATACCCCACGCGGTTTCGTATTGCCTGATAATCTTTTATCACATCGTGGCCTTCTACAGTTGCTGTTCCGCTGTCGGCAAGCAAGAGCGTTGTTAAAATGCGAAATATTGATGTTTTTCCCGCTCCATCTGGACCAATGAGGCCAAAGAGTTCTCCTTTCTTGATTTTAAAAGAAACATCGTCAACAGCTTTTACATCACCGTATGTTTTGATTATATTTTTTGCAATTACTGAATACATCTTTTTATTGTTTAGACCACAATACTTCACCGTACATCCCAATTTTTAGATAGCCGTCATTTTTCACTTTTACTTTAATCGCATAAACCAGATTGGCTCTTTCCTCTTTAGTTTGGATTGTTTTTGGCGAAAATTCAGATTTGTTAGAAATCCATGTGATAATTCCGGAATACTCTTTGTATTTATCCTCTCCTTGATCAATTCGTACTTTTACCTGCTGTCCAGTTTTAATTTGCGGCAGCTGTGTTCCGGTAATATAAGCTCTTAAATTAAGCGTATCTGTATTTGCAATTTTGTAAATTGGTTTTCCTGTAACCTGTAATTCTCCCTCCAGTGCATAATTTGCCAGAACCATTCCGTCAACAGGATTAATAATCTGCGCTTTATTAAGCTGTTCCTGATATTGTGCTATAGATTTTTCAAGCGGTGCTTTTTCGCTTAAAATGCTTCGGTTTTGCGTATTTGTGTTGTAGGTATTCAATGTTAATTGTTGTTTAGTCACAGCTATTTGTTTTTTTAACTGATCAATTGCGGCATTAATATCGTCAAGCTGTTTTTGAGTTGCGGCATCTGCTTTCACAAGATTTTGTGTTCTGGTGCGTTCACGAAGCTGCTGCTCTAATTGCGCTTCCTGAACAGATAATTGGCGTTTAACTAATTCCGATTGATTATCTGGATTTATTGTTTTCTGAGACAATGCATTAATGCTCGCCTCAACCTGTTCCTTTTGGAGTTCAGTAGTACGCATATCAATTTGGCCTACTTTTTCGCCTTTTTTTAGCTGAGAACCTTCTTCGACAGAATAGGACAGAAGAACTCCATTCTGTTGTGCTGAAACAATTACTTCGTTGGCTTCAAAATTACCGGATGCATCATATTTATTCTGTTTTCTGCAGCCAATAAAAATTAGTGCAATAGTGATTAGTAATAATGATTTTTTCATTTTATATTGTTTATTGTTAATTACCAGAGATGAATTTTTGACTGTATTTTGCCTGTAGCAATTGTATTTCATGAAGTATTTTAGTTTGTCTTGCTAAATGTTCAGTATTTACTTTTTGTATATACTCATGGGTTGTAATAACGCCATTACTGAGTTGTGCTTCAGCTGATTTTGATACAGAAGATCTTAAAGCAATTGCTTGCTCGTCTTGCTGAATTAATTCAGAATATTTCCTAACCTGTTCATCCTGCTGCGAAAGATCTAATTTTGTGTTTAGTAAAAATGTCTGTTTATCTGCTTCAGCTGTCTGCCGGTACAGTTTAAAAATATTTTTCTTGTTTGATAAAGTATATAAGCTTCCTAAAGACCAGTTAAGTTTTATTCCTGCTACATACCAAGGGCCAAATTTATCTTCAATAATGTTTAGTGTTGGCCTTCCGTATGCACCTTGAAAAAAGGCATTTACTTGTGGCAGGTAGTCTGATTGCAACTGTTTTTCCTGCGTATCATAAATTGTTTTTTGCAAATCATAAGCCTTTAGTTCTGGCCGGTTTATGTCGGCAGGAATATAATTTGACTGCGGAAGCTGCAATTGGCTTGATGCCGAAAGTTCTTTACCAATAAATAAGGAAAGCATTTTTAGGTATGCAATTCTATTGGATTGATATTCAGTTCTTGTCATTTCAATGTTTAGAATTTCTGCTTTTAGTTCATCTAGACTGCTTCGAAAAGCAATGCCATTTTTAAGTGCAGCTTCTGTTTTTTGTACTTGAGTCTGAAAGTTTTCAATGTTCAGTTCATTTTGTTTTAATTGCGCGTCTATCAAAAGGATAGAGAAGTAGATGCTGTTAATTCTCTGTTTTATGGCATATAAATTCATTTCGAGATTCTGGAGTTGTAACTCAGAATTTGCTTTTATCAATTTTTTTTGATTTTTTGTGTTCCCTCCATCATACAAAAGCTGGTTGATTTCTCCTTGTATTTTATACTGGTCATTACTTATGGAAGGAAGGATTCCTCCTGGTGTGCCTAATGCGTCAGGAAAACTTATTGTTTCTGATTGATAAGATGCCTGTCCTGAAAATGATATTTGGGGAAGATAACGTTTGTTAGCGTTTTGAATATCATAATCACTGCTTTTGCTTATTAAGTCCAGCTTAGCAATTGCGGGATAATTCTCTCTTGCCAGTTGATGACAATTTTCAAGGGTAAGAATTTCTGTCTGTGCATTACTGCTATAAACTGCCATTGAAATGAACAGTATAGCACACATTCTTTTTAGACAATTAATATGCATAATCATTAAGTGTTAAATTGTCAATTTTTATCTTATTTTTTATCGTAATCTTAAAGTGCCAGCCAAAAAAAATTATGATTCCATCATAGCCTTAATCCATATAGGAATTAGTTTTTTGCGCTGAATCATTAAATCATTAAATTGCTCTGTCTGCAAGTTCCTTGCTCCCATAATTATTGGTTTTGCTATAAAAGGAAATGCTATGAGCCCCATCAGATTCATTAAAAAATGCAACGGATTAGGTTCGGTGATTCTGCCTTCTTTTACTGCTTGTTGATGCTGTTTTAAAAACGAAGAATCAATAAGAGTTTCCTTTACAGGAAGTTTTTTTAAAATCCCACCAGGATTGTGGCGGACTTCGGTTACAATAAATGTGGGTAATTCGGGTTCTTTGATTATAAAGTCAATATAATTTGACGAAAGCAGTTCTATTTTTTCTTCCAGCGTAGTGTTTTCCTCATTCAATATTGTTCTCATGCTTTTAACAAAAACTGTTAAAGTTTCAGTCATTATAAGTTCAAATAATTTGGCTTTACTTCTGAAATAGTAATTTAATAAGGCAAGATTAAGGCCGGCTTCTTCAGCAATATCTCTAGTTCTGGTTGCAGCAAATCCTTTTTTGTAGAAAACTGTTTTAGCGGCTTCCTTAATTTTTTCTTCTGTGCTTGTATCGGTTTTTTGGTTACTCATTGTGAGTTTTGAATTAAATTACATTATAAATATATGAAAGATTTTTTATTTAAACAAAATATTTAATCAAATGATTAAATATTTTGTTTAAATTGATAAAATGATTGATTACTAATTAATTAAATCTGTTTACTAATGGTTTTGCTGGTTCCAAAAAAAAAGTTAAAACTATGTTTGGTCTTTTTTTGTCATTATAATATTGATTTTAAGGATATTTATTAATTACAAAGGTTTTTAATTTTTGATTTTTTTTGTGAAATTATCCTTATAATTTTATTGTTTTTCAAAGAAGGATGTTTTTTTAACTTTATCAAGAAGAAAAAAATAAAGTAACTTTTTTTGTTTCTAAAATATACTTTTTAGTATATTTGTGGTCTGATTATAAAAAAACAATGCTTACAAAGGGATGTTTGTACGGTCATTTTGAAAATAAAGAAGATTTGTCTGAACTAGTGATTGATTTAGCTCTTAAAAAGGTTTCAGAAAAGGTGAGAGATGCGGTTTCAAAGGGGAAAACGATAAAAGATAAAGTATTTGCATTTATGGACTTTTATAAAAATCCAATTGAAACTTATATTTCAGGAGGATGTCCAATATTTAATTCAGCTGTAGAAGCTGACGATAATTATCCGGTTGTAAAAGAAAAAGTGGCTAAAGTGTTAAGAAATGGACAGGAAGAAATCTCTGCTTTACTTCGGGCAGGAATTAGTAATGGTGAATTTTCTAATAAACTGGATCCTGTTGTTTTTTCTTTTAAAATGGTAGCAGCTATAGAGGGTGGAAGTGTAATGTGCAGAGTTATGAATACTGCAAAACCAATGCAAGGACTAATCAAAAGCTTGAAATCTGAATTAGAACAATACGCAATGTAATTTTTTTTATTTTAAAATAGACTTTTTGGTATATTTTAAAATATACTAAAAAGTCTAAATGTTAATAAAATAATTAAATACCGCTTAAACAGAGTACAAATAATAATAGAAATTTTTTAATTTAAATAAATATATAATGAAAACAATAGGAAATACAATATTCATCAGTGGCGGAAGTGCCGGAATAGGATTAGCAATCGCTAAAAAACTACATGCAGCAGGAAATAAAATCATCATTAATGGCCGTAATGAAGAACGTTTGCAAAATGCGTTAAAACAATTAGATAATGCTGTTGCCATACAAGGAGATTTATCGATCGAGGCAGATAGAATTCGTATTGCGAAAGAATTAAAAGCAAATCATCCTGAGGTAAATATTATCATCAATAATGCTGGTGCGGCTTTTAGTTATCTTTTGAATGAAACTTTAAATGCTCATGAAAAAGCAGTCATCGAAATGAATACCAATTATTTGAGCGTAATTCATTTTACAGAACTCTTATTGCCAAATCTGCTGCAAAAAAAAGAAGCAGCTGTGGTGAATATTTCGTCTATTGCCGTTTTTGGCAGTCATAAATTAGTGCCTATTTATGGTGCGGCCAAGGCAGCTTTGCATAGTTATACCGTTGCGTTGCGATATATTTACGAAGAAGAAAAAAATCTTCAAGTATATGAAGTATATCCGCCATTGGTAAATACTGAATTTTCAGCAGAAATTGGCGGTGCAAATGGTATACCGCCAGAAGAAGTTGCAGATGAATTATTCCTGGCTCTTGAAAATAATCAGTTTGATGTACCTGTAGGCGATTCAAAGCAATTTTTTAAATAACGGGATTATGAATATAGAAGGTAAAACGATATTGATTACCGGAGGCGGCTCCGGAATTGGTTTAGAATCGGCTAAACAATTTTTAGCCGAGGGTGCAAACGTCATTATAACCGGCAGAAATCAGGCCAAGTTAGAGGCTGTAAAAAAGTTATTTCCATCGTTGACAATTATAAAAAGCGATGTTGAAAAAGAGGAAGATGCTGTTGCTCTTTTTGAGAAAGTGATTTCTTTAGGCGGAATTGATATTTTGTACAATAATGCAGGCGTTGGAAGTCCTGCACTTAATCTCGGAATCGCAAATGAGCAAATCCTTAAAAATGCGGTTTATGAAATGAACATCAATTATTTTGGCGTTATAAGGATGAATAACCTTTTTATGGATATGATGAAATCAAGAAAGGAAGGCGCTATAATAAATACAACATCTATTTTGAGTTTAGTGCCCGCCTTGGAAGAACCAACTTATTCGGCAACTAAAACAGCTTTAAGTTTTTATACCAGAATCCTTAGGAAGAATTTAGAGATTTTAGACAGCAATGTAAAAGTGTTTGAACTGCTTCCACCGGTTGTAGCAACAGAAATGACGGCAAAAAGAAATGACAAAAAAATGACTCCAGAACAATTGGTACAAGCGCTTATTTCTGGAATTAAAAAAGATCAATTTACGATTAGGGTGGGGGACGCAAAATTACTGTATATCGTGAGCAGGTTTTTTCCAAAATTGGCTTTCAATTTGGTAAATCCTAAAAAAATATATTCAGGACTAAAATAATAATTGGAACTTAAAAACAATATGATGAAAGCATTTATAATTAATAAATATAGTAAAAAAGGAACTTTACAGCTCACTGAAACCCCAATGCCGGAAGTAAAAGACAATGATGTTTTGGTTGATGTACACGCAGCCGGAGTCAATCTTTTAGATTCAAAAATAAAATCGGGAGAATTTAAACTCATTTTGCCGTACAAACTTCCATTAATTTTGGGACACGATGTAGCTGGAATTGTTACAAAAGTTGGAAAAAACGTAAAAAAATTTAAAGTTGGTGATGAAGTTTATGCCAGGCCAGCAGATCATCGAATAGGCGCATTTGCAGAATTTATTGCTATGAACGAAAGAGATGTAGCGCTTAAACCCAAGAATCTTTCTATGGAAGAAGCAGCATCAATTCCGTTAGTAGCATTGACCGCCTGGCAGGTTTTGCTAGAAAGAGCAAAAATTAAAGAAGGACAAAAAGTGTTTATTCAGGCTGGTTCTGGAGGCGTGGGAACTATCGCCATTCAGTTAGCCAAACATTTAGGCGCAAAGGTTGCGACTACAGCAAGTGCACAAAGTTTTGATTTGCTTGAAAAACTGGGAGCTGAACTTATAATTGATTATAAAAATAGTGATTTCGAAAATCAATTAAGCAATTACGATGTTGTATTGAATAGCCAGGATCAAAAAACACTCGAAAAATCGTTGCGAATATTAAAATCCAGCGGAAAACTTATTTCAATATCAGGACCGCCAACATCAGATTTTGCTGACGAAATTAAAGCCCCGTGGTTTGTGAAAATAATTCTGTCATTGTTGAGTTCAGGCATTCGGAAAAAAGCAAAGATTAAAAATGTCGATTATTCTTTTTTATTTATGAGAGCTGATGGCGAACAGTTAAGCAAAATCACCACACTTATAGAATCAGGAATTATTAAGCCGGTTTTGGATAAAGTCTTTCGTTTCGAAAAAACTAATGAAGCTTTATCTTATGTAGAAAGTGGACGTGTCAAGGGTAAAGTGGTTATTAAAATAAAATAAAATAAATATTTTTTTTAAAGATAGGTCACTATTTAATCTTTTTGTAAAAAACTAAAGGTATTATTTCTAATACCGAAATGAATGAAGTCAGTATATTTTTAGAATACTTCCAAATTGTGATTTTGATTTACAAGCCAGATATTAATTTCGTAAGTAAAATACTAAATATTTAGCATGAATAAAGTGCGAAATATATTGTTTCCAGTTGTGCTTTTATGAGTTTGCAATGGGCTTATGAACTCAAAGTAAGTAAGCCCTTTTATAGGGATTTGGTTCCGCTCAAATGTTATTGCTGGAACTTTTTATTGCAAATGTTTTCCAGCACCATTTTAAAATTCCTATTTTTATGAAAATTTATTTGATATGATATCTTATTGGAAACCTTTGTTTGCAGTGTTTTGTTTTGCGTGTTTTGGGAATAGTTTTGCCCAGACTGCATCTACTCGAATTTTGCCTTCAAATACAGTTAATGATACTGCTTTTGTAAATTTGAAAGATTACAGCAAAGATTTTGTGTATGATATGAAATATGCTACTGATGATAATTTTCTGAAATCTAAAGTTTATGATTGTGCCGAATGTTATTTGCGTTACAAAACTGTAAAAGCATTGATTTTGGCCAACGAAAGATTTATGAAGAAAGGTTTTAAAATTAAAATATTTGATTGTTACCGCCCGTTGGATATTCAAAAAAGAATGTGGGCAATTGTTCCAAATCCAGAATATGTCGCAAACCCAGCTAAGGGCTCTATTCATAATAGAGGAGGAGCGGTCGATATTACACTAGTGGATTTTGATGGAAAGGAACTAGATATGGGTACTCCGTTTGATTTTTTTGGTAAAGAAGCCAGTCATGATTTTTCTGGTTTTTCGAAAATTATTAGAAATAACAGAAATTTGCTGAAGAAAATTATGATGAAGGAACACTTCAATTCGTTTGATTCAGAATGGTGGCATTACAATTTGAAAGCCGGTCTGAATGATTCTGTTTCTAATTTTAAGTGGGAATGCAAATAATTTTAAGGCCAACTGTTCTTCATTGTCTTCAAAGCAGTTAGGTTTATATTCTTTCTTTAGGTTTGTTTTTTTATCCTTAATTAGCTTTTAATTATTGTAATTGTAATATTTTTTTGTGTTAGCTGGAAAACTTTAAGTATTTAAGTATTTGAATGTTGTCTTTTGTGTAAGAATATGGTTTAAAAAATTAAAAAACATTGCATTTCATCGATTAAATTGTTGTTTTGTCGAATTATGTATTTACTTTAGAAACACAAATCATTTATAAATAATGATTTAAATTCTGAAATAAATAAACAAAATTACAAACTTATAGATGAAGAGAATTTTACAAAAATGTGTTGATGTTGAGAATAAATCTGGAATTACTTTTGTTGAAGTTGTCGTGATAGGTGTACTAGTTCCTTTGGTGGTAAGAAATATAAAGAATTATGTAATCAATATTGATAAGCATAATGATGACAATCAAAATATTTTTACATAAAAAAAACATCTCAATATTAATTTGAAATGGTTTTCTTATTTTGTCTTTTTTAAAAAAAGAAGCCCGGTATTATTTTTTTTCTTTTGGATCCATAATAGCCGTTAGTTTTCATTTGCTGTACGCAAGCTTCCATGATTTCATCAATTGTGGTGTTTTTACATCAGATACATCAAGTGATTTTGTGGTAGCACTCCAAACCAATTTATTGTTTTTCAAATCAAAAATGTTAGTCTCAATATAATAGTAGTATAGTAAACATTTTCTTGATAGTATCCAGGCGTATAGTAAGCAGGAGCATAAGCGCCGTGCTGGGTTAATAGATGCAATTCTATTTTCAGTAGTTCTTCTGGTGCTTTCGTCTTTTGCTAATGCAACAACTAAAACTTTTTTGAATTGTTCTTTAGAGAGGGTAGCAAGCATTAGGATCTCTCCAGCTCGACACGATTGAGGTATTAACAACTAGCTAGTAATATGCAAATTAAGGTGATTGTAATTTTTCTCATGATTTTGTTTTGTTTGTTTTAATACTAGTAAAAGCAATTATTTTTTGTAATAAATAACATTTAAAAAAAACAAAATTTTAACGAGATTTTATTTAATAAGCCTTTTTGATTCTATCTAAATCCCTTTTGGTATCCTGCTCTTTTAGCGATTCTCTCTTGTCGTATGTTTTTTTGCCTCGGCAAAGACCAATCTGTAATTTGGCTATTCCTTTTTCATTGGTAAATAATTTCAAAGGAACAATAGTTAATCCTTTAGCCTGAACACTTCGAGCCAAACCTTTTAATTCTCTTTTGTTCAAAAGCAGTTTGCGCTCACTTCGGGCTTTATGATTAAATTGATTTCCAAAGCTATATTCTTCAATGTATGTATTGATGGCAAAAAGTTCAGTGCCGCTAAATTCGCAGAAACTTTCAGTAATATTGGCTTTGCCTAACCGAATGGATTTGATTTCGGTTCCAGCCAAAACAATTCCTGCAGTGTAGGTTTCCAGAATTTCATAATCGAATCGGGCTCTTTTATTGAGTATGTTTACATTTTTTTGCATAGTACGGCAAATTTAGGAACTAATTAATGAAAGACCAATTGTTTTTGGTAAAATGCCATAAATTTGCATTATGGAAAAACAACAATCAAAGAATCCGCTTCACGGTGTCACACTTCAAAAAATAGTAGAAACATTAGTGGAATATTATGGATTCGACACATTGGGGGAGTTAATTAAAATAAAATCATTCAATGAAAACCCAAGTGTAAAATCAAGTCTTACCTTTTTACGAAAAACGGATTGGGCTAGAAAGCAAGTCGAAGAGCTTTATATAAAAACAATTGCGAAGATCCAATCCAATAATTAGCAGCTATTCCAGTCACCCGCTATATCTGTTGTCCTTCTCGTCTTTTGGAACGAGAAAGGACAACAGGATGCCGTTTACTTCGTCAGTTCGCTTCGCTCGTGTCCATCAGGGCTGAGGCATACGTTTCCATAAGAAAATAATTTAGGTGTTTATTTATTCAATTTAGAATAAATCATGCTGTCTAGAAAACGGCCTTCGTAGTATTCATTTTCAATCAAATGAGCTTCTTTTACAAAACCATTTTTCAATAAAACTCTTTCCGAAGCTACATTTTCAGGATCCAAAACAGCTTCTATTGAGTGCAGTTTCATATCCTCAAAACCATAGTCAACGACCTTTTGCAATGCTTCCGAAATAATTCCTTTTCCATTGTATTCAGGAAAAAGCATATAGCCCACCTCGGCTCTGTAATGTTCAGGCTTCATGCGGTAATGGCCAATGATTCCTATGATTTTTTCAGGTTCATTCAAGAATGTCATTCCCCAGTTAATACCGATTCCGTTTTCTATTTTATCATCAAACATAGCAATAAGTTCCAGAGCATCTTCTTTGTTTTTAAGGTACGGTCTTGGAATATATTTCATGACTTCGTCATTGGAACGCAAGGCTAAAATAGCATCAGCATCATTTACAGTTACCTGACGTAATAATAATCGTTCGGTCTTTAATACCGGAAAAGGTGAAAATTTGACTTCGAGCATACTTTCCGTTTTTAATTATTTTTATAGAATTTCAATACTGAAAGCAGAGTGAAAAGTTTTATTCGGATCCAAGATCTGAATTCCTTCTTTATCTAAAATTGAGCCGGATTTGTCCACAGTATCAGAATATCCAAACCACGGTTCAATACAAATAAAAGGAGCATTTGGCGGAGTCCAAATTCCTAAATCTGGAAAACCAGGATAGCTCACTTTCAAAAACGGTTTCGAATTTTCTAAAACAGTAACCGATTTGGATTTTATATTTTTAAAAACCAAAGCATCATTCTCAAATAATTTGTAATTCAAATGCAATTCGTTCTGATCTAATGATAGTGTGTTGGTTGTATTTGAAATTAAGCCATCTTCCAATAAATAATAATTTAAAGTATTTTTTTCTTCAAAGACTAAGCTGTAATTTTCAAAATTATTTGGCAAATCAAATGCAGGATGCGCTCCGATTGAAAAAGGCATTTTTGATTCTCCTTTGTTGAATACTTTGTATTCTATTTTCAAGCTTTTGTTTTCCAGCGTATAAATTAGGTGCAGATCAAAATCAAAAGGATATTTTACTTTCGTTTCTTGTGATGCGAGCAATGAAAAAACTGCACTGCTATCTTGTTTGTCAATTAATTTAAATTCCATTTCACGGGCAAAACCATGACGCGGCAAATGGTATTCAGAATTGTTATGCTGATAGGTGTTATCTTTTAAAGTGCCTACAATTGGAAATAGAACAGGGGAATGCTTTCCCCAAAATTCAGGATTTCCATTCCAGATGTATTCTTTATTTAAATTATCTTTTAAAGAGCATAATTCGGCTCCCATATGTTTTATTTCTGCAGTTAAAATGGAGTTTGATATAGTTGTGGTCACAATAATTATTGTTTTAATTGTTAAAATGCTATTGTAAAGATATTTTATAATTCTTATTTAAAGAAGAAAAACTAAAGTTTTATTTGAAGCTAAAATCAATCAAATTCTTAATTTTAACTAGAAAATTGATTTTTTTTCCATTAATTTGCTTTAGAATCATTAAAAACATGAAATATGCACAAATAAAAAGTCAAAATATATCGGTTGCTATTGTGTTAATTAAATACTGTTTAAAATAAAAATAATAAATATCTGCATATGAAAAACAATCGTTTTGGAGCCTTACTTCAAATGGCTTTATTAATTGTGGTTAATGCCTCATGGAGTCAAGAAACTCCAGCTTCTGGCGCCTCTTCTTCCAATCCCGTTTCAAAGTATGATTATCATGATGCTTTTGGGCCATTTTTTTATACCAAGGATGCAACGCCAACACGTTCTGCAAGCGGTGAGCCAGGTTATGCCTATTGGCAAAACAGAGCAGACTATAAATTAACTGCAAAATTAAACGAAAAGACAAATGAAATTGTTGGTACAGATATTGTAACCTATACCAATAACAGTAATGATAAAATGTCATTTGTTTGGATGCATTTGGATCAAAATTTATTTAAAGCCGATTCAAGAGGAAATGCTCTTATACCATTAAGTGGAAGCCGAAATGGCGCCAGAGGCGAAATTTTTGACGGAGGTCATAAAATCAAATCTGTTAAGATCGTATCTGCTTCAAAAGGAAAATCTGTTGAAAAAGAGGCAAAATACATTATTACCGATACCAGAATGCAGGTTTTTCTTCCAGACGATTTGAAAGCAAAAGGAGGAGTTGTTACTATTAAAATTGACTTTTCTTTTATTTCCCCAAAAGAAGGTTCGGATAGAACGGGAGTTTTGGATACTAAAAACGGCAAGATATTTACTATCGCACAGTGGTATCCGCGTATGTGTGTTTATGATGATTTGAGAGGATGGAATACGAATCCATATTTAGGAGCATCAGAGTTTTATTTAGAATATGGTGATCTTGATGTAAATATTACTGTGCCTTCTAATCATATTGTAGTTTGCTCAGGCGAATTGTTAAACCCAACGGCTGTATATTCTGCTGCTGAGCAAAAAAGAATTGCTCAAGCGAAACAAAGCGAAAAAACAGTAATGATACGTACTGCCGAAGAAGTTGCAGCCAATGCTTCAAATGCAGGAACTGCTTCTGTAAAAACATGGCATTTTAAAATCAAAAATGCGAGAGACCTTTCATGGGCATCATCACCAGCATTTATTTTAGACGGAGCCAGAATCAATTTGCCAAGCGGTCAAAAATCACTTGCATTATCAGCTTATCCGGTTGAAAGCGCTGGAAATGAAGCCTGGGGACGTGCTACCGAATATACTAAAACTTCCATTGAGAATTATTCTAAAAGATGGTTTGAATATCCTTATCCAGTAGCTACCAATGTGGCGGGAAATGAAGGAGGAATGGAATATCCAGGAATTGTTTTTTGCGGTTGGGAATCCAAAGGTGAAGATTTATGGGGAGTTACAGATCATGAATTTGGCCATGGCTGGTTCCCAATGATTGTAGGATCTAATGAGCGTTTATTTGGATGGATGGATGAAGGATTCAATACTTTTATCAATTCAATAAGTTCGGCTGATTTTAATAATGGCGAGTATAAAAGTAAAGTAACGGATCTTCATAAAAATGCTGATTATTTTACAAATCCTAATACTGAGCCGGTAATGAGTTCACCAGATAATATGAAAGAAAAAAATATTGGTCTTTTGTGTTATTTTAAGCCTAGTGCAGGACTGATAATGCTTAGAGAACAAATATTAGGGTCAGAACGTTTTGATTTGGCTTTTAGAACTTATGTTGAGCGCTGGGCTTTCAAACATCCGGCTCCGGATGATTTTTTCAGAACGATGGAAAATGTAGCTGGTGAGGATTTAAGCTGGTTTTGGAAAGGATGGTTTGTTAATAACTGGCGTTTGGATCAAGGAGTAAATTCGGTTAAATATGTAAAAAATGATCCAGGTAAAGGAGCTGTAATTACTATCGAAAATTTTGAAAAAATGGCTATGCCTGTGATTTTAGATGTAAAAACGAAAAGCGGAAAAGTAACCCGAGTAAATCTGCCTGTAGAAATCTGGCAGCGTAATGTGGATTGGTCTTTCAAAGTAAATACTGCTGAAGAAATAGAAAGTGTTATTATTGACCCAGATCATGCGTTTCCTGATGTGAACGAAAGCAATAATACTTGGAAATCTGATAAAGGAGTAATCGAGAAAGATATTATCCTAGACGGTTATTTAGGAAAATTTTCTACAAAAGCCGCTCCATTGAAAATAGAGATTACAGAGAGCAACAGTGTACTTTTTGCAGAAATTACAAACTATCCCAAATTTGCTTTGACACCAATAGGAAAGGATCAATTTGAATCTAAAGAAGCAGGAGTTACGTTTCAGTTTAATGAAGCTAAAACTGGATTTGATATGATTATCAGTTCCAATCAAAAATTGCCTTTTACAAGAGATTAAAAAAGGTTCTCTGTAATAATAAAAAAGACTTGCTGATAATTTTCAGCAAGTCTTTTTTATTTATGAACTGTTTAATATTTATCTATTCTGGAATCTGCTGGCTTAAGCAATGCAATGTTCCGAATCCCCAAATAAAATCAGTAGCGCTAATTCCGATGATCTCACGGTCTGGGAAACATTCTGTAAGAATATTCAAAGCAATTCTATCATTACTGTCATTAAAGGTAGGAACCAGAACGCAGTTATTCAAGATTAAGAAATTGGCATAGCTTGCAGGCAAACGCAATCCTTCAAAATCAATTCGTTTTGGCATTGGAAGAGAAACTATAACTGGCGCTTTTCCGTTTTCCAGTTTAGAATTTTGCAGCCGTTTTAAATTGTCCTGCAAAGGTTTGTAATTGCTGTCATTTGGGTCCAATTCAATTATGGTGACTATGGTATCTTCGTTTACGAAGCGGCATAAGTCATCGATATGTCCGTGTGTGTCATCACCTTCAATTCCGTCTCCAAGCCAAATCACATTTGTTATTCCTAAGTATTCTTTGAAAACAGCTTCGTAATCTTCTTTTGTAAAATTAGCATTTCGAACCTGAATAGAAGGATGCATCAAACATTCTTCGGAAGTCAATAAAGTGCCTCGGCCGTTTACATCAATAGCACCGCCTTCAATAATAACAGGCTTGCCTTTATGCATTACTTGAGTTACAGGAATGTTTAAAAATTCTCCTACTTTGGCAGGAACATGTTTGTCTAAATTGATGTTCTTGTATTTTGCCCAACCGTTGAAATTGAAATTCAATGCTTCTCTTTCGGTACCGTTTTTTACAATAATAGGGCCAGAATCGCGCATCCAGCTGCGGTTAGTTTTGTGTAAAATGAAAGAGACATTGCTCGTTTTTACGTGAGCTGTTTCCAGCATTTCGCTTACTTTATTTTTTTGGTTTTCATCGGCAACTACCAAGAAGACTTGTTCGTATATAGCAACTTTTTTGATGAATTCAACAAATGCCCATTGTACGGCTTCATATTTTCCAGGCCAATCTTTGCCATTATGCGGAAAACACAATAAAATCCCTTGTTGCTTTTCCCACTCTGCAGGAAATCGTCTTGTAAATGTAGTCATAGATAGATGCTAATTGAAATGCGTGCAAAGATATGTAAACAGCAGGATTAATAAAAGTGGGAATTGTGAGTTATTGGCTGAAAGTTATTTGGATTGTTGCCAAAAATGCCAATTATTTCCTTTTAGTCCTGATGGAAGCGGCATCTCCCGATTTAGAAAAACAAGGCTTTTTGCCGTAGTTTTTGTTAATCGGGAATACAGCGGACAGCAGGAAACCATTAATCCTGAAAATGCCTTTTGTTTCTCTCCTTAATTTTTTTTTGAATTCTAAAAGACTAGAAAAGCTATAATTGGTATGTTAAAGATTTCGTAATATTTTCTTATTAAGTTACTAAGATTTTTCAGGGTTTAGTTGATTGTAAATAAGAGTATTAATTGAAAAAAATCTGCCAAAAGTAAGTGAATTGCTATTGGCAGATTTTTTATTTATGGTATTTTGAACTTATTCTAGAGTTTATCGGCTTAGGTAATGCAATGTTTTTAACCGTGCGTTAAGATTCTAAATTAATTGTAAAATTGGCTGTTTATTGTTTATATGTAATTAATGATGCATTAAAATTAATTTTAGATATTTTTTGTCGTTAAATAATTACTTTTTTTGTTAAAATATCAATTTATAGGTATTTTAATTTATTGATAAAAAAGCATAAAAGATATTATTTTTGGTTTTTTATTAATATTTTTAGAGGTGAATATGTTAAAATTCAGAATATTAATTTAAAAAAAGGAAAGGTGATGTAAAATTACTCATATATTTATACTAAATTTGAAAACGTAATCTAAATACTAACTAAAAAATGACATTATGAAAAGTTGCAGCACTACTGTTTAGTTTTATATTTACTGATGTTTGGTTGCATAAACTATTACATCTAAAATATGAAAAAACAAAAATAGATCTTAATTGAAGAGAAAGCCTTTCAATATCTTTTACTCAAATAAAAAATAATTACCCATCAGTTTTTCATTGCATCATGAAACTTCATTAATGAAATAAGTAAATTTAACTAATTGCTATTTCAGCTAATTCTAAAAAAGCCCCAAATTTTTTTAATTAATATTAGTATTCTTTAACAATTTTAAAATGTATTTGAACTTTGATTTAAATCGTTTTGAATTAAATTTTTATATTATGAAAAAAAAATTATCTTTTTTATCTTTATTATTATCATTAGCAGCAAATGCACAGGATGTGAATACCGCTTCATCTCAATCTTCAGTTGATAATACTGCGTATAATAAGTGGTCTATTGAACTAAATGCCGGTGCGACTAAACCGATCAGAGCAATAACAAACAAATATTTTACCCCTACCTTTAATCCGACTCATATAGATTTAGGAGCAAGGTACATGTTAAGTCCTAAATTTGGCTGGAAACTTGATTTTGAATATGACAAATTTAGTGAACGAGATAATACTCCGCCGTTTGAAAGTACTTATTTAAGAACGAGTCTGCAGGGAGTTATTAATCTTGGTCGAGCTTTAAATTTTGAAACTTTCACCAATACATTTGGATTGCTGTTTCATACTGGTTTGGGAGTTTCTCAATTAACTTCTAAAGATGGTTTTGAAGGTGAGGACTATATGGTTAATGGAATTTTTGGTCTAACTGGTCAAGTTAAGCTAAGCAATCGAGTTGCTCTAACTGCAGATTTAAGCGGAATTCTTCATGGAAGCCAGAATTATAACTTTGACGGAATGAAAGCATCATCTTCAATGGCAATTGACGGTGTAATAATAAATATAACTGCTGGTTTAACTTTTTACTTAGGGAAAAACGAAAAACATGCTGATTGGGTTGGTGGAAAAACAATCTCTGATGATTTAGAAAAAAGAGTGAGGCTGTTAGAAACGAGTCTTTTGGATTCTGATAAAGATGGTGTAGCAGATTTGTATGATTTAGAACCAAATTCTATTACCGGAGTTGCTGTAAATACAAAAGGACAATCCATAGATCATAATCAAAATGGCGTTCCAGATGAATTAGAAAGCTACTTAGACAAAACGTATGCAAAAATAGGAAATGTTCCATCGAATAATAATATAGAAGAGCTGATTAACGCTGGATATGTGAATGTCTATTTTGATTTTAATTCAAAAAATCCAACTAGCGCTTCTTTGCCTGGAGTTGGTTTCATTGTTAAATATTTACAAAACAATCCTTCTAAAAGTGCAGATATCATAGGTTATGCTGACGAAATTGGAGATTCAGGCTACAATACCGAATTATCAAGAAAAAGAGCTGAAGCTGTAAAAGAAATAGCTGTAAAAGCTGGAATTGATGCTTCCAGATTGAATGTAATCGCTAACGGAGAAGATGCTTCGGTGAATAAAAATTCTAAAGAGGCACGTCAAATCGTAAGAAGAGTTAGTTTTAAAGTAAAATAAATTCTAAAACAATAAATGGTATAAAAAAAGCCGTTTCAAATAATTTTTTTGAAACGGCTTTTTTAATATGGCAAATTGTATTAATCAATAGCTCTTTTGGTAATATCTCCAAAGGCATCAATTCTTCTGTCTCTGAAGAAAGGCCAGTTCTGACGCACATTTTCCTGTAAATCCAAATCAACTTCGGCAATCAGGATTTCTTCTTTATCGTGTGAGGCCTGCGCCAAAATTTCACCTTGTGGTCCAGCTATAAAAGAAGATCCCCAAAACTGAATTCCTGCAGTTCCTTCAATATACTGTTCTAATCCGATTCGGTTAGCTGCAGCTACATACACGCCATTGGCAACTGCATGACCTTTCATCACGTTCATCCATGCTCCGTGCTGGTTTTCACCATATTGTTCTTTTTCAAGCGGATGCCATCCAATTGCTGTTGGGTAAAATAAAACATCGGCACCTTGTAAGGCTGTCAATCGAGCTGCTTCTGGATACCATTGATCCCAACAAATTAAAGTTCCTATTTTTCCTTTCTCGGTAGGGAAAGCCTTGAAACCTAAATCACCTGGAGTGAAATAGAATTTTTCATAGAAATGCGGATCGTCCGGAATGTGCATTTTACGGTACAATCCAGCCTCTGTACCATCTGTATTAATGATGTAAGCGCTGTTATGGTAAATTCCAGCCATTCTTTTTTCGAAGAAAGGAACGATGATTACCACTCCCAATTCTTTTGCCAAAGCGCTAAAAGCAATAAATGAAGTGCTGTATAATGGTTCTGCCAAAGCAAAATTATCTACATCTTCACTTTGACAAAAATAATGACTGCTGTATAACTCCGGCAACGAAATCACCTCAGCTCCTTGATTGGCTGCATCACGCACCCAGCTTAAGCATTTTTTAAGGTTGTTTTCGGCAACATCATTTAAATTCAATTGAATAACCGCTATTTTGTATTTCTTCTTTGACATGTTAAAAAAATTAGACTGCAAAAATAGTTAATTTTTAAAAGAGTAACAGTACTGGCTTTTGGATTTTTTTAAAAGTTAAAAAGGCTCGTTTTTTGTGTACGTACTTAAGAAAAATGATTTTACTTGATTGATTTATTTTTCGTTTTGAAAGCCTAAAGTTTTTTCTAAATGTTTTGGATAGTTTTCTAAATCATTGGCAATATTTTCACTTTTGAAAATATCAAAACAATTGTAATCTGGCAAAATATCATAACCGCAGAAACGATAATTACTAGTAATGTGTAAAAATAAATCTGATGTAGTTTTACCTTGAAATAATTGCTGTTCTGGGTTGCCAAATGCTTCTTCGGGTGCGTTCCAAGTGGCGCAAACCATAAATTTTTTGCCTTGCAAAAGTCCGCCTGTTCCATATTGTTTAGTAACATCTTCTCTTGTTCTTCCGTCGCCTGTTAAAAACTTTTTGCTTGCTAAACCGTTATTAAAAACTTCATCTACATACTTTTTATAAATCCAAGGCGCCCCAAACCAATTTACTGGTGCTTGAAGAATTACAATGTCTGCCAGTAAATGTTTTTCTGCCTCTTCTTCTGCATTGTAACCTTCTTCAATTTTTGTTTCTAAAATTTCAAAATCTTTTGCTTCAAAAAAGTTTTTTGCCTTTAGAATAAATGAATTATTTAAAGTTCCTTCTGTCCAGTTTGGATAGGTTAAGTGTGTATTAATTAGTAATACTTTTTTTTGTTTTTCCATTTTTATATAGTTTGTTATTTTAATTTCTCTTTTTCTAATGAGAACCTGAATAATGTAACAAATGTAGAACCTTGCTTAACAGCTAGAGGAAACAGATTACCACTAAAAAAGAAACAAATTACTTATAACAAAAAACGCCTTGATTAAAGGCGTTTTCATTGTGTTAGTTTTTGGCGATTGCTTGCAATCGGTATTCTTTTGGGGAAAGATTTACCTGTTTTTTAAAGAATTTTGAAAAGTAATTTGGGTATTCAAAACCCAATTCATAAGCAACTTCTGCGGTGTTTAATTTTTTATTTTCAACTAATAACTCTTTAGCTTTTTTAATTACAAAATCGTGAATATTTTCGAGTGCAGATTTTTTGGTAAAATGTTTTATGATATCGCCCAAATAATTAGCTGTTAAACCTAATTTGTCTGCAAAATACTGAACATTTGGAAGTTGTGATACTGGTTTGTTGTAATAATCAATTAAGCTTTGTTGGAAATCCATTACAATCCGATTGTATTCTTTTGGGTCGGTTGAAAATTGTCTTTTATAAAATGCTTCCACTAAAGAAACCAAAACATTTACATAGGATAGCAATACATTGAAATTTTGCTTTTTACTTTCGTAATATTTCATCATCAATTTGAAAACAGCACTGATTTCCTGAACTTCTTCGTTAGTCAAATACAATGCTTCATGTTGTCCATAGTCAAGATAAGTTTTAAATAAATATCGATTTTCTTCAATTATTTTTTTAGAAAGTTGCAGATACATTCCTTGATAAGTTGGTTCAACATCCCAATCCGCAGGAACTATCAAATTTGGGCTATTGAAAAACGCCGCAGTTATAGGTTCACTTTTTGGTATTGTTTTGTTTACAACATTTATTTTTATAGAGATTCTGTAAAAGTCAACCGTTATTGGTTCAGATTTAGACAACATATTTGGAGGGTCATAATAACCAACGTCAATATCATTGTCTAAAGGTTCATCCAAACCAAGATATTCATTATATTTTTTAAAGTCTTTAAAATGTTTCATTTTATTTTCGCTTTCTTATCTTGGAGGTCAGTTTGGAAAAATGGCAAGTTGCTTATGTAAATAATACTCCCATTAATTTGAGTGGTTTTTCATTGTGCTTACAGTAAATATAGGATTTAAATTTTTAAAATTGGAATACTGTTTATAATCACAAGGTAGTATCATTCCAATTGAAAATGAAATATGCTCCTAGTAATTTTGATTGTGTAAATTCAAAAAAAAGCAACTTGTTATGGAATTGCCTTTATGTTTTTTGGGTCTTTGCAGGGTGTAATTTTAAACAACAATATAAAATATTTGAAGACTTAGCATCTGCACATAAATATTATCATTTTTTAATCCTTACGTCTTTATTATTATCTTGCGAGCATGGAGATACACAAAAAGTCCAAAGAAAATTTCAATTCCTGCGCCTGTCAAAGCGGATATATAACACTTTGCATTTAATGAAAATAGTATATAACCTGCAATCCCCAAAAATCCGCCTAAAATCCAAAATAATCGATTTCCAAATATTGTATTAAACGTTAAATATCTGCCTCCAATTATCATTAGCATACCAGGGAAAAACCATTCAATCCGTTGAAGGGAAAGTTCATAAGCAAGAGGTATACACATAAGCATATAGAATGTGCCTTCCATAGCAAGACTTGCTAATGGATTATTTTTACTATGAGTTCCGCTAACTCCAATTATTTTATTAAAAATTGTGCTTATGGGATGAATAAGAACTCCACCAATAAGAAGCGTCCAAACAGCTTGTCTAGATGAATAATTATAAGCAACAAGACTTGAAGTTAACCATATAAGCCCCGAAACCACTATACCGGTAGCACCATACATATGATTATTTCTCATTTCTGTTTGTGCCAGTTTTACAGTATCAATATTTTCTATCTGCGTAGTTTCCGTATGTGTATTTTGGTTTTTCATTATTTTATAAAATTTAATTAGAAAACGATTTGACATCTCTCTTTTTGATCTTTTGATTTAAGAATAAAGCTTATTTCTTCATTCCCTAATTGATTTTTGAACATTTAAGATTTATACTTAATAGTATTATCTTTAATTTCTGCATGTCAGCTTGTAATTATCCAATTTGTCTTTGTCATATTGTTATGTTGTTTTTGTGTTACTGCCAACTTATTTACGCTGTAATGTATCACATATCCATTCAATTTTGATGTATTTGCATTATGACTGTAGTAAATATATGTATTTAATTTCAAAAACAAATTCTAATAACATAAGCTTGCATCATTTCAACTGAAAAACTAAATATCTCGCCTAGCCCTGATGGGAGCAAATATCCTTTTATGCCGTCTCGTTCCAAAAGACGAGAGGCATAAAAGATATTGCGGACAGCGGGACTGCCGCTGATGAAATGACAAATGCTTCTGCTCCTAAATAATTGCAAAAAAAATCGTTCTAAATATTATAATTGAATTAACATCTTGGCATGAATACCCTAAGCGGTAATGATTAAATTTGTGCAAACTATGATGAATATGAAAACCCCAATTCCGATATCTTTACTTGAGTTAGCCATAATTACCGAAGGCAGCAATGCTACTGAAACGATGCAGAAAACCAAAGAGCTGGCACAGTTTGTTGATGGTTTGGGCTACAAGCGTTTCTGGCTGGCCGAGCATCATAACATGGCTCATGTAGCGAGTACGGCAACGGTGGTTTTGATTGGATATGTGGCGAGCCAGACACAAAATATACGTGTGGGTTCGGGGGGAATTATGCTGCCGAATCATTCTCCGTTGATTATTGCCGAACAGTTTGGGACATTGGCGACTTTGTACCCTGACCGAATTGATCTTGGCCTGGGAAGAGCTCCCGGAACCGATTCGCAGACAGCACAAGCCATAAGGAAAGACTTTTTTGAGGAATCACAGCGGTTTCCTAAGAATGTGTCGGCATTACAGGATTATTTTTCCGAGGGAAATGCTACAGCGAGTGTCCGCGCTTTTCCAGCCGAAGGGACAAACGTTCCTATCTGGATTTTAGGATCGAGTATGGACAGTGCCACATTGGCGGCGGCTTATGGATTGCCGTACGCTTTTGCGGGACATTTTGCGCCGAGGCAGATGATTCAGTCTTTTGAGTTTTATCGGGAAAACTTTAAGCCATCGTTATATTTGGATAAACCCAAAACGATGGCGTGTGTCAATGCAATTGCTGCCGATACAGATGAAGAAGCCGAAATCCTGTCTACCAGTTTGTATCAAATGTTTCAGAATTTGGTTCAAAACACGAGGGAACCGTTACAGCCTCCAGTGGATTCCTTGACCGATCTCATGAATGACATGAGCGAAGAAGCCCGTTTTCATGTCAACCAAATGACGGCTGGCTCATTTATAGGCAGTATGCAGACATTGGCCAAAGAATTAAAAGAATTTATCCAATATTCCCGTATCGATGAATTGATGATCAGCAGTCCCATATACAACCATCAGGATAAATTAAAAAGCCTGCAAATGCTCAAAGAAGTTGTGGACAGTATTACTATTGGCTAAGTTCGATTAGTGTTTTTTCGAAGCAAAAATATAAGGCATTTTCGAGTTATAAAGATTACTGTTGTGTTAATATAACAGCATTTTCGAGCTGTAAAATCTGGATTAGATCCAAAGGATTGCTTATCACATATTTTGCTCCGGTTGCAATCAATTCTTCTTCTGGACGATATCCCCAAGACACGCCTACTGCAGTCATATTGGCATTAGCTGCCGTTTTCATATCGATTCCGGAATCTCCCGCAAAAATGATTTCTTCGGTTTTTAATCCTAAGCTTTTGCATATTGCGATGGCTTCAGATGGGTTTGGTTTTTTTAGTGCTTCAATGCTTAATCCTACTACAGTTTCAAAATAGCCAGGAAATAAATCGGCGGTGATTTTCTTGGTAAGCTCATCCGATTTATTCGAAAACACACTTAGTTTTATATTATTAGAAATCAACTGATCCAATAATTCGATAATCCCATCGTATGCTTTTGTTTTGCGGGTGCAATTATTGCTATATTCTTCAATCATTAATTGGTAGCAGCTATCGATATGTTTTTCATCATTATTGGTTTTTGGCAACGATTTGCTTACTAGATTTCTAAGTCCGCTGCCAATGAAATACTGATAGGTTTCATAACTGTGGGTAGGGTAGCCGAGGCCTTGAAGAACACTGTTCATAGCATCGGCAATGTCTTCTAGTGAATTAACTAGTGTGCCGTCCAAATCAAAAATAACACCTTTAAATTTCATTTTCATTTTTTTTATTTCTTTCTAATTATCTTTTTGAACACAGTTACTATTCCTAAAACAATAAAACCGATTATAAGTCCGAAACTAAATTCTTTTATAAAAGAAGGCAATTGAGGAAATAAATGATGTAAAAAATCAATATTGTGCACAAAAATGCCACCAGCCACCGAAAGCAAAGCTATTGTGCCAATCACGGTCAGACTTTTAATTACTTTTGGTAAAGCCTGCACCAATATATTTCCTATTCGGTAGGATAAGCTGTTTTCTTTAGTACTATGTTTAATGAGTTTATAACCGAGTTCGTCCATTCTAACAATCATCGCAACAATGCCATAAACGCCTACTGTGGCTAGAATAGCAATTATTGAGACCACTATAATCTGTGACAGCAATGGTTTTTCTAATACAGTGCCTAGCGCAATAATCACAATCTCTACCGATAAAATAAAATCGGTTACTATCGCTGATTTTATTTTATCTTTTTCTAGCGCTAAGATTTCCTCTTCAGTGTATTCTTTAATTACAGTTTCGGCAGATGCATGTTCACGATGAAATAGATATTCGTATATTTTTTCGGCTCCTTCATAAGCTAAATAAAGTCCGCCAAGGACTAATATTACTATAACTGCCAAAGGAAAAAAAGCACTTAACAAAAAGGCAATTGGCAAAATGATTAATTTATTGATGAGTGAACCTTTTCCAATGGCCCACAATACAGGAAGCTCTCTTGATGAAATAAATCCAGAAGCTTTTTCTGCATTAACCGCTAAGTCATCGCCTAAAATGCCTGCAGTTTTTTTTGCCGCAATTTTACTCATTACAGCAACATCATCCATAATTGCTGCGATATCATCTAATAGTACAAAAAAGCCTGATGCCATTATAATTGTTTTAGAAACTGAGTTTAATTTTGGTGTTTTACCAAAATTTTTMTCCTTAGCCTTGATTTTTTATTGATGCGAATCTACTAATTTTTACTGGAATTATTGATTGGAATTTACCTGTGGCTATTAAATTTTATTCAGTTTTTTTGCTAGGAAGGAAGTGTTTTTTGTTTTATAAATTTTAATCAAAAAAAAACACCAGCATCTCGGCTAGCGTATTATTGTATTCCTAAAAATTGTATTTACTGATTATTTCTTTTAAAGAAGTTATTGAAAAGAGCAGTTCCAACTGATTTAATATTAATCGAATGTTTTGAAATAACATTTGTTATAGCAAATTGAAGAATTGTTCCGATTACTTTTTTTAAAGTACCGCTGTTCTCATCGACTATAAGTTTTTTAGAAATGAATCCAATAGCCAGCCCGATGACATTACCAATTACATCTTCTTTTATTTCAGGTGAAGCAGTAATTTCATGGACAAGATTTTTCATAAGATTAATGGGCTTTATGCTTTCATAAGTGATATGAAACTGTTCTTTTAACAACCGCAGATCAGTATGGTATAGCTGTACGTTAAGAAAAATTAACTCATTTAATGCATCGGTTTCGTTAAGCTTTTTCATAGGAACCATTTTTAATATGTAAATAATTTAATTAGATAAAGACTATTAACTGTCTATTTTTTAATGATGTACTCAATTATGTCTTTTTTTCTTCATCAGTTGTTTGATAATAGAATTGCTGATAGGATATTTGAGCCATCGTTCCCGGAAAATGCGAAGAAGAATTGCTGTAAGGAAATAAAAGGCTCCAATTATAAAGAAACCGTAAAATGCATCACCCAATAGTTTTCCTACCCATAATGCAGCACCAATACTAAAAATTATGATTGACAACACAACTGTCATACTGACAACGAGCAATGAAAATAGGGATGAAACTATTTCGGCCGATTTATCGACAGCGTTTAGCTTTACCAATTTCAGGGTTGTTTTTGCGTAATCTTCAGCACGCTCAAAAAGAGTGTCTATAGGTGTTGTATCGTCAATCATAATAAGTTTATTTATAATTAATAATTTGATGGAGGTCTATTGATGTCGTTTTTTACTTCATCAAATTTTGCTTTCCCATTTTGGGCGATACTTTCTGCATCATTTTTCACAGCTTGAAATTTTTCTTTCAAAGTCTCTGTAATACCGTTATATTTTGATTTTAAATCATCTGCATAATCATTTCCTTTGTCTAAGATTTGCTGACGGGTTACTGAACCTTTTTCTGGTGCAAATAAGATTCCTAATATTCCACCAACGGCAAGTCCTGCCAATGTTCCTAATACTACTTTACCTGTGCTCATGATATTTAATTTTTGAATGTTATTGAATTAATTTTATTTATATGAATTTAAATTTTTAACTGCATTGTCCTAAAAGAAATCTGATAATGACAAAAACTAAAATAGTGCCAAAACAGCCACTGCCTATTTTTTGCTTCATAACCAGCTAATTGCCCTTTGAATATATTGTTCATAATCTTTTATTTTATGAGGCTGTTTTTTTGAAGTCTATTGCTTATTCTCAACAATGTAAAGTTGCATTACTTTGCTTGAAAATGTTTTATATTTCTTTTTAAAAAAGTTATAAAATTTACATATCATCACAAGTAGTTGTTGAGATAAAGTACAGATTATGTTTCTAAACTTGAATTTTAATTGTTACTTTTATTATAACCAGAATTTTAAAGAGAAAACTTAAAATTTATCGATTGTATGAAATTTCGAAATGTATTCCGTTTTGTTTTGCTGATTACCATAATAGTTTCATCTCTAGTTTCCTGCGCCAATGATGAAGATATAAATACTGTCGATGAAATAGGAGATACCATAAAAAATGGTACTTGGAAAGTTGCCTATTTTTATGATTCCGGCGTAGATAAAACTCAAAATTATGCTGGATATAATTTTGTTTTTAGCGAAGATGCATTATTGACCGCTACAAAGGAAACCAATACTAATACTGGTCTATGGTTTGTATCCAAAAGTACCAGCGATGCTGATTTATTCAGTAACATTTTTAAAGTGTCATTGGGCTCTCCTGAAGTTTTAATCCATTTGAGCAGGGATTGGAAAGTAATGGAGAATACAGGAAAGTTTTTGATGCTGAAAGATGACAGTAGAGGGGAGTTGGCAATAAATCATTTGACTTTTGAAAAAATTGAACAATAAATATAACCAGTTAATAGAAGCATCTATCTGGCTTTATTAACTGGAGTTCTATTAATTTGAAGCAGAAATATTAGGCATATTTGGTAATATTGTCCCGTTTTTCGTTATAATCTTACAAGCCCTCTCGCTTTTTGAAGCGAGAGGGCTTGTAAGGATTTTTACTTCATTGAGGCTAAGAGCTGATATTGTTTTTTACTATCATTTAAAAAGAAAATTGAAATAATAGAACTCAGGTTATTAGTTTAACAATTCAATTTTAAATCCAGCTTCCTGTACTTTTTGCATGATTTTTTCTTTGGTAATGCCGTCAGTCTGCACGGTAAGAATTTTGTCTTTATTGGCTGTGTTGACTTCCCAATGGCAAATGCCTTTGGCTTCATTAAGAAAAGGTGTTACTTTGGCGATACAGCCATCGCAGTTGATGTTGGTTTTAAATTGTAAGCTGATATTTTCTGTTTTCATGTTTTTTATTTTTAAAGAGATTAATGTAAATTCGGCAAAATAGATTTTGGAAAATTTATGTTTGTTATTTCTTCCATTTTAACCGTAAGCTATTACTCACTACGCTCACGCTGCTTAAGGCCATAGCTGCACCTGCAAGCATCGGATTCAATAAAAATCCGTTGAAAGGGTATAGAATTCCAGCTGCAATAGGGATTCCGATCAGGTTGTAGATAAATGCCCAAAAAAGGTTTTGCTTTATGGTAGCAACAGTTGCTTTTGATAAGCTGATGGCTTCAGGCACTTTTTTAAGGTCTGACGAAATGATGGTCATTTTTGCGGCATCCATTGCAATATCGCTTCCCTTTCCCATCGCAATGCTTACATCTGCTTGCGCCAGTGCTGTACTGTCGTTAATGCCGTCGCCAACCATCGCCACCACCTTGCCGTTGTTTTGGAGTTCTTTTACGAATATTGCTTTTTGTTCTGGTAATACTCCAGCTTTATAATGACTGATGCCAACGCTTTTTGCTATTGCTTTGGCAGTAGCTTCATTATCGCCTGTTATCATATATACGTCAATGCCGTCTCTTCGCAGTTCGGTAATAGCGTCTTTAGAATTTGGCTTTACTTGGTCGGCAATGGCATAAATGGCCAAAGATTTTTTGCTATTAGAAAACCAAATAACGGTTTTGGCTTCTTCACTCCATTGCGCTGCTGTTTTTAGCAGTGAATTTTCAATGGTAATTTCTTTTTCTTGCAATAAAGTTTTATTGCCGACGAAATAGGTCTCGCCTTCAAAAACAGCTTTTGCACCTTTGCCTGTAATGCTTTCAAAATTTGAAATGGATATTTTTGTTTGTGCCTTTAAATACTTCACTACAGCTTCTGCCAATGGATGTTCTGACTGCTTTTCTATGCTGTATAAAATTTGTTTCAGCTGATTGTCATCGGCTGACCAAAATTCATTGGTCACAAGTGGTTTTCCTTCTGTTATCGTTCCAGTCTTGTCGAGAACAATTGCATTAATTTTTTGGGTTTGCTCCAAACTTTCAGCATCTTTTATTAAAATCCCCATTTCGGCTCCTTTACCAACTCCTACCATAATTGCTGTGGGTGTTGCCAATCCTAAGGCACAGGGACAAGCAATAACGAGTACCGTTACCAAAGCCATTAAGCCATGTGTAAAGCCATTATTTCCGCCAAAAATTGTCCAAATAATAAGTGATGCAATGGCAATTACTATTACTATTGGTACAAAAACGCCTGCAATTTTATCGGCCAATTTCTGAACAGGAGCTTTACTGCCTTGAGCATCCTGCACCATTTTTATGATTTGGGCAAGCATGGTGTCACTTCCTATTTTTTCTGCTTTGAATTGAAAACTTCCTTTTTGATTAATAGTACCCGAAAAAACTTTTTCGTTTTCCTTTTTAAATACTGGAACAGGTTCTCCGCTCAACATGCTTTCGTCCACATAAGAATTACCGCTAATCAGTATTCCGTCTACCGCAATTTTTTCTCCTGGTTTTACCAAAACGATGTCTCCAATCTGAACTTGTTCAATAGGAATTTCCATTTCATGTCCGCCCTCGTTAATAATGATAACCGATTTAGGCTGCAAACCCATCAATTTCTTGATTGCTGCCGAAGTGTTCCCTTTGGCTTTTTCTTCCAGAAGCTTCCCCAATAAGATAAAAGCGATTACAACTGACGAGGCTTCAAAATATACATGGGCGTGCAATCCTCTTTGATGCCAAAAAATAGGAAAGAGCGTATTGAAAACGCTAAAAGTATATGCAACTCCTGTACTCAAAGCCACCAATGTGTCCATATTGGCAGTTCGGTGTTTGGCTTGTTTCCATGCGTTTATAAAAAAATCCCTTCCCAGCCATAGAACCACAGGAGTACTCAATAGCCACATGAACGCATTAGCATACGGTATATTCATAAAAAACATGCTAATAGCGACCAATGGTACAGAAAATGCCAATGCCCAATACGTTCTTTTTTTTAGCGAGGCAAATTTTTCAAGCTGCAGGTTTTCTATTGTACTGGTTTCGTCTTTATTTTCTTCAACCAATAAATCATAACCGCCTGACTGCACAGCTTTTTTGAGAGCTAAGGGATCAATTACCCCCGGAATATATTCTACGGCTACGGTTGCTGTTGCAAAATTTACTGCTGCATTTATAACGCCTTGCTGTAATTTTAAAATGCTTTCTGCATTGACAGCACAAGAGGCGCAGCTCATTTCTAAGACAGGAAAAGTTTTTATGATGGTAGTTACGTTATAGCCTAAATCCCTGATAAGATGTACTGCTTCTGAAACTGTTTCGGCATTATTCGCCTGAATGACCGCCCGCTTGTTATTCAGCTCGACTTTGTGGGAGTTTAGTCCCTGCAGTTTGCTCAAGCCTTTATCTACTATTAAGGCGCAATGTTCGCTTTCTACACCTTCGAGAGGCAGAAAGACTTCGGTAGTATTTGTTTTTGTTGCCATGTTATTTTAATTACACAGCAAAGGTCGCAGCACTTTCCGCCTTTCATGTTACTTGATTATAGATAGTATTTGTAACATTTACAGTTCGTCTAAAGGCCTGCGTTTGGCCTCCTTGATATTTTTGAAATAAGTTGGGGTAAGACCAGTAACTTTTTTAAATTGATTGCTTAAATAAGCGACGCTGGAATAGTTCATTTTAGCTGCAATTTCGCTCAATGATAGCTCATCATATACCAATAATTCCTTTACTTTTTCTATTTTTTGAGCTATAAAATACTTCTCAATAGTAGTGCTTTCTGTCTCAGAAAACAGATTGGAAAGATAGGTATAATCATGATGAAGCCTGTTGCTTAAATAGTCAGAGAGGTTGGATTTTAAATCACTGTTCTGATGATGGACGATTTCGATAATAGAAGATTTGATTTGGCCTACAATTCGGCTTTTCTTGTCATCAATCATTTCAAATCCTAATATTTTCAATTGTTGGCTAAACATTTCTTTCTCGCTATCGGTCATTTCATTGCCTAGCAGCACTTCGCCCAAAGTAATATTTAAAGGCTGATAGCCAAATTTTTCCAATTCGTTTTTCACTGCCATAATACAGCGGTTACAAACCATATTTTTAATATAGAGTTTCATACTAATTTAAAATTCTTTAATAGGTTTTATTTGTAAAGCCATTTTTTAATTAATTTGGTATAATTGGGCATCAGCCAATATACCATAATAAAAACAATACATCCTGAAATAAATAATGAGCCGATAAATTTAGTGTCGGGAAAGTTTAATGCTTTTAAAATTGGCAATACAATTAGAGGAATTAAAATTGATAAAGGATAAATAGCAGACCAAGTGACTAAATATTGTTTCCATCGAACTGGGACTTTTTGTTTTTCAGTCTCAGTCTCAAAAAGGAAATCCAAACCTGATCTAATAAGATATTTATCGTCTTTGGCTAAAAAAGGTTTAACTTTTTCTATGAGATTTTTTCTCTCTTCAGACTCCATCCAGCTTTTTAGGTTTTCGATGGTGTCAAATCTAATAATTACTGTGTAAATGAAAGTCAAATTGAGAATAGGCCGAATTATTTGCCAGTCAATGTTGCCAGCAAAGCTTCTGCATATTGGACCAATTTCATTGAGCCAATCTTCATATTGCTTTTGTTTTCCATTTAAAATATGATGATTAATTACAACAGATGCACCTTGATTTTCCATCTAAAATATATTTATCGGTAATTGATTTATGGTTAGGCTTTGGAGGCTGCGTCCAGCGCGTTATTGCTAGTACGGTTTAGGACTAAATTAGCCTAAAATTCTCTAAATGCAAAACGAAATTAACGATAGTAAATTCGTGCTATCTTTTATTATTAGAAAAAAATAAGCAAATAATTCATTGCATCTAAATTCTAATTTTCAAAAGCCAAGCTGTTTAAAAATCTGCTTGTGTTTTGCTGTCTTTGAACAATGCTCTTGGATTTTCTGAATCTATATTCTTTTAGTTCCTGCGGTGTTCCTCAAATGGCTCTTTCCTTTGCGGTTTGCATATTATTGGTTCCTCGGCTTGTGTGGTGAAGTCTTGAGATTTTATGGGATGTATGTCGGTGATCCATTTTAGATATTCCCATAAAAAAAATAAAAAACTATAAACTATATCATATAGAGATGCAAAAAAGGCAACTAAAAGTTTTATAAAATCATAACCCAAATCATATAGAGTCGCAAAAAAATCAATTAAGATGTTTATTAGTGATGTTTTTTTATTTTTGGATGCAGAGTTCATAATAGCAGTTGTATTTTATTCCTTTTGATAATGAAAAGAGCTAAGCGTTTTCTTTATATTTTTAAATTATTTGAAAGCCAAAGGATTACCGTTTTTTAGCTTTCAAAACGTGGGATAAAATTAGTTAAACTTTATTAAAATACGGATAAAATACATTTGTTTAATTTTAAATAAAGAAAAAGATTACTTTTTAAAACAATAAAAATCTGCTTAAAAATGCTGCTTTTCTTTCTTAGCGTTTCATTTACAATGTTTTGATGGATTCTTTCTTCAAAGACTTTAATTGTGCAGTCGAATTATGTGTTCAACCAGGGTAGGGAAGTCGGAGCTTATACAGTGTGTGTGACGAAAGAGGTATTCTGAAAGCTTTAGGGAATTGCAGAACTAGTTTTTTGAGTTGCGTAGTGGATAAATTACAGTAATGATTTTATTTTTTCTTTTAAAATTTTAAAATCTTCATCACTATAGCCAACTGAAATGTAAATGATTTTTCCGTTTTTATCAATTAAATAATTTCGGGGGATGTATTGCGTGGCAAATTGGTTATAAATTAATTTTCCTTTATCAGGACAAATTTCGAAGTTAAAGTTTTTTAATTTTATGAAATTATTAATTTCGTTCAGACTATGGTCTCTGCCAAAGCTGATTAACTTAAAATTGTTATTTGATTTGTATGGTTCCCAAATTTCTTTTTCTAAAAGAGGCATTTCAACCATACATGGGCCGCACCAAGTTGCAAAGAAATTTATTAAAATTACTTTGCCTTTAAATTCAGAACTTTCGTGGCTTTTACCATCTTTGTTTAAATAGTTGAAAATTGGAAATGAATCACCAATTTTTAGCACCGAGCTTTTTGTGTAGTCATCGTTACTGCTTTGTGCATTCGATAAAATTGATGTTAAAAAAAAGGAGATTAGTATTAATTTTTTCATGTTTGATTAATTTATTAAGTTATCAAATGTAAAAATAAATCATAAGATAAAACTTAAAATAATCCGTTTTTGGGTTTTAGGTCAATGCTGTTGCTAAGATATGATATTGCAGCCTGTTAAACCTGCATCGGTTAATATTTTAAATCTGCGGTTACTGTTGTTATTTTTTGATTCTTGAAGGTAAAATCAAAGATCCCTCCAATTTTCCCCTCAGGAAATTCACCAGTAAATTCTACTTCCATGTGAGCGGTATTATCCAGAATAGCTAATTTTACCAGTTTGGTTTGTGTTTTATAACCAATAAAATAACTGGTAAAATACTCCCGAATTCCTTTATGTCCCACAAACTTTCTGCCTACAGAAGGATCGTCCAATACTGCATCTTCTAGGTATTTTGCCAAATACTTTTCGGTATTATAACTGTTGCTTATTTCCAGCCAGTCTAATAAAAATGCTTTTATGTCCATTGATTATGAAGTTTTTTATGTTTGTATTTTGCACTGGTGGTTTAAATAGTTTCAATTATGTTTTCCAACAATCGTCTGGATTTTGGAGTTGCTTCAATTCGGTTGAAATCATCTTCTGAAGCATAACCTACAGCCATTGCAAATAGTGGTTTGTATGCTGACAGATTAAGAATATCCATGTATTTATCTGATTCAATGCCTTCCATTGGGGTTGAATCCAAACCTAATGCAATACTAGCGGTCAAACCAACTCCTAATGCGATATAAACTTGTTTGGACAGCCATATTTTTAAATCGGCCTCCGGCATACTGGTTTTAATCTGATTGTACCAATCTCTTCTGGCTTGCGGTAATTCGTTGTCAGCCACTTTTTGAAAAGCATCCAAATCATCCGCTACGCTAAATACAACCAGTAATGGAGCCTGATTGATTTTTTCTGTATTGTGCATTGAAACAGAAGCCAATTTTGCTTTAATTTCCGGATTTTGAACAAAGGTAAATTTCCAGGGCTGTATGTTTATAGAAGAAGGAGTGAGGCGCAATATTTCTTTCAAATCTTCTATCTTTTCTTGAGGTATGGCTTTATCAGCATTATACTTCTTTGTACTATATCTTTTTTCTATTAATTCTAAAATATTCATGATTGTATTTTTTAATGTTTTATCGGATTGATTAAAGATGCAAAGTTAAGCCAATAATAGGTTTATGCAATTTGATTGAGTTAGATGCGTATTACATTTTGCAGTGAATTTGAAGAGCGGGAAGTATTCGCATATAGGTTGTACAGTATATACGCACTTTATTAAGTCAGTATTTACTTGTACGCATTTTTCTTGTCTTCATGGCTAAATATATAGAGCTTAAGGCATTTTTTTTTAAAACGGTTAGTTAATTATATAGTTTCATTTATTTTAACACATAAGATTGAATTTAACTAAAGAAGTCTAATATGAAAACGACAAAAAAACTATTGCTTTTAATTATCCTAATCTTATTTTGTGCCTGCAAAAAAGATTCAAAAGGTGAAAATTCAAATTATACGAGTACGAGTAAAAGCACCAGCGCCAGTGTCTCCGAATGTTTAGCTCCGGCTAGTTGGTTTGCGATGGAAAACAATACCAGAAAAACTCCTGCGCCAAATGAAGGGCCAACTAGCGTATTTGCAAACAATGCCACTGTAACTAATTGTGATTTTCATCAATGGTCTTGGCAAAAGTTTCTTTGGTTAACCAATGAGGTTAATGGACAGCCATCATTTATGGGAACTTTGATTCAGGTGAATTCGGCTGGTCAAAGATTAGATCAAAGTAAAGGGATTGTCTTAACAGATACCGCTCAGGCAAGTTCAACCACTGATATTTTGAAAACACCCAATTATCCATCGGGTGTTCCTCCGTCCACTACGGTCTATTATTCTATATTTATGGATAGAATTTCCTACACAACAATGCTGAAATATGCACCGATAGCAAAAAATGATCCTTCCAAGGTGAAAGATATAACCTTTCCCGTAGGCTCATTAGAACTTAAAACTTCTTGGATAAAGGCAAGCGTTCTTAAAGACACTACTTCTTATTTTATTACTAAAGGAGAAATCAATGGAGTAAAAACCAGAGTGGCACTTTTAGGAATGCATGTAGTTGGAGTTGTAGAGAATCATCCTGAATTTGTATGGGCTACTTTTGAACATCAAAATCTTGCTCCTGCTTATGATTGGTCTAAGGCTACGCCTACAACAGATGCGCCAGTGACCAGCACGGCTGATTATCCTTTTTTTAACAAAAGCACCACCGCAACGGTTAAAAATATAACTTCAGGGAATGGTGTTTATACAGATGTTTTTTCGGTTTATAAATATGGTGTTCCTATTGAAAAAGCAATGAAAGGATCTGCTAATGTTCGGCTTTATATGAAAACAAGTCAAAATGGTTCGGAGAACTTCAATAATATCCGCACTATTAATGAAAGTGTTAAATCACAGCTGAAAGGTGTTTGGAATAATTATTTCTACAATGGTTCAATATGGATTAATACGGCAGGATATGTAGGTACTCAAGCACAAGCTGCCTTATTAAATTCCTTAGGCCGTAATCTTTCAAATTCTCAACCTGGAAAATTAACTAGAGGATCTGTTGCTGCATACAACATTACTATGGAAACATATGTTCAGGTAGGATTTAGTCCAACATCTATACATGGAACTACAGTAAACAGTCTTGTTAATTGTTTCTCTTGTCATAATACTTCTTATAAAGGCAATCTTTCACCACTCAATATTAGTCATGTTTTTACGGGATATGTGGGTAAATTAAAGGGATTAAACAAAAAGCAAATCAAACAAGAACATGTTGATGAAATGTTGAAACAATACCAATTGCGTCTAAAAGGAATATAACTGAACAGAAATCAGTTGTTATTAATTCAAATTACAAGTACAAAAAACCACAAGCTGTTGTTTGTGGTTTTTTTATGTTTTGTTTTGAATGAATATCAGAATTTGCAATGACTTTGATTACAGAATTGCATTGGTCGCTTAGTGTGAGTCGGGTGACTTCGCAGAATAGAATTATTCCTCCTCATTCTCATGGTCTTCATCATTCTCAAAACCAAAAAAATCATCTGGATTAAAAGGAATGTCTTCATCGGGGTCTTTATCATGAGCATTTACACCTGGCGGGTTGAACAGTCCCCAGTCGTCCTTTATGTAATTCCATACATCAAAACCAGCCACCCAATCAATAAATAAAAGCCGGAATTCGTCAATTTCTTTTCTCAGCAAAAGGATGTAATCTTTGTCTAAGATATCTTCTTCAAAGCGCAAACTGCCTGCTTGGACATATAATTCTCTAGCAGCTTTCCGAATTATGGCCGCATTTTCCATTTTTAAATCATACAGTTCTACAGCTTGAGCTCCAGCAATTTTGGCAGGTATAATCATTGCATTTTCCATCATAAACCGAGCAGTAGTCTCTTGTAGAAATTCATTGTCAGCGGGGATGATTTCAACTAATCCCTGCGTGATTTTAAAGATTTGTTCTGCTTTTTGATATAAAGGGAATTCCTCTAATTCATCTCGTTTTGACATAGGTTTTATTTTAAGTTCAAGAATACATAATTCCCGTTCTGGTACTCGTTGTAAACAAGCACCAGTCGGGATAGCTGTATTTATTTCAATTCATATAGCATATTTCTTAAATCTTCTAACACGAAAATTTTATCAAACTTTGTTTTCATTTCTAATTTTAAATCTTTATCCATTTCAAATGAACTGTCTCCACTTCCACCAATTACCAATAATAACCATTGAATATTTATTCCTGTTTCTTTATAACTTGAAATTTTAGTTTCTTTCTTTTTTATTGAATTTTCTAAAACTTCTAGTGTTATGTTTTTCTGCCACCAGGCTCCCATATTGGCGTAAATATTTTTTTGTGAATGTGGTTGGATAGATATGCTTTCAATTATCGGATTTTCAATAAAATTTTCATAAAGAACGTATTCTTCAATTACTTTTTTTATTATTTTAATTAGATATTTTTTTTCATTCAGTTTAAAGTTTATATAAGGCTTTATGTAACAGCTGGCAAGAAAGTTTGGCAATTTTTTGTCATCTTTCAGCTCAATTTCAGCTTGTGAAAAAATATTTTCAAAAAAACCTTCTTTTTCTTTAGATTTTGTTTCAACAATTATTTGATGTTCAAGACCAATTTTTTCATTTCCATTTATTAAAATGAAATCTGGCTTTTCAGTAACTTTATGAATCTTTAAATTATCGAAGAACATTAGAAATTTTCCAGCATGACAAATTTCAAGAGTTTTTTGTTTGTCTGTATTTAAATTTAAATGTTCATTAATTAATTCTCCTAATAATTCGTAGTTTTTGGAAATAGATCTGTTGTTGTTTAGCATTTTTGTCATAAATATTACACAGGTAACAGTTTGTCTAAAACTTCGGTAAGTTTCATTAATAATCACGTAAATATAGTTGATTTAAACTACAATTAATTAGCTTTTGTATTGTGAAAAAAATTTAAAAATCTTGTATATGAAAACTAAATTTATCGTCTAGCCCCGATAAAAGTGAAAATCCTTGTTGCCCGGAGTTCGGGCAAGAAGATTGTAACGAATAGCGGGACAATTGTTGATGAAAAACCGTAAATCCTCCGCTCCTAAAAACAAAAAAACTGCAAAGTTATGCCACAATGCAGTTTTGAAAAAATGATTCTGTTTTTTTATTCGTGTACCAGCTCGGTTTGATTTCTAAAAACGAGTTCGTTGTCGAAGGCATCGAGCAGAATGATGCTGTCGGGATGAACTTTGCCTGCGAGGATTTCTCTGGACAATTTATTCAAAACTTCTCTTTGTATCACTCGTTTCACGGGTCTGGCTCCAAATTGCGGGTCATATCCTTTTTCGGACAGGTATTCGATTGCTTCGGGAGTGGCGTCCATCGTGATGCCTTGCTGGGCAAGCATATTGGTTACGTTTTTCAATTGCAATCCAACAATTTGAGTAATATTAGCATTGGTCAATGGCGTAAACATCACAATCTCGTCGATACGGTTGATGAACTCTGGGCGCACGGTTTGTTTCAATAATCCTAGGACTTCGATTTTGGCGAGTTCGGTGGCGGCTTCGACACTTCCTTTTAAATTCTCAAATTTTTCTTGAATGATCTGGCTTCCCATATTCGAAGTCATAATGATAATCGTGTTTTTGAAATCGGCCAGGCGTCCTTTGTTGTCTGTCAAACGGCCTTCGTCGAGTACCTGCAGTAAAATATTGAAGGTATCTGGATGTGCTTTTTCGATTTCGTCCAGCAGTATCACTGAGTACGGTTTTCTGCGCACGGCTTCGGTCAATTGTCCGCCCTCGTCATAACCTATGTATCCCGGAGGCGCACCTACCAATCGGCTCACGCTATGGCGTTCTTGGTACTCGCTCATATCAATTCGCGTCATGGCGTTTTCATCATCAAACAGGTATTCAGCCAAGGCTTTTGCTAATTCGGTTTTACCAACTCCTGTGGTTCCCAAGAATAAGAAGGTTCCAACAGGTTTTTTTATGTCCTGTAATCCCGCACGGCTGCGGCGTACAGCATCACTCACAGCTTCGATAGCTTCTGCTTGGCCCACAATACGTTTGCGCAATTCTTCCTCAAGGTGCAATAGTTTTTCGCGTTCGCCCTGCAGCATTTTCATTACAGGTATTCCAGTCCATTTTGCTACCACTTCGGCAATATCTTCACGGGTTACTTCTTCTTTTATCAAGGAAGTTCCCGATTGGTTTTCCTGTAATTGTTTGGTAAAAACGGCAAGACGCTCTTGAGCTTCTTTGATTTTTCCATAACGAATTTCAGCTACTTTTCCGTAATCGCCATCACGTTCGGCACGTTCGGCTTCATATTTGAAATCTTCGATTTCGGTTTTTACTATTTGGATGTTATCAACTACTTCTTTTTCAGATTTCCATTTGGCATAAATCACGTTTCGATCTTCTTTTAGATTGGCCAATTCCAAACCTAATGCTTTAAGCTTGCTTTCGTCTTTTTCACGTTTAATGGCCTCTATTTCGATTTCCAGCTGCATTATTTTTCGATCCAAAACGTCTAATTCCTCAGGTTTAGAGTTGATTTCCATGCGCAGTTTGGAAGCGGCTTCATCCATTAAGTCGATGGCTTTATCCGGAAGAAAACGATTAGTAATGTAGCGTTGCGAAAGAGTTACGGCGGCAATAATAGCATCGTCTTTTATTTGTACTTTATGATGTGTTTCGTATTTTTCCTTGATACCTCTCAGAATCGAAATGGCACTTTCGGTATCGGGTTCTTCGATTACAATTTTTTGAAAACGGCGTTCGAGTGCTTTGTCTTTTTCAAAATATTTTTGGTATTCATCCAAAGTAGTCGCACCAATAGCGCGCAATTCACCACGAGCCAATGCAGGTTTCAGGATATTCGCGGCATCCATGGCGCCTTCGCCGCCGCCTGCACCTACAAGCGTGTGAATTTCGTCTATGAAAAGTACAATATCACCTTCGGCTGCAGTAACTTCTTTCACCACCGATTTCAATCGTTCTTCAAATTCTCCCTTGTATTTTGCTCCGGCAATTAATGCCCCCATATCCAGAGAGAATACGATTTTATCCTTCAAATTATCAGGAACATCACCATCTACAATACGGTGGGCCAATCCTTCGGCGATGGCAGTTTTACCCACTCCAGGCTCTCCAACCAGCATCGGATTGTTTTTGGTTCTTCTGGTCAGGATTTGCAGAACGCGCCGGATTTCCTCGTCACGGCCAATCACAGGATCCAGTTTTCCTGTTCGAGCCAATTCGTTGAGGTTTTTAGCGTATTTATTCAGTGAATTGTATGTTTCTTCGGCAGATGCTGAGGTTACTCTTTCACCTTTGCGCAATTCTTCTATCGCCGCTTTCAATCCTTTTCCAGTTGCGCCTTGATCTTTTAGAATTTGGGATACTTTGCTTTTAGAATCGAATATGGCGAGAATCAAATGCTCAATCGAAACGTACTCGTCATTCATTTTTTTTGCAATAATTTCGGCTTCGTTCAAAGCGGTATTAGCAGTTCTGGAAAGCTGAATTTCTCCTCCTGATACTTTTGGAAAACTCTGAATGGTACTATCTAATATTTGTTTGAACAACGGAACATTTATATTCAGTTTTTTCAAAATGAATGGCGCTACATTTTCATCTACTTCAAAAATAGCTTTGAAAATGTGTTCGTTTTCTATTTGCTGCTGACCCAAACTCTGAACCAATTGCTGTGAAAGCTGAATGGCCTCCTGCGATTTAATGGTAAATTTATTAATGTTCATGATTAAAGGTTTTATGTTTAACAGTGATTAGTTACTAGTAAATAGTAATTAGCTTTTTTAGTAATGCTATAAAGAAGAATCTTTTTATGAAAAAACATCTTTGACTGATTTTAGGCAATTGTTTTCCTCAAAATTGTAATAATCATAAAGGCATCCACTTTTAACTAATCACTAATTACTAATCACCAAATTAATGACTAACTTTGCAAACTAAATATCAAATTATATTCCACTATAAATTTACGGACAATTTGACGTCTAATCTATGATTTTCATAGTTTTATTAAGACAAAAAGACATAAAACAAGACAGAATGAGTATATTTAATTCCCTATTTGGTAGTTCGGAAGAAAAGAAAGAAACTGCGGGCAAAATCAATTGGATTCCGCTTCAATTTATAGGGCAGCTGGATGAGATAGCAGCCTTATCGGATCAAAAGCCAGCAGTAATTTTTAAGCACAGCACACGCTGCAGCATAAGCAGATTTGCGCTGAAACAATTTGAAAAGGAATTTGAATCTGAAGATAATGTTAATGCCTATTTCTTGGATTTATTGAAATACCGTGATATTTCTAATGAAATTGCCAGCCGTTTTCAGGTTATGCATCAATCCCCACAATTACTGCTGATTAAAAACGGACAGTCTGTTTATGATGTTTCGCACAGTGATATTGATGCGAAGAATTTGGCTGATAGACTGTAGATTAAGTTTTTTCTTTTAAATAATTACTTGGAGAAACCCCAAATTCTTTACGGAATACTTCAATAAATGAACTGGTGCTATTGTATCCTAGTTCTAATGCAATTTGAGCAATAGGAATTCCTTTTTCGAGTTTTTCTATTGCTTCCATCATGCGGATTTGCTTTCTCCAATTTACGAAAGTCATTCCAACTTCTTTGATGAATAATCGGGATAAAGTGCGGGAAGTGGTGCAGGCTAGGAATGCAAACTCTTCTATGGTTCTTTTATCACTTGTGTTATTGATGAGTTCGTCCATCACTTTTTTTAAACGGGGTTCATTTGAAATGGGTAAAAAACAATTAGTTGACTTTATCGTAGCCAGCTCATCAAGTGCCACCTGAATAATTCTTCCTTCAGCGCTATTCATTTGGTAGTTATCACCAATGTTTACTATTCTAAGTATTAATTCCCGAAGAAAAGGAGGTACGTCTAAAGCAAAGCAGGTATCGGGTAAATTACTTAAGACTGATGGATCAATAAATAAATTACGGATGTGGTTGTTTTTTAAAAAAGTAACATGATGTTCGTACATACTAGGCACCCAAATTGCTTGTCTTGAAGAGACCAGCCAAACATGATTTTCGACTGTCACTTTCATTGTTCCGTTACAGGAATAGATTAATTGTGCTCTTTGATGCGAGTGCTTACTGGCACACTGAGTTTCAAAAACATCTATGGCTAGTGGTATGATGGGTAATTCTGGATTTATGATGAAACCTAATTCAATTGGAAGCATTGTCTCATTTTCGATATTTTTTGTCATAATACAGCAAATTTACACTATTTCTTTTAATTAATTTTGAATAAAAAAATTATGGAAAAGCAAATACACAACGAAAACATTAAAGAACAATTTTCAAAACAAGCCGCTTCTTATACTGCTGTTGCTGCACATCGGGATTCATTGGAAGTATTAATTAAAATGGCGGCTGTTTCCAAAGAAGACACAGTTCTTGATATTGCCTGCGGTTCGGGTATTGTGGCTTGTGAGTTTGCTAAGCATGCCCACCATGTTATAGGAATTGATATTACAAAAGAAATGCTTGATGAAGCAAAGAAATTGCAATTAATTAATAATCTGATGAATATCAATTGGATTTTGGGTGATGTTGTTCCGCTGCAGTTTTTGGATGATCAATTTTCGGCTGTTGTTACCCGTTTCAGTTTTCATCATTTAATGGATTATGAAAAGGTTTTTGATGAAATGATTAGAGTTTGCAAGCCCAATGGAAGCATTATGGTTGTTGATGTTGCATTACCGGCAAAAAAAGTAAACTGTTATGATCAAATGGAAAAATTAAGGGATTCATCTCATGTAGGTGCATTGACAGCTGAAAAATTTGAAGCCCTATTTCAAAACTCGAAATTAAAAGAGTGTAAAAAAATTTATTATGAAATGCCAATAGAATTAGAAACGCAGCTTCATGCTTCACATCTTTCAGATAGCGAAAAAGAAGTGCTTCGTTTGATCATTACCCAAGATAGCGAAAAAAATAATCTGGGAGTAAACGTAAGCAGTATTGAAGGTAAATTTTATCTTTATTATCCCATCTGCATTTATGTTGGAAAAAAAATATAATCAAAAAGTCTCGAATTGTTACATTCGGGACTTTTAGGATAGTTTTTTAGATTAAAATTCCCCATTCGAACCGCCACCGCTAAATCCGCCACCGCCAAATTCCATTGGAGATTCTTCTGCCTTTGTTTCTGGTTTAATGCCAAATTGCGAAGCGGCCACAAGTGTCTGCAGATTAGCAAAAGCATTTGGATTCGTAAAACGATCTGCTTTGAAAGTGATTCCGGTTTCTTTGTGTTTTGTTTTTTTTATGGCAAAATAGGTAAAAGCAAACAGAACGAATCCGCCAATGGTTAAAGCGGCCTCAGGCGGTAAAACGTGATGATACATTCTGAAAGTAAAAAAGCTAAAGCAAAGTGCCAGAAAGCCAATCCAAAGCATCATTCGGTCTTTGGTTTTCAAAGAAAAAACCAGATAAACTACAGGGATTATAAATGTAAAAACCCAAAAAAACAATGCAAAAGGAATTTCAGGACTTACGCCATTGTAGAAATAATCTTCAGATAGGCTGAAATTTAATTCTCTTACCACATAATAGTTACCAGCAAGATAGAATAGAATTAAGCAGAAGCCTTTGGCTAATTTCAGTCCATTATCATAATAGGGTGAAGCTTGATTTTGGATCTTTTTTTTAGAAATAAAATAACCAGCTCCAGAAAACAGCAGCATTGCAAAAGGCAATATGGCTTTACCAATTATAAGATAATCAAATATTAGATATGCAGCACTTCCTGTTATTCCAATACACGCAAGCAGTGCCAAAGAGAGATTGAGATAGCGCAGATAGGCAATACTGGATGCAGCTGCCATTACAATAATAACAGCGAGATAGCTGGGGTCATAGTTTTGTTCAAATGTAAGTCCAACGCCAATCAGTAATGCTAAAATAGCTCCCAAAATAAAAGCATCATCTAAGCCGAAACCAAAATATTTCATTTCTCGAGACATATACTCTTTCACTCCAAAACCAATGATGGCGAAAAGATAGATAAAAAACAGGTACGCATTGTCCATAATGCCCAATCCCAAAAGTGATATAAAACCACAAACTGATGAATACAGCAGACAGCCCAAAACAAAGAAACCAATTCGGATAAAGAGATTGTTTTGGCTTTTTAACTTAGGTAATTGATAGCTCAAACCTTTATATTGTTCCTGACTAATGAACCCAGATTCCTTCAGTCGATTCGCTTCTTCGTCTATGTAAACGTTGTCCAAAAGTATTTTATCGTATGCTGTCATCGGAAGTGTTTTTGTTAAAATGTTTAATCAGTTTTATAAACCCAATTATAGTGCCTATAAAATAGAAAGGGGTAGTAAAAATGAATATGGAGAAAAAGTCATCAAAATGAATGGAGTCTAATACCCTTACAAAAAAGATATTCATTCCAATAAAACCATATAAAACAGTGAAAATAAACAGAGAAATTGATCTTATCTGGAAACTTAAATTATAAAAATAATAAGTAGCAATTCCTAGCACTATACCAAAAGGAAACCAATAATCATCACATAAATTAACCATACAGGCAATGCCGGCTAAGTGCAGTGAGAAAGTAAGATAGACCAGATTGAAATGTTTTTTTAGATTAATTTTGCTGGCATATAAAGCCCAAAGCAACAAAGTCAGCCCAAAAGCCAATCCGATGTAGCTTAAGGTTCTGTTATTAAACATTTCGTTTTCAAAATAATGTTTTGGATCTGCCGAAAGCCCCAAATAAGCTGCCATTCCTGTGATTCCGATCGATAGCACGCTTTTATTATCAAAATAATAGGCACAAAAAAGACTGATAAGGGTAGGAACTAAAGTAGCTAATCCATAATGCGTTCCAAAAGTCTGGTATTGAAACTGCAGATACCCCACAAACGTGCAGCTCAATATAACAGCTGTAAGCACTAAATAATCATATAACGGATTAGGAAATGGAGCTTCATCTTTTTTAAAACCGTCATGATTTTTAAAACAAAAATAAAAGCTGATTAATGTTATTAGCAGCGATAATCCAAGCAGAACCGTATGGCCAATGGTATCAATGTTTTGATAAATTAGTATTCCAACACCAGATGTAAACAACAGCATCGAAAGGTATAGTAAGAATTTTAATTCATTGTGAACCGAAAATAAATTCAAGCCACGATAGGTTTTAATGGCTTCGAATTGTTCCTCAGTAATATGATTTTGTTCAAAAAGAGTTTGTGCAGCCTGTTCTTCCAAATTCGCCATAGTATTCAGTTAAGATATTTCTCAAATATATAGAATTTTTATTACTAATTGGAACGCAGTATTTATTAAAAATTATGTTTCGAAACAATTGTAACAATTATAGATTTAGATGAATTATCTAAATTTTTTAAATAAAATTGCATTACCCAAGACATTCTCCTATATTGCAAAATCATAAAATCTGCAAGATGAAAGATGTAAAAACATATACAAATAAAACCAAAGCCGCTTTTATTCTGCTAATTGTTATGGTTATTATTCTATTGAATAATTTCAATACGTTGCATAATTCCAAAAAAACGAATGAGGACATCAAAGCTATCTTTAATGACCGATTGGTTGTAGAGCATTATATTTTTCAATATGCTAATGAGCTTCATTCGATAAAAGCAAATGCAATAAATCTCCAATTGAATGATATCCAAAAAATGGAGGGAACTGCAATAGCTTTGGGCAATATTCAAAACATTGATAAACTGTATTTAAAAACGGTTTTGACACCAAATGAAAAATCATTTATTAAATCATTTTTATCATCCTGTGCCAAGATTAAAGAACAAAACCGAAATAAAAACTGGAACCAGATTGCAGCTTCCAGTAATCAGGGATTGCAGATATTAGGAAAACTATCTAATCTGCAGATAAAGGAAGGGAAATCTAAATTAGACCATGCTACTGCTATCCATAATGGAAACAATAGTTTGGGCGAACTTGAAATTGCTTTGCTGGTTATTCTAAGCGGTATTACAGCTTATTTACTAATGGCTAAGAAAAATAAAATTAAAGTCAAAATCCCCGAAGCGCCAAGTTTGAATTAATAAATATGGTTTGATTATTTTTTTAGAAGCAGAAACATTAGGCATTTTTGGTTAGATGGTTCCTGCCATCCGTTTTAATCTTGTGGGTCGAACCCCGACCCACAAGGATTTCCACTTCTGTCAGGGCTATTAGGGAGAGATAGTGTTTTTTTGCTTAAACCATAAAAAGAAAAGACATTAGGATTTATTCAAATCCTAATGTCTTTTCTTTTTATGGAATGATGATTTCGCTTAATAAGCATTTTTCATTTTTGCTTTTATTTCCTCCAAACAAAGGTTATTAATGCTTCCTTCATGTGTGTGTTTGGTTTCTTTTGGTGATTGGTAGTTGCCAGCTTCTAATTGTTCAGCAACGGCTTTATATGCATCTCTAAACGGCATTCCCGCTACCACCATTTCGTTTAAGGTATCCACAGTAAACAAATAATCATATTTTTTATCTGCAAGAATATTATCTTTTACTTTAATATCCTTGATAGAGAAAATAGCAATGTCCAAACAAGCTTTCAGGTTTTGAATCGCAGGGAATAAACCTTCTTTCAATAATTGAAAGTCTCTGTGATAACCGCTTGGCAAATTGTTGGTGATTAAAGTAATTTCATAAGGCAAGGATTGAATCTTGTTGCATTTTCCGCGGATTAACTCAAAAACATCTGGATTTTTCTTGTGTGGCATTATGCTTGAACCAGTTGTTAGATGAGAAGGCAGGCCTATAAAATCAAAATTCTGGCTCATATACAAACAAACGTCCATTGAGAATTTTGCCAAAGTTGCCGCAACACTGCTCATGGCAAAAGCTACAGTTTTCTCCGATTTTCCACGGCTCATTTGTGCCGCAACCGAATTGTATTTCAACGTTTCAAAACCTAATTCTTTAGTGGTAAAAGTTCTGTTGATAGGGAAGGAGCTTCCGTAACCTGCCGCTGAGCCCAATGGATTTTGGTCTACCACTTTTAAAGCGGCATTAAGCATTGTAATATCGTCAATCAGGGTTTCGGCATAAGCAGAAAACCACATTCCGAAAGAAGACGGCATTGCAATTTGTAAGTGCGTATAGCCTGGTAACAATACATTTTGGTGTTTCTCAGCCGATTCCATCATTAAATCAAAAAGTGTTTTTACCTGCTCTTTAAATGCTGCAACGGCATCTTTCAGATATAAGTTGACATCAACTAAAACTTGGTCGTTACGGGAACGAGCCGTATGGATTTTTTTTCCGGCATCGCCTAATTTTACTGTTAGCAAGTATTCGATTTTGGAATGCACGTCTTCAAAACTGTCTTCGATTTCGAAATTCCCGTTTGCAATATCCTGTATGATTTCGTTCAAAGCCACGACCAAAGATTCGGTTTCAATATTTGTTAATAAGCCGATCTGGCCAAGCATTTTGGCATGGGCAATTGATCCCAAAGCATCATATTTGGCCAAAACTAAATCTAATTCACGGTCATTTCCAACGGTGAAATGTTCGATTTGTTTGTCGGTTGGTATTCCTTTTTCCCAAAGTTTCATAAGATGATTATTTTTTTGATGAAGGGACAAGTCGCGACTTGTCCGTACCTGTCCGTAATATTATTGTTTAAAAAAGTCAGTCAATATTTTGATATACAATTGGATTCCTTCTTCTATTTCGTTTACATATATAAATTCGTCTGCCGAGTGCGACCGCAGGGATTCTCCTGGTCCCAGTTTCAGGGATTGACAGCTCAAAACCGACTGATCCGAAAGGGTCGGAGAGCCGTAAGTGGTTCTTCCTAAAGTGATTCCGGCTTGCACCAACCCGTGAGAAACGGGAATTGATGAAGCATTCAAATGCATCGAGCGAGGCGTAACTTCCGCTTTAATATTAGCTCTTACGGTTTCCAAGATCTCAGTATTATTGTAACAGTCAGTCACTCGAATGTCAACTACCAAATGGCATTCGGCCGGAACTACGTTGTGTTGTTTTCCAGCATTGATTTGGGTTACGGTCATTTTTACGGGACCTAAAACGGCTGATATTTTTTCGAATTGAAAGGTTTTGAACCAATCAATTACAGGCATTGCATTGTAAATTGGATTATCTGGATTGTTATGTGCGGCGTGACTGGCTGTGCCTTTTACAACAACGTCGAGTACCAATAATCCTTTTTCGGCTACCGCTAATTGCATCAATGTAGGTTCGCCAACTATGGCGCATTCTAATTCAGGTAAATGTTTCAAAACGCTGTTCAGGCCTTTTTTACCACTGCTTTCTTCTTCAGCAGAAGCTACGATTACAATGTTGTATGGCAGATTTTCATTGGCATAAAAATGAGTGAATGCTGCGATTAACGAAACGAGGCAACCGCCAGCGTCGTTGCTGCCCAAACCATAAAGTTTTCCGTCTTTTACAATCGCTTCAAACGGATCGTTGGTGTAGCCTTGGTTAGGCCTTACCGTATCGTGATGGGAATTAAGTAAAAGTGTAGGTTTGGATTTGTCAAAATGCTGATTATAAGCCCAGATATTGTTGTTTTCTCTTTCGAAAGGAATGTTGTTTAGGGTGAACCAATTTTCGATTAAAAGTGCCGTTTGGTCTTCTTCGCTTGAAAAGGAAGGTGTTGCAATCAGCGATTTTAACAAAGCGATGGCTTCTTGTATGAGGTTTTCTATGTTCTTCATATTTTTTTCCTGAGACCTAGCCCATTTTAAAAACAGGTCAGGTCTGTTAGTGTTTTTATAATTCAATGCTGGTGTGCACAGCTTTAGCGTTTTGCAGCATTCGGTGGTGTCCAATTTTAATTTTCTGAACGCCTTTGGACAGGCTGTTGAAACAATTGTCCAATTTAGGAATCATTCCGGAATGTATCGCTTTTTCGGCTTTTAATTTGGCGTATAATTCGTGGTTGATTTGTTCGATTACCGAACTGTCATCCTCTGCATCATATAAAACACCTGGTTTTTCGAAGCAATACGTCAAGGTTACTTCAAATACTTCGGATAATGCGATGGCCAATTCACTTGCAATCGTATCTGCATTTGTATTCAATAATTGGCCTTGTCCGTCATGTGTGATGGCGCAGAAAACAGGTGTTATTCCGCTTTTTAGCAATGTTTCCAATAACGGGGTGTTCACTTTTTGCACATCGCCCACAAAGCCATAATCGATTGTGGGATGATTCCTTTTGGTGGATAGTATTAAATTACCGTCTGCGCCCGAAAATCCAATGGCATTGGTGTTGTGCGCCTGCAATTGAGCCACTACATTTTTGTTGATTTCGCCTGCATAAATCATTACCACCACATCAAGCATTGGTTTGTCAGTAATGCGGCGTCCGTCAATCATTTGAGGAACCAATCCAATACTTTGAGCCATTTTGGTAGCCGATTTTCCACCACCGTGAACGAGTATTTTATTCCCTTCAATTTTAGAAAAGTCGGTTAGAAATTGTGCCAATTCTGTTGGGTTGTCGATGATGTTCCCGCCAATTTTTATGATAGATAGTTTAGTCATTTTGAGTAAAAAGTTTCTAAGTTTCTGAAGATGCTAAGTTTCTAAGATATTGAGGTTTCATAGCCTCAGTATGTTAGTTACTTGAGACTTTTTAAAATTTTCTGCAAAACCAATTGAGCCGAATAGGTTCTGTTATTCGCCTGCTGAATTACAATCGAATTTTCGCTGTCAATCACTTCGTCAGTTACAATTACATTACGTCTTACCGGCAAACAGTGCATAAATTTGGCATTGTTGGTCAGTTTCATTTTATCTGCAGTGATTGTCCAATTTGGATCGGAATTGGTGATTTTACCGTATTCTTTATAGTTGCTCCAGTTTTTGGCATAAATAAAATCAGCATTTTCAAAAGCTTTGTCTTGATCATATTCGATTTTGGAATCTTTGGTAATATCAGGATTCAGTTCGTAGCCTTCCGGGTGTGTAATTACAAAATCCATTTCAGTCTGCAATTGCATCATTTCAACAAAAGAATTTGGTACAGCCTGAGGTAATGCTCTTGGGTGCGGTGCCCACGACAGTACCACTTTTGGTCTGTGTTTGGTTTTGTTTTCTTCCATTGTGATAGCGTCAGCAAGGGATTGTAGGGGATGTCCTGTGGCACTTTCCATATTTAGAATCGGCACCGTGGCATGTTTTAGAAAACCGTTCATAACGGTTTCGGCATTGTCTTTTTCTTTGTCAGCCAATCCTGCAAAAGCTCTGATGGCAATAATGTCACAGTATTGAGAAACCACTTCAGCCGCTTCTTTAATGTGTTCCGATGCGCCTTGGTTCATGATAGTTCCGTCTTCAAATTCAAGCGTCCAGCCTTCGCTTCCAAAGTTCATTACCATCACGTTCATACCCAAATTCAAAGCAGCTTTTTGTGTGCTTAAGCGGGTTCTCAAACTAGAATTGAAAAAAAGCATTACCAAGGTTTTGTTTTTTCCCAGTTTCTTGTTTTTAAGAGGGTTCTCTTTGATTTTTAAAGCTTGTTTTACMCATTTTTGGAGTGAATCTATTTCTTTTATTGAGGTGTAGTTCATGATTTTTTTATTTAGTTTATTCGTTAATTTGTTTAATCGACTAACCGAATTAACGATTAACCAAATAAACATTTTTACACAATCTTTGTAAAAGCAATTTCATTATTCAAAGCTTTCAGCATAAAATTATCTTCCAGTCCATTCACAATCCAAGTTTCTATATTTCCAGCTTTGGCAATGGCCGCCGAATCAATTTTGGACTGCATGCCACCAGTTCCGTGAGACGATTTTTTATCGCCGATTTCTTTTTGCAAAAGCGATAAATCCGTTACCAATTCTATCGTTTCCGGCGACTCATCGTGTATTGTCGCTTTGGTGTAAATTCCGTTGGTATTTGTAGCAATAATCAGAATGTCAACATTTAATAAAACTGCTGTTAATGCGGCTAATTTATCATTATCGCCAAATTTGATTTCATCTGTGGCAACTGTATCATTTTCGTTGATAATAGGAATGTAACTGTTTTTGACTAATACATTTATCGTGTTTACGATGTTGACTTTGGATTGCTGTTTTTCAAAATCAGAATACGACAGCAGGCATTGTGAAATATGCAGTCCTAAATCACTGAAATTCTCATGGTAAATCCGCATCAAATGAGGCTGTCCAATCGATGCTAATGCTTGTTTCACAAAAACATCCTTATCGTTGTTGTCCAGTTTTACGAATTGTTTGGCCGCCGCAATGGCACCTGAACTCACAATAATGAATTCGTATTCGTCCTGCAAAGCGGCTATCTGCACTCCAATATCCTCAATTTTTCCTCTCGAAATGTGATTGGTTTCTTTGGTTAAAGTGTTGCTGCCTAACTTTAATAGTATTCTTTTTTTACCTGATTTGTTCATTTTTTTGTTTTTAAAGCTAACAAAAGCCAGTAATCAAAATATGTGATATTTTAAAATTATGGTTAACCAATATTTCCCCCAATTCTATTATATAAACTTGAGGGATTCCAATCTCTTCGTTTTCCTAATCTCATTCTTTTTGCTGTTTTAAATTCTTTATATCCATGTTTATAAAGAAAATCAACTGCGTCAATATTATCTTTTGGGAAAGAGGCATTATCATGATTCGTAAACCTCATTTTCATGAGTTCAATTCCAGCTTCTTTAGTTTTAGCTAAAATTAAACCCTCTCCAAAAGTAGGCAGATAAAATCCTTCTATAACATTATCATTTCGATAAACAAAACCATCCTGAAAGTGTTTTTCTAAATGAAACATTCTGTCTTCTCCACTTGCTAATTTATCAATTTCAGCAATTACTGCTTTATGATCAGGATGAAATGGCATAATGCTGTTAGAAATTTTCCAAGATTCCTCTGTCTTTATATCTTTAAAAAAAAGATATTCTGTTTCCGTTTCAAAACCACATTTTGTGTAAACAGGAGCTCCAAGGTCGGTTGCAATTAGATAAATAGTGTCACAATTTTTGGGAACTGAATCATTTACTAATGATTGAGTAATTAATTTCCCGATTCCTTGATTTCTATTTTCAGGATGCACAATAATATGTCCTAGCCAAGCTACATCATTATGAATTATAGCGGTTCCAACTCCAATTATTTTATTGTCATTATTAATTCGAATAGAAAAGCAAAAATCTTTGTTTGCTGTATAAAACTCATGAGCAGGCAAAATAGTACCCCAACCCGAAGGCTGCAATTCATTGAGTAAACGAACATCACAATTATTTAAGGTTTCTATTGTCATTATTAACTATAAAATGTTTTATGTTTTTAAATCTGCAGTCAAAATTCTGCAATCTTTAATCTAAAATCTTCCTACCGAATCTGTCCGTCACCATACACGTACCATTTATTGGTTACCAAATGCTGTAATCCAATTGGTCCGCGTTGGTGCAGTTTGTCAGTGCTTATCGCTAATTCTCCACCCAAACCAAATTGCCCTCCATCCGTAAATCGGGTAGAGGCGTTTTGATATACAGCAGCCGAATCCACATTTTCCATGAATTCTTGTGCCGCAGCGTTATTTTGAGTGATGATGGAAGCTGAATGCCCACCGCAATATTTGTTTATTTTTTCAATCGCTTCTTCATCAGAATTAACGATTCCGATAACAATTTTATAATTCAAAAACTCTTCGTACCAAATTTCTTCATTTTCAATTGCAGGCACTTGAGTTGCATTTGCAAAAGCGGTATCGCCTAATATCTCAACATTATATTTTTTTAATTCAGATACTAATTCCGTTGCGAAAATCTCCCAATTAGGTAATTTAGTATCAATCAAAACCTTGTCTAAGGCATTACAAACACCAATATTGGTTGTTTTTCCGTTGATGATTATGTCCAGTGCTTTTTTCAAATCTGCATCTTGATTTACATAAACAAAGTTATTGCCACGACCGCTGACTATCACAGGACAGGTAGCATGTTTTTTAGTGAATTCAATCAATTTTTCACCGCCGCGAGGCACGATTAAATCGATTTTTTGTGTTGGTTTTTCTAGAAATGCCTGAGTTTCGGCGCGGTTGTAATTCAAGTATTCGACCCAATTTGTATCAATTTCATTCTCTTTTAAGGCTTGGTGCCAAAGCGAAACAATTTTCAAATTGGATAACAAGGATTCTTTTCCGCCTTTCAACAAGATTTTATTTCCTGATTTGAATGCAATTCCTCCAGCTTCAACAGTTACGTCAGGCCTGGATTCGTAAATAATCATTATTGTTCCAAAAGCAGCTGTTTTATTGGTCACTTTCATGCCGTTTTCATGCGTGAAATTAAAACGAATTTGTCCCACAGGATCTTCTTGGCCAGCCAATTGCTGCATAGACAAAATCATTCCGTCAATTTTGGCGTCGTCAACTAATAAACGTTTTTCCATAGCCAAATCCTCTCCAGAATAATTATTTAAATCCTCTTGATTAATCGCTTTAATGTTGGCTCTTTCTTGTTCTAAAAGTACTGCCATTCGATTCAGAACTGCATTTCTTTTTTCTATGGATAATAAATGGCTCATTGGTTGTTTTAGTTAGTAGTTAGTGTTTATGCTTGAGGAATAAACGTTTACTTAATTTTCTTAATTTCTTAATGGTTTTATTTTTTGAACGATTAAGAAATTAAGATTATTAAGTTTTCTATTGAATTAAATTATGCTTTTAGTTCAGCCAAGCTTTCTTTTAGCGCAACTATAAATGCGTCAATCGCTTCTTTTTTGATTGTCAAAGGCGGAAGGATTCTCAATAGGTTTTTATTGTTCGCACTTCCTGTAAAAATCAGTTTTTCGACAATCAGTTTTTTGCGTAAAGCACCGATTTCAAAATCAAATTCCACACCCAGCATCAGTCCTTTTCCTTTCACTTTGACTACTTCGGGAACTTGCTTAATCGCTTTAAGGAAATAGGCATAAACATCATTTACATTGTCAATCAGTTTTTGATTTTCGATTACATCCAAAACTGCAATTCCGGCAGCACAGGAAAGGTGGCTTCCACCAAAGGTAGTTCCAAGCAATCCGTGGCTGGCCTTAAATTTTGGCGCAATCAAAATTCCTCCAATCGGGAAACCGTTGCCCATTCCTTTGGCAAGCGTAATAATGTCCGGTTTGATGTTGTGATGCTGAAAGGCGAAAAACTTCCCGCTTCTTCCATAACCCGATTGTACTTCATCCAAAATCAAAACTGCTTCGTATTGATTACAAAGTTTTTCTAACCCTTGGAAAAATTCGGTCGTTCCTTCGTCCAATCCGCCGACACCTTGAATTCCTTCGATAATTACTGAAGATACATCTCCTTTTTTTAATTCAGCTTCCACCAAATCAAGATTGTTTAATGGCAAGAAAGTAACGACTTGCTGGGCATTGATCGGAGCAACAATTTTTTTATTGTCGGTTACTGCAACCGCTGCCGAAGTTCTTCCGTGGAAAGAATTGTCAAAAGCAATTACTCTCGATTTTCCGTTGTGGAAAGAAGCCAGTTTCAATGCATTTTCATTGGCTTCAGCCCCAGAACTGCACAAGAATAAGCTGTATTCTTCACATCCTGAAAGTCTGCCTAGTTTTTCAGCCAATTCCACTTGCAATGGATTCTGAATAGCATTTGAATAAAACCCAAGGTTATCCAATTGGTTTTTCAATTTGGCTACATAATCGGGCTGAGTGTGTCCAATGGAGATTACTCCGTGGCCACTGTATAAATCTAAATATTCCACTCCGTTTTTGTCTGTAATTGTGCAGTCTATTGCTTTTACAGGAGTGATATCGTATAATGGGTAAACGTCAAATAAGTTCATTTTTATCCTCCCCCTAACCCCCTCCGAAGGAGGGGGGACTTTGACAACGGGGGGTGTTGTTTTTATGTTTATTATGTTTTTTTTCGTTCGCCTCCCTCTCCTTTGGGGAGGGTTGGGGAGGGGATTAAAATCCGCTTGGTTTCAAATGCAATCCCGTACTTTCTTCCAGTCCAAACATTAAATTCATGTTTTGAATGGCTTGTCCCGAGGCGCCTTTGACTAAATTATCGATTACCGAAGTAATCAAAATCCGGTTTCCTTTTTTTACTAAACTAATAATGCATTTATTCGTTTGAACCACCTGTTTCATATTGATGCCGGTTGTGGTAACCGTTACAAAAGGCTGATTTTTATAGAACGCTTCATATTTGCCAACAATATTTTCCAGACTTTCATCGCAAGCGGTGTATAATGTTGCAAAAATTCCTCTTGGGAAATCCCCTCTGTTCGGAATGAAAAGCAGTTCGTTTGTGAAATCATCCTGCAGTTGATGCAGACTTTCAGAAATCTCTCCCAAATGCTGGTGTTCGAAAGCTTTGTAATGCGACATATTGTTGTTTCTCCAACTGAAATGTGAAGTCTCCGAAAGTCCAACTCCAGCGCCTGTGCTTCCGGTTGTGGCGTTGATATGCACGTCGCTGTTCAATAATTTGGCTTCCGCCAAAGGCAATAAAGCCAATTGAATCGCAGTGGCAAAACAACCAGGATTTGCGATGAACTGAGCGTTTTTAATCGCTGCTTTGTTCAATTCAGGCAATCCGTAAATGAATTTTTTACCGTCAAAAACTTCATCTTTATGCAATCTGAAATCATTTCCTAAATCGATGATTTTGGTATGGCTTGCAAATTGGTTTTCGGTTAAAAATGTTTTCGATTTCCCGTGTCCTAAACACAAGAAAACTACATTCACATTTGGATTTACGGTATCGGTAAAATTCATTTCGATATCGCCCAATAAATCGTGATGCGCCACATGAAGCGGTTTTCCCGCATTGGTCGTGCTATATACAAAATCGAGTTTAGCATTGGGATGAAACATCAATATTCTGATGAGTTCTCCCGCAGTATAACCCGATCCGCCAATTATTCCAATGTTAATCATAATTTTTTAATTTTAAGATTTTTTGTTTTACAAAAGAATCTATTTTTAAAACATTTTTTTGTTTTTAAACCATTAAGAAATTAAGCTTATTAAGCTGAATACTTCTTAATCTCTTAATGGTTTAAAATTTTTGTTGAAACTTGTTGGTAATAGATTACTCGTAAGTTTCATTATTTACAGATGAAAATATGTTCTGTGCATTACCTAGAATTTTGATAAATCCTTTAGCATCATCTGATGTCCAAGCGTTGTTCATTTCTCCGTATTGGCCAAAACCAGTATTCATCAAATCGTTTTTAGACTCAATTCCGTCCAATGAAAAGTGGTAAGGCTTCAAAGAAACTGTCACTGTTCCATTTACTGTTTTTTGAGTGTCTTCAAGGAAAGTTTCGATGTTACGCATAACAGGATCTAGGAATTGTCCTTCGTGGAATAACATTCCGTACCAGTTTCCTAGTTGTTCTTTCCAGTATTGCTGCCATTTTCCTAGAGTGTGTTTCTCCAATAAATGGTGTGCTTTGATTATGATTAAAGGAGCGGCGGCTTCAAAACCAACTCTTCCTTTGATTCCGATAATCGTGTCACCCACGTGAATATCCCTGCCAATAGCATAAGCATTGGCCAGTTTTTCCAAAACCACAATATTGTTTGAAGGCTTGTCAGCTTTTCCGTTTACTGCAACCAATTCGCCTTTTTTGAATTCTAAAGTTACTTTTTCTTCGCCTTCTTTTTGTAATTGCGAAGGATAAGCTTCACTAGGCAGCGGCTGTCCAGAAGTCAAAGTTTCTTTTCCTCCAACACTTGTTCCCCATAATCCTTTATTAATCGAATATTGTGCTTTTTCCCAAGAATATTCTACGCCATTTGCCTGTAGATAAGCCACTTCTTCCTGACGAGATAATTTTAAATCTCTAATTGGGGTGATGATTTCGATTTCGGGAGCGATGGTTTGGAAAATTAAATCAAAACGAATTTGGTCATTTCCAGCACCTGTGCTGCCGTGTGCAATCGCTTCGGCACCAACAGATTTAGCATATTTTATCGCTTCAATCGCTTGGAAAACACGCTCAGCACTTACAGATAGGGGATAGGTGTTGTTTTTTAACACGTTTCCGTAAATTAAATATTTAATCGCTTTATCGTAATATTTGTCCAGAATGGTAAGATTAGCATGTTTGGCGCTTCCTAGTTCATAAGCTCTGTCTTCGATTGCTTTTAGTTCGGCATCGTCAAAACCGCCGGTGTTGATTAATACCGTGTGAACTTCATATCCTTTTTCGTTTTTCAAATATTTAAGACAGTATGATGTGTCCAATCCTCCGCTATATGCTAATACTACTTTTTTCATAATTACTTTACTTTGGCTAATGATTCTTAGCTATGGTTGATAAATTTTGTGATAGCTTTTGGCTAATCACTAATTGCTATTTACTAATTTTTTACTTTTTTAAGAAAAGCGCTTGTTTAATTTCTTTCAAACGATTCCAAATCCTTACATTGAAAGGGTGTTTGGGCGGATCTTTTGGTTTTTCGGCCGGATCATAAAGCATCCCCGTACACAAACACATTTTATAATCTTTGCTTTTCAGGATTTCAAAGTTGGTGCAGGTCTGACATCCTTTCCAAAAACTAGGATCGTTGGTAAGTTCTGAAAACGGAACAGGTTTATAACCTAAATCCGAATTGATTTTCATCACCGCCAAGCCTGTTGTGATTCCGAAGACTTTTGCAGACGGGTATTTTTGCAGTGAATAGTCAAACACAAAAGATTTTATTTTTTTGGCTAACCCCAAATTTCTGTAATCTGGATGTACAATTAAACCGGAGTGAGCCACAAATTGCCCGTGCTGCCAACTTTCGATATAGCAAAAACCGGCAAAGATTCCGTTGTTAAGCGCAATTACAGCATCGCCTTTCTCCATCTTTTTTTGGATGTATTCAGGCGTTCTTTTGGCAATTCCAGTACCTCTCAACAGGGCAGACGATTCTATCGTATCGCATATTTCCTGCGCATACTTATAATGTTCTTCCTGAGTTACTACAATAGAAATGTTCATTTCAAGAGTTATGTTTTAGGTTAAAAAATGTGCTGTAACAGAGATTGGAATGTTGATTTTTTGCGATGTCAAATATAGGACAAAAGCAAGAAATGACAATCCAAATAATTGAATTACAGATAGATAAAATTTGTTTGGTAACTTTCTTAGGATGTATTAATCCAAATAAAAATGGAAATAATTTCAAAACGATAAAATAAGAAATGAATAATATAATACGATTACACAGTGGAGGCTATAGTTATAGCATCCGTACTTCGGGAGAAGTCCTAGGTGTAATTATCCGGGAGATAACTGTTTTATATGTTTCTATTTTTTTCATTGGCGCAAAATTACATCTTTTTTTTAAACCAAATGCTAAATTTTTTGTAAAAGTCAAATTTTTAACAAATCAAGCTATTTTTGTAATAAAAAATAAAATTCCAGTTTTAAAAGCAGTTTTGCAGGTGATAATTTTTCTTTTTTTACAAAGAAGAAAGCGGATTGAAATCTGGCTTTTCAAAATTATCTGGGTGTGTCACGCATCACAGTATTAAGTGATAACAAGAGATTTTAGGCTAAAAACGTCTAACAAATAAAAGGTTCTTTTTAGAATTTGTAAGGGATATTATTTATATTTGGAAAAGTAAGTAAACAGTATGAACTTTCGCTAATCTGGTTGTTAGGAGTAATGGCACCGCAAAATGACAATCAGCAGTATTAATCCATAAATATGAATGAAGAAAAAAGAAAAGAATGAAAAAGAAAAGAATGAAAAATATTTAAGTGCACTTAAAGAATACATTCTGAAAGCGGAAAATAGAGTTAAATACTCAATAGAAAGATTTGATATTCTCATTATTACGCTATCAAGCGGAGGATTAGTTTTAGGTATTAGTTTATACTCTAACTTCAAAGAAGCTGACAAATTCTTAGTTGGATTATCTTGGATGTTTTTTTCAACTGCATTAATTATAAACTTACTCTCTCAAATTTCTGGATATTTCGCTAATAAACTTGATATAAAATGTGTGAATAACATAATCGATGAAATTGAAAAACGCGAAATTAGTGGAAATCCGAAGCTTTTAGAAACAATACATAAAATCTGTAACAAAGGAACAGATATTTTAAATCTACTATCGTTTATTTGTCTAGTAATAGGAATAATTCAAACAATAATATTTGTTAACTGTAATATATAAAAATCATGAGTGATGAGGAAAAAAAAAGAAGAGAATCCGAAGCAAGAAAACAGCAAGAAGACCTAAGACGTCATGACGAAGAAAAAAGACGTCAACAGCAAGAAAATGATAGAATTAAAAGTGGAAGTGGTTCTGGAGATAGACCGAAAAGATAAAGCCACTACTCCTAAAAGCTACTACAACGGATTCGGGCAATTGGCTTAAAGGAAAGTTGGTTTTGTATTTGGATGATTTGGCAAATCCGAATAATGGGCTTAATTTAGTCCCAAACTGCTTGTAGCGCGAGAACGTCAGGCTGTGAAAAAACCTCTTCAAATTTAGAAAGTATTCGGAGGGTTACCAAAGAAAAAACTCAAATATGAGATTCTCAAGAGGCTGATTTTAGTTTTTTCACAGACTGACGTTGTGCATCATTATAAAAAATAATAGTGATAAATTTTAAATTTAAAGACTTTGACAAAATAATTCCTGTTGGAAAAGAGCCAGACTTGTATTTAAGTTGGTTTTGGTTGACAGACGGAGATTTGTGGCTAGAATTTAATGACCAAACAATCTATGAATATTCAGCAGAAGCAATGCGGTATTTTGGTAACAAATTAACGCCATATAACGACTATTACATTGTTAGGTTTTTAGAAGATTTCACAGAACGTTTTGAGAAAATAAGCGTATCAATCCCCGATAAATTCTACAGTATAACAGAAAACGTAAAGCAATTTAGAGTTGATACTCAAAAGTGGCTTGATATTTATGATACTGATGAAGAAGAATACAGCGACTTTTATTTTGAGGAATATGACAAATTAATTTCGTGGACTTATGAACGACTATTCGATTCAGGACATTTAATAGGTGGTCCTCATTTATCGTTTTTTAGATGTAACGACAGAATAAGGATTGTTTGGGATACAGAGTACATTTTGGTAAACGGAATTAGTTTGTGGACAGCAAAGGACGGAAATTTTGAAATGAACTTTTCGCATTTTGTAAATCAAGTTAAAATATTTGGAGAACAGTTTTTTAAAGGAATGGACAATCAAATAGAATTGATACTTGCGAAAGAATGGGGAGATATAAAAGTGGATAAAATAAGACTTGTTGAAGAGCAAAAAGAACGAAAATTAGAATTTGAAAAAAATCTATCTTTTCTTGAACAAAGCACTAAAGACGAAACCAATTGGAATGAAATTGAAGAATTATATGAAAGAATGAAAAACGAAATAAAATAACGAACGCAAAACAGCTGCTACAACGGATTTGGGCAATTGGCTTAATGGAAAGTTGGTTTTATTATTTGGGATGATTTGGTAAATCCGAGAATAGGGTTTAATTTAGTACCAAACCCGCTGTAGTACCAGAACGTCAGGCTGTGAAAAAACTACTTTAAATTTAAAAAGTATTCGGAGGACTACCAAAGAAATAACTCAAATATGAGATTCTCAAGAGGATGATTTTAGTTTTTTCACAGTCTGACGTTAACAGTAATCTTACCTTAGAAAATAAATATTTGAATAATATGGATGAAGTTAATGAACAAAGGAGGGTATCTTATTTATTAATAATAGCATTTTTATTAATTTTCATATTAAAATATATTTTTGGCGGACAAGTGTCGATAAAATATGGCGAAATAATTTACTTAGTTTCTATTGGAGGATTATTAGCCTACTCATTTATTTTAACAAGGGAAAAATATAGTAATATGTCAACTTTCTTCTTTCTTACCTTTTTGTTGATTGGTTTACTTCCTTATTTACATTATCTAAACTATTCCTATAACAAAGAAAACTATAGCTTTAATAATGAATATTTAAATAAAAATATAAAAAACTATAAAGAAGAACTCAAAAATTATAAAGATTCAGTTTTTATTTTTGACTTAAAGTCAAAATTTCCTAATACAAAGATTAATTTACTTGAAGATAGAAAGCAAAAAATAAAAGAATACACCTTTATTGTTAAATCTATTTCAAAAGACGATGAGAGACCAAATGATAGAAGTAGAGAAAAAGAAGTTGACATTTTTAAAAATAATATCAGAATTACAACTTTAAAATTAGAATCAGGGAAATTAATCGATGGAGTTAATAAATTTACTGAAGAAATGAATTTATTAAATACGAAAATCCAAAATCCAAAACAATTTATCCCTTATAACGATATATGGTTAGATTCAGTAACAGGTTTTGTTTTTGGTTTTATAAAACCTTTATCAAAACTATCACAGATAATTAGATTACTACAATTAATAACTGCTTATTTGTTATTTCATATGATTTCTAGTTGGCTTAAAATATCTAAAAATTTAAATATATCAGAAATTGATAAATAAAGACTACTGTTAACAGCTACTCCTAATGTAAAGCATCGTAAAGTTATTCACAACTTTTGAGAGGGTTATATGTCGGTTATTTTTCCTAAATAAAAATGATTTCAAGACTATTTATCAACTATATCGTTTGATAATTTTCAGCATCTATTTTTAAATAAAATTAATCCTCCAAATATGATAAATGTCAATATTTGCGAGGTTTCATGACCCTAAATTTGTTACTTCATAGACAAGGATAAGTTAGCCTAAACTTTTTGACAGCTTAGATTTGTCGCAATTTAGGAAAACTATCATGATTAAAAAAGGACTGCTTTATCTGCTATTTATAAGCGCATTTTCTGCTTGTAACCACACTGAAAACATTAATTTGACGTCGCTTCAAAAACTCGAAGAAGGAAACAGCCGATTTGCTTCGGGAAAACCCATGCATCCCGATGAAACTTTAGAAAGATTGCGGGAACTCAAAAAAGGGCAGCATCCGTTTGCCGTTGTTGTGAGCTGTTCGGATTCCAGAGTGCCGGCCGAACTTGTTTTTGACCAAGGGCTGGGCGATATTTTTTCAATAAGAACTGCCGGAAATGTGATTGGAGATTACGAATTGGGAAGTTTGGAATATGCCGTTGAACATCTGGAATGCAAATTAATTGTTGTAATGGGACACAAAAGCTGTGGAGCCATAAAAGCATTTATTGATTCAAAAGGGCATTACGATCACGAGGACCACATTAAAAATATAATCAATTACATCGAAAGCGAAAACGAAGAAAAAAATTTGTCGATTACCGATAAATTGTCTGTCGATAAAGCCATAGATGCCAATATTGCTCACGGCGTTGCTTTCTTGAAAACAGCTGAGCCAATTTTGAAAGAGCGTTTTGACCAGAATAAAATCACAATTATTGGCGCTTTGTATGATATTGAGTCGGGTGAAGTAACTTTTAAAAATATACAATAGCTAATAATGAAAAATTATTTTATTTACTGGATGCTTGTTTTGATGCCTGTTTTTTCTTTTGGGCAAAATGAAATCCCGGAAGAAAATGTTACGGCAACTCCTTTGATTCCAACTTCGAAAGCTTCTTTGTTAAAAGACGTTGATGTGATCTTTAATACTCGTTTGGCTTTTGATAATTATTTTGCGGATAATGAACATGTGAATTCCCTTTTTTCGGTAAATCAACTCCGATTTGAAGTGAAAGGAAAAATTCACGATAAAGTTTTTTTTAGATTCCGAAACCGATATACCAAAATTGCCGATCCGAATACGATCGACAATGCCAGCCGTACCGTCGATATGGCTTATTTGACAATTGATGTGTCTCCGCAAACGAAATTGTCTTTTGGGAAAATGATAGGGGATTGGGGAGGTTATGAACTCCTGACAAACCCTATCGAAATTTTATCGTATAATGCCATAAACAATTATGGTGAAAATTTTATGGCAGGAGCTTCACTTTCGTATGCATTAAAAGATCATAAGAACAAGTTTAATTTTCAGGTGCTGAATTCCCGTACCAAAACGTTTCAGGATCAATTTGGCACTGCTGTTCCTCCGGGGATTACCGCTACAGAAACGCCTTTGGCTGCCGTTGGCAATTGGAAAGGCAGTTTTTTTGGCGAAAAACTAGAAACCACCTGCAGTTACGGATATTTCATAGATGCCGAAAATGCCAGCCGAAATTTGATTTCATTAGGAAACAAGTACAAAAACAACAAGCTGGTGCTGTATTATGATTTTCAGTACAGCAAAGAGGACTTGGACCAAAAATGCGTGGTTTCGAATATTATCAAAACCAAGCATCCGTATGCGGCAGAGAATGTCTCTTATGTAGAAAATTGGATTAGAGCTGAATATCAAATTCGTCCAAAATTGAATCTTCTGCTTACGCTGATGAATGATAACGCTTATTGGGATGGCAATCTAGATCCAAATAAAAGCGGTCATTTATTGACTTCCTACGGTATTATTCCTACTGTTGAGTATTCGCCTTTTGCCGACTTTAATATGAAGTTTTATGCGGGTTATGTCGCCAAAAGGAACAATTATTCAGACTATGCCCAAAAGAATTTTGGAGCAGTGAATGGGACAACAGGTCAGCTTAGTTTTGGTATAATTGCACCGTTGCTGGTTTTGTGATTAAATAAAATTTCAAAAGAAATGGTAAAATCAAGAATGGTTAGCTAATAGCTTATTTGATGATTTTACCATTTTTTTTATTCGATGCATCGGATGTTATTCATGAAATAAGTTTCGGGCTGATAGACTTTACCGTCCAGTTCAGCAGTGAATTCTTTTTTGAGTATATAATCTTCTATATCTGTCAGGTATTTTATCCGCATTAAAATCACAGGAGATTTTTTCAGTTCTTCGTAGTTGTCCTTTGCAAACATAAATGTTCCAGCTTTTACCCTGTTGTCAAAACCTTTATCATCACGAATTAATGATCCGCAGCTTAGTTGGTCAATATGTATAAGTGTTACGATTTTGCCATTTTGCAGCTGTAGGAAGATTTTCGAATTTTTGTCAAAACAATTGGCTTTTACAAAGTCTTTGCTTTTTTGAATAAACTGCAGTGATAAAGTAGGCAGTCCATCTGTTAATGCCAGGGAACAAAAAATGTAATTCGAATTTCCTCCAAATACTTTTTCATGAATTAAGTATTCTTTTGTGGATTTGTATGTGCCGATAGAATCGGTAACATTCGTAGAGTATTCACAAGGTTTTTGAGCGAAAGTAGAAAAACTTAAAAAGCAGAATGCCAGAACCAGTATGTATTTCATTTTTATTTTATTTTGTTGCAAATTAAAACAATTTTACTGTTATTTTCATCAGTTGTAAAAAAACAATATAAATTGCCGCCTTCTTTTATTTTCCATTTTTTTCGAATGCTCTCAACAGAATCAGTAAAGTTTCGGGTAGTGATATTTGCTTTCTGGTTTTCCAGATAGTTTTTCATTTCACTTTTGCTATAAGGAATACAGTTTTCTATTTCAAAAATTCTGCCGGGAAAAGATATTAATTCATCGGAAGTATAAAGATGTGAGTGTTTTTGCAGTTTATTTAATTTGTAAAACAGTCCAACTTGGTCAAAACCGCCGGATTTCATGATGGCGCTATTGGGTTCGTACAAATATTTTTGCGGTAAGCTAAAACTAGGCTGGAGCTGATTTTCATCCAAAATAAATTCAAAAGCCTCTGTTTTTTCTTTTGCAAGATTTATCGTTTTAATAGTAATGGTTCCATTATAACTTTTATTTAATTCCCAGAGCAGTTCTTTTACTTCGTTTTCAACAGCAATTATATGTATCGCTTTGATATGTTTTAATTCATTGATTCCTGCTGAAATGTCGAGTATTGGAGCTGTTTTTATTAATATAGAATTGGCTTTTTCAAAATAAAAACTCAAATTTTCGGGAACATTTGGCAAGCAGTCTTTTAGCATAAATACTTTGCCTTTAATATCATTTCTTCTTGAAGGGTCTATATAAATCCAGTCCCATTTTGTATTTAATTTTAATAATGTTTCATTACTGTCTCCAGCGTAGCAGATGATATTGTTATTGTTTAATTGTTTTAAGTTATGCTGTACGATTTCAGATAGTTCAGTATTGATTTCACAATGCGCAACGCTTTCCATCTTTTTAGAAAAATAGTAATCATCAATGCCAAAACCTCCCGTTAAATCAATTAAGTTTTCGCCGGAAACAATGGATGCTTTGTGCAATGCTGTTATTTCAGAAGAAGTCTGTTCTACCGAAATTTTACTTGGATAAATAATGTTTGGAGTAGAAAACCAAGTAGTCAGTTTCTCTTTTGCCTTTGATTTTGCTGCAATTTGATTTAGAATTGAAATCCATTCGACTGTTGGGAACGGATTTTTTTGAAGTGCCAATTTTGAAACGGAAACTCCAATATTTAAATTTATAAATTCCTGTATTTTAGGATTTAAAAGGTCTAAGTTCAATTTATATATTTTTTGTTATGTTTTGTATAAACTCATTGTCAGGGAAAAATTCTTTACAGATTACTTTCAAAATGGTGTATGACGGGACTGCTATAATCATTCCTAAAATTCCAAAAGAGAAACCGGCAATTAATATTACCAGAAATATTTCCAGCGGATGGGAACTTACGCTTTTAGAAAAAATAATAGGCTGAGAAAAATTATTGTCAATTAACTGTACTATCCAAAAACCTATTAATATATAAATAGTCGTAGGTAAAATTTCGGATTGAAAATCGGAACCTAAATTGCTTAGCATTGTCAAAACCGCAGCAAATACAGAAGCAATTAGTGGTCCTAAATAAGGGATGATATTTAAAACGGCACATAAAAAAGCAATTACTAAGGCATTGGGTATACCGAAAATGAATAAAACGATGGCATATAACAAAAAAACTATAAATAACTGAACTAATAATCCAATGAAATATCGGGAAAGCAATAGGTTTATTTTTTCTACAGAATTTAATATTTTTTCTTCGTGAGAATCGGGAATTAATAATTTAACACCTTCCAAAATAATTGATCTGTCTTTGAGAAAGAAAAATGTAATGAACAAAACAGAACCAAATCCCATCCCAAAACCGCTAATTGTCCCTATAACTGAATTTAAAAAATTAGGTACAGTATTAAAATTAATGAAAGATTTAAAGCTGTTAGGATTAAATAGCTTTGCAGAATCAATATGATGATCTTCAAGAAATGTGTTTATCTTTTGAATAAGTTCCAAGCTGTTTCTCTCTATTTCAGTTGTGTTTAAAAGAGATAAATTTTGCCCCTGCGAAATTATCAAAGGAATAAACATCATTATAAAACCCAAAATCATTAAAAAGTAAATAGATAAAACGGCTATTGTAGCTAATGTGTGTTTGAATTTTAGCTTTTCTTTCAAAAAAGTTAGAATAGGAGAACCAATTAGGGTCAGTATCAATGAAATCAAAAGATAAATTAATATATTCTGAATTTGATATAGAAAATAAAGTATTAATGCAGCTAAAATTAAAACAGCAACAGCTCTTACAATACCATTTGCTATAATTTTGGATGTAATCATATAGTTGTATTTAGTTATGTATCTGAGCGCTATTTCATTTGAAGCAACAACGGCTGTTATTTTTTGATGGATACCAAAATTATTGAACTGCTCAGGTTATAAAGATAAAAAAACTCGCTAACAAGGAGCGAGTTTTTAAAACTAAAATAAATTAGGAATTATATTCCAAAAGCCGATCTTGCTCCACCAGAAACGAATAAAGCAGTCATTCTTGCTTTTTGGCCATTAGTAAACATAAACATGCCTCTGTCATCAGTGTAGTCCATGTAGTTCATTGTCATTTCATTATGAGCAGGAAGACATGTACTCACGAATGGATAAGCTGGCACTCCAAAGTTTGAAGTTTTAGCAACAGGAGTATCTGCAACCAAATCGTTTCCGCAGGATGCATCACCCCAAATATGTCTAAGGTTCATCCAGTGTCCTACTTCATGAGTTGCAGTTCTTCCTAAATTATAAGGAAAACTTCCAGTTCCAGATAATCCAAAGTATTTAGAATCAATTACAACTCCGTCTGTAGCTGAAGCTCCTCCTGGAAATTGAGCATAGCCCAATATTCCTCCTCCGATGGTGCAAACCCATAAGTTAAGGTTTGTTGTTGGTGATGTTGGAGCCAGTCCGCCTTGACTGTTTTTTTTCATGGCATCATTTGTTCCCCAAGATGTTTTTGTCGTAGATTTTCTGTTGATTTTTACTAATTCAAATGTAATTCCAATGTTCGCAGCAACTGATGCAAATTCTGCGGGTGTACTTGAGAAATCAGAGTTTGTAGCAGTGTAATCTTTGTTTAATACATCAATTTGTGTTTTTATCTGCGCATCCGATATGTTTTCTGCTGTAGTTTTGTACAATACGTTTACAATTACAGGAATTACAACTTTTCCATTAACAAGACGTTTTGTTAATAACGCATTTTGTGTAAAAGCTTCGATTTGATTCATTCGGATAGCCAATGTCGGATCTGCMTTTAACTGTTGTTCTAAAACATCTTGTGAGGCACATTTTCGCTGTGTGACAGCATTTGTTTCATTTGCAGTTTCATTTTGATCATTTTGACAAGAAAACAATAAAAGTACAGCCGCTGCTGACAAAATTAATTTTTTCATAAGTGTTGGTTTTTGTTATAAAAATGTTTATTTGGTTAATTATTTTACAATTTTATAACAATAATGCACGAATAACAAATTTTTGCAACATATATTTAGGTGCTTTTTAAAAAAGTATTGTTTTTACTGGGTTTAAAAACAGTTATTTGGGTGTAATTACGTAGGTTTATTTTTATTAAAAATTTATTTTAAAGCCTTTTGTAAAATTAAAATAAAATTTAAAGTAGTTTTATACTTGTTAAAATATGTTTTTAAAGAGAGAAATATTCTAACTTTATATTTAATGAATTGATAATGTAACTCGTGGGTAATTTTTTTAATATAAAAAAACAGATTTTTTGTATGTTGAAAATCAGATATCTGMCCTTTTAAAAATTGCTTGTGGAAAGAAAATGTACTTTTCTATGTGTTAAAATAATATTTTGCAAAAGTGCCTTAAGAGGAAATCAATTTGTGAATATGTAATTAATGATATTAGCCCCCATTTTTAAAGCTTTTTCGCGAACTTCCAAAGGGTCGTTATGAACTTCAGCATCTTCCCAGCCATCACCAAGATCACATTCGTATGTATAAAGCAATACAAGTTTATTTTCTATGAAAATTCCAAAAGCTTGAGGTCTTTTGCCATCATGTTCATGAATTTTAGGCAGACCATTTGCAAAAACAAATGGTTTTTGGAATATAGGATGATTTGTAGGAATTTCGACTAAGTCTTGATTAGGAAATATTTTTCTGATTTCCTTGCGGATGTATTGATCCATTCCGTAGTTATCATCAATATGAAGAAATCCGCCAGCCAATAAATATTTTCTAAGATTAGTTACATCGGCATCGTTAAAAACAACATTTCCATGTCCTGTCATGTGTACAAAAGGATAGGAAAGCAAATCGGGACTGCTTGGTTCAACCGTTCTGGGTTTCGATTTTATTCGTGTATGTATATTGGTATTGCAAAATTTTATCAGATTAGGCAAAGAGGTTGGATTTGCATACCAATCTCCACCGCCATTGTATTTTAGTAAAGCGATTTCTTGTGAGAAACAAGGAAATGAAATGAATAATAATACAAACAATACTTTTTTCATATAAATCTAATCTTCATTAGTAAAGACTACACTATGACAAGCTACAATAGCAGCTGTTTCTGTTCTTAATCTTGTTTCTCCCAAAGATACAGGAATATAGCTGTTTCCAAGCGCCAGCTCAATTTCTTTGTTCGAAAAATCACCTTCTGGCCCAATTAGTATTGTATAATCAGTGCTGGGTGCGACAACAGATTTTAACGTTTTTTTATTGGTTTCTTCGCAATGAGCAATTAATACTGTTCCGTTTTTTTCTGCCTTTAAAAATTCTTTAAAAGTAACCGCAGGATTTAATTTCGGAAGGTACAGCTGATTGCATTGTTTCATTGCTGAAAGAATGATTTTTTCAAATCTTTCGATATTAATTACTTTTCTTTCAGAGCGGTCACAAATAATAGGGGTGATTTCATGTATGCCAATTTCGGTAGCTTTTTCAAGAAACCATTCGTATCGGTCATTCATTTTTGTTGGTGCAACGGCAAGATGCAATTTGTATTTTGGAGTTTCGGTTTTTTCAACAAATACTATTTGAACAGTGCATTTATTATCTGACGCTAAAGTGATTTCTGTTTTAAATAATAATCCTAATCCATTAGTAACATGGAGAATATCTCCATCTTTTTTACGTAATACTTTAATGATGTGCTTGCTTTCTTCTTTATCAAAAGAAAAAGTTTCGGTAGCTTCGTTTATTGTTGGATTATAAAATAATTGCATAATTAAAATTGTATTCTTGCTTTAGAAACAACATCTGCCGTTTCAAATTTTTTAGATAAAAACTTTTGGTAACCTACAATTCCAATCATTGCAGCATTATCGGTTGTGTATTCAAACTTTGGAATAAATGTTTTCCATCCGTATTTATTTTCTGTAGCTTTTAAAGTATTTCGAATTCCGGAATTGGCTGAAACACCGCCTCCGATTGCAATCTGCTTAATGCCTGTTTCCTTTACGGCCATTTTTAATTTATCCATTAAAATTTCAATAATAGTATACTGAACAGATGCGCAGATGTCATTTAGATTTTCTTCTATAAAGGCAGAGTTTTCAATTTTTTTCTTTTGAATAAAATATAAAATTGCGGTTTTTAATCCGGAAAAACTGAAGTCTAATCCGGGAACTTTTGGTTTGGTAAAAGGAAAAGCTTTTGGATTTCCCAATTGGGCATATTTATCAACTAAAGGTCCCCCAGGATAGGGAAGTCCTAGTATTTTGGCACTTTTATCAAATGCTTCTCCAACGGCATCATCAGTGGTTTCTCCTATGATTGTCAAATCAAAAAAATCATCAACTCTAACAATTTGCGTGTGTCCGCCACTAATGGTTAATGCCAAAAAAGGAAACTCAGGTTTATCAAAACCTTCTTCATCTATAAAATGGGCCAAAATGTGAGCATGCATATGATTTACAGCAATAAGAGGTATTCCTAATGCCAAAGCCATAGATTTTGCGAATGAGCTCCCTACTAAAAGCGACCCCATCAGTCCAGGGCCTTGCGTAAAAGCTATTGCTGACAATTGTTCTTTTTTGATATTAGCCTTTTTTAATGCGGCTTCGATAACTGGTACAATGTTTTGCTGATGCGCGCGCGAAGCTAATTCAGGAACTACACCTCCATACTGATTATGAATTAACTGGTTGGCCACAACATTAGACAGTACTTTATCGTTACACAATACAGCGGCGGCAGTATCATCGCATGAACTTTCTATGGCAAGTATAAAAACCTCAGGAATTTGCATATATACAGATGATTTTTGAAGTATATTTGATGTATTGCCATAAAAAGAGTATTTTTACAGCTGGCCAAAATTAAAGATTTTTAGTTAAGATATTGCCATTTCTAAAGGCAAATTATTTATTTGTACCAAAAAAATAAAAACACACACGTATCAAAAAGATTAAAAAAATAGTATTCCGTACTTTCGTTGGACTAATATTACTTTTGTTAGTACTTTTTATAGCACTTACGACGCCTTTTATTCAAACAAATCTGGCACAGTATTTCATGAAAAGTATAAATGAAGACTTTGGTATCCACATGAATGTCGATGAAGTACAGCTAACTCTTTTTGGCGGCGTTAAGATTAAAAAAGTTTTAATTATTGATCATCATAAAGATACTTTAATTTACACCAAAAGAATTAATACAACAATTCTAGGGTTCAAAAAAATGCTGGATGGTAATTTGATTTTCAGTGATATAGACCTGGATGGCGTTCTTTTTAATCTAAAAACCTATAAAAAGGAAAAAAAGACAAATCTGGATTATTTTATAGATGCTTTTGGCACAAGCAAAACACCTTCCAAGAAACCATTTTTATTGACTGCTACGAGTGTTGATTTGTCAAACGGCAGATTTGTTTTGATAAATGAGAATCATCAGACACCAAAACCTGTTGATTTTACCCGATTAAAAATCTCAGTTACCAATCTCAAAATCTATGGCCCCGAAATATATGCGAATATTCAAAAAATGTCTTTTTTGGATCATAGAGGAGTGTATATAAAAAACTTAAAAGGGAATTACAGTTTCACGCAACAGCACATGATACTGGATAAAATGGAATTAAAAACCGAAGAATCTACTATTAAAGGTTATGCTGCGCTGAATTATGAAATTGAAGATTTTTCAGATTTTGAAAATAAAGTAGAGTTTGATTTTAAACTGAAATCGGCAAAAATAGCTACGAATGATATTCGATGTTTTTATAATGAATTGGGAAGAAATAGGGTTTTTAAGCTTAGAAGCCATATTACCGGACCGCTGAATAATTTAAAGCTTTTGGACTTAAGCCTAAATGATAAAAACGGCACAAGGTTAATGGGTTTTATAAATTTTAAAAATCTTTTGGGTAACAAGGATCAAAAATTCTACATGAATGGGAAGTTTGATCATTTAAATTCAAATTATACTGATTTAGTTGGCATTTTGCCCAATGTATTAGGAAAAAAACTCCCTGTTATTATAAAGAAATTGGGAAATGTTTCATTCGTTGGTAATACACAAGTCACTACAACTTCTATTCATGCAAATCTAACTTCAAAAACTGATTTGGGAGGGGTAACTGCTAAATTTACGATTATAGATATGGATCAAAGCGACAAAGCGGCCTATAAGGGGTATGTTGTTTTGAATGATTTTAATATTGGTAATCTTTTAGATAATAAAAATTTGTCTTTAGTAAGTCTGAATTTAGATGTTGACGGGAAAGGATTTTCGGAAAAGTATTTGGATACTTCTTTAAAAGGGGATGTATCTAAAATTGCTTATAATGGGTATAATTATCAAAACATAAAAATAAACGGTAATTTTAAACTGCCATTATATAAAGGATCAATTATTGTAAATGACCCTAATTTGAAAATGAATTTTGACGGGTTGGTTAATTTAAGCAAAAAAGAAAGCCAATATGATTTTCAGATAAAAGTTGATAATGCAGAATTGCACAAATTGAATTTTGTAAGCGATACAATATCTCAGTTTAAGGGAGATGCTATTGTCGATGTGCAGGGAAATTCTATTGAGGATCTTCATGGTAATATTTATATAAATAATGCTACGTATGTTAATACAAAAAGCACTTACCAATTTAATGATTTTAATTTAAATTCAAGTTTTGACGAAAAAAGAATCCGAACCATAAAAATTACGGCTCCTGACATTACTAATGGAACTATAGTTGGGAAATTTAAATTTGCAGAATTAAAAGGTTTGATTTCAAATTCTTTGGGAAGTCTTTATACAAATTATAGGCCGGTAAAAGTTAGAAAAGGACAGTTCTTAAAATTTAATTTTGAAGTTTATAACAAAATTGTTGAGATGTTTTTTCCTGAAATGAAAATAAGTGAAAACACGGTAGTAAAAGGAATTATTAATTCAGATAACAATGAGTTTAAGTTTAATTTTAATTCACCAACTATAACTGCTTCGGATAATTCTTTTGATAATATTCGGGTTTCGATTGATAATAAGAATCCGTTGTATAATGCCTATATTGAATTGGACAGCATTAAAACTAAAATGTATAAAATCCGGGATTTTAGTTTAATCAATGTTACTTCAAAGGATACTTTGTTTTTCCGTACTGAATTTAAAGGAGGTTCAAAAGGGGATGATTATTTTAATTTAGATTTATATCATACTATTGATAAGGATAATAAAAATATAATTGGCTTTAGTAAATCGGAGATTAAATTAAAAAACAGTTTGTGGTTTTTGAATGAACAAAATTCATCTAATAACCGCTTAGTTTTTGATAAAAAATTAACTGATTTTAAGCTTGATGATTTTATACTTTCCAATAAAGAACAAGAAATAAAGCTCAATGGAGAATTTAAAGGCAGTTCCTATAAGGATATTAATCTGGAGTTTAAGGATTTTGATATTAATGCATTAACATCGGCTCAGGAAAGCTTTGATATTAATGGAAATTTAAACGGTAAAATTAATTTTAATCAAAACAAACTTGTTTATAAACCAACAGCCTCATTAGTCATTGATAATTTGAAAGTCAATAAGTATGATCTTGGTGTATTGAAATTTGACATAAAAGGAGATGAGAACCTCAAAAAATTCACTTTATATTCAACTATTGAAAATAAAGACTTTGAATCCTTTAATGCTGATGGAAGTTTTGAAATTGTAAATAAAGAAACATTATTTGATTTGAATTTTAAATTTGACCGATTCAACTTAGCTACTTTGAGTTCGTTGGGAGGTACTGTTATTTCTAATATAAGAGGACAGGTATCAGGTAATGCAACCATTGGAGGAACGGTAAAAAAACCAGATATTAACGGGCGTCTTTTTGTAAATGACGGGGGCTTGAGCATACCTTATTTAAATGTTGATTATGCTTTAAAAGACAGAACGATTATTGATTTGACTGACGAAAAGTTCCTTTTTAGGAATAATACGCTGACGGATACAAAATACAAGACAACCGGTACTTTGAATGGAGTAGTGGAACACAAGAATTTTTCGGATTGGAAGCTGGATTTGGCTATAAATTCAAAAAGATTCCTCGTTTTAGACACTCAGGACAGTGAAGATGCGGCATATTTTGGTACCGCTTTTATTAATGGAAATGCGACAATTAAAGGACCCACAAACGGATTGTTTATAAAGGTAGATGCTAAATCTGAAAAGGGAACCATTCTAAAAATACCAATAAACAATGCTGAAAGTGTCAGTGAAAATAGCTTTATCCATTTTATTACTCCTAAAGAAAAATTCAATCTGCAAAAAGGTATAGTTGAAAAGAATAGAAATTATAATGGACTTGAATTAGAATTTGATTTAGAAATCACGCCAAACGCAGAGGTTGAAGTAATTTTGGACAGAAATTCTGGGCACGGTATGAAAGGCAGAGGAAATGGAAATCTATTGTTTAAAATAAATACTTTGGGCGATTTTAGAATGTGGGGAGATTTCTTGCCTTATGATGGAACTTATAATTTTAAATACGGCGGATTAATAGATAAAAAGTTTAACGTTAAAAAAGGCGGCTCTATCGTTTGGGAAGGTAATCCTATGAGGGCGCAATTGAATCTTGAGGCTGTTTATAAAACATCTGCAAATCCTGCTTTGTTACTGGAGAATTCAAGTGTTAATAAAAAAATTGATGTAGAAGTAGTTATTGGAATTCATGGTGATTTGGCTCATCCGGAACCAGATTTTATGATTGATTTTCCAACGATTAAAAGTGTAATGAAATCTGAATTGGAATCTGAGTTGTCAGATAAAGATGTAAGACAGACACAAGCTTTGTATTTATTGTCAACCGGGAGTTTTTTAAGTAAGGACGGTTCCAGTCAAGCGGTATCCTCGAGTTTGTATGAAACGGCTTCGGGTATGTTGGGCAGTATTGTATCTTCAAATGACGAAAAGTTTAGAATGAATTTTAATGTTGTTTCTCCTGATAATAGGCCAAGTTCACAAACCGATGGCAGAGTTGAAGCAATTGTTTCTTCAAAAGTGAATGAAAGAATTACTATAAATGGAAAAATTGGTGTCCCATTTGGAGGGGTTCATGAATCCTCAGTTGTTGGTGATATTGATATTAAATACAGAATGAATGAGGATGGCTCTTTTAATCTGCACTTCTTTAATAAGGAAAACGATATCAATTATATAGGTCAAGACATAGGATATACCCAAGGTGTTGGTATTTCTTATGAGGTCGATTTTGATACTTTTAGCGAATTAGTGGATAAAATGTTTAAGAACAATAAATTAAATAAAAAGAAGGACAAAGAGAATGTAAAAGAAACTGACTCTGATTCTAATTTAAATCCAGATTTTATAAAATTTACAAAACCAGTAACTCCAAATACAGACAAACCAAAAGTTAATCAGGACGCTGTTCTTCCCGAGGACGATTAGTTTTTAAGTTTCTGTTTTTTTAGAAACTTATTGATTGTTTTTAGGTCTTTTTTAGTTTTATCGTTTATTTCATTTTTATATATTAAAAAAGTATTCGAAAACAGCAAATTTGTATTTTTTTTTTGGGAAAATGAATTTATAAGAAAGTTAATCCTACAGCCAATAGTTTGGTTAAAAAAAGAAATATTTAGAAGCTTTTTTCTAATAAAGAAAACTTATCAACGAAAACGTTTGAATTTCAGTTATTTTATTAAAATCTTAGAAAGCACCCCTAAAATATCTTTGATATTTGCTAAATTTACACTTTAATACTTAAAAAAATGTCAAAAACAATAAAAAAGATAGGTGTACTTACCTCTGGAGGAGACTCTCCAGGAATGAATGCCGCTATTCGTTCTGTTGTGCGAACATGTGCTTTTCATAACATAGGATGTGTTGGTATTTATAGAGGCTATCAAGGAATGATTGAAGGGGATTTTAAAGAAATGGGACCCCGAAGCGTAAATAACATTGTAAATAAAGGAGGGACTATTTTAAAATCGGCACGGTCAATGGATTTTAAAACTCCAGAAGGACGTGAAAAAGCTCATAAAAACCTTGTTAAAGCTGGTATTGATGCTTTAGTAGTAATCGGCGGTGACGGTTCTTTTACAGGAGCTTTGTTATTTAATTCAGAATATGATTTTCCAGTAATGGGAATTCCTGGAACTATTGACAATGATATATTTGGCACAAGCCATACTTTGGGCTATGATACTGCTTTAAATACAGTTGTTGATGTAATTGATAAAATTCGTGATACTGCCAGTTCACATAACAGATTGTTTCTTATTGAAGTTATGGGACGTGATGCTGGGCATATAGCATTGAATGCCGGTATTGGTGCCGGTGCTGAAGAAATTCTTATTCCAGAAGAGGATTTAGGATTAGATCGTTTGTTGGATTCTTTGAGAAAAAGCAAGGCAGCGGGTAAATCATCAAGTATAGTTGTAATTGCTGAAGGAGATAAAATTGGTAAAACGGTTTTTGAGTTAAAGGATTATGTTGAGTCAAATTTTCCCGAATATGATGTGCGTGTATCTGTATTAGGCCACATGCAGCGCGGAGGAGCACCGTCATGTTTTGACAGAGTTTTGGCCAGCCGTTTGGGAGTAAAAGCAGTAGAATGTTTATTAGAAGGAAAATCTAACTATATGGTTGGTTTATTGGCTGATAAAATAGCACTTACACCTTTAGAACAAGCTATTAAAGGACATACAGAAATTGATCAGGAATTACTTCGCGTATCAGATATTATGTCGATATAAAATCGAAAAAAAAGAAAGTAAAATAAAATAAAAATAATTTAAATTAAATACAATGTCAAAAGTAAAATTAGGAATAAACGGATTTGGTAGAATTGGAAGAATTGTTTTCAGAGAATCTTTCAACAGAGATAATATAGAAGTTGTGGCAATCAACGATTTATTAGATGTTGATCATTTAGCTTATTTGTTAAAATATGATTCAGTTCACGGTCGTTTTGACGGAACTGTAGAAGTTAAAGAAGGAAAACTTTATGTAAACGGAAGAAATATCCGTATCACTGCCGAAAGAAATCCAGCAGATTTGAAATGGAATGAAGTTGATGTTGATGTAGTAGCTGAGTGTACAGGTATCTTCACAACTATTGAAACTGCAAATGAGCACATTAAAGGCGGTGCTAAAAAAGTAATTATCTCTGCTCCATCTGCAGATGCTCCAATGTTTGTAATGGGAGTTAACCACGAAACTGCAAAAGCTTCTGATCTAGTTGTTTCTAACGCATCTTGTACTACAAACTGTTTAGCTCCTTTGGCTAAAGTTATTCATGATAATTTTGGAATTGTTGAAGCTTTAATGACAACTGTTCACGCTACAACTTCAACTCAAATGACTGCTGACGGACCTTCTAGAAAAGACTGGAGAGGCGGTCGTGCTGCAGCAATAAATATTATTCCTTCATCAACTGGAGCTGCAAAAGCGGTTGGAAAAGTTATTCCAGAATTGAATGGAAAATTAACAGGTATGGCTTTCCGTGTTCCTACTGCTGACGTTTCTACAGTAGATTTAACTGTAAAAGTTGCCAAAGAAACTTCTTATGAAGAAATTATGGCTGTTTTGAAAAATGCTTCTGAAACTTCATTGAAAGGTATCTTAGGGTATACTGAAGATGCTGTTGTATCTCAAGATTTTATTTCTGATAAAAGAACTTCAATCATTGATGCTACTGCAGGAATTGGTTTAAATTCAACTTTCTTTAAATTGGTATCTTGGTATGATAATGAATACGGATATTCAAGCAAATTAATTGATTTGGCTGTTCATATCTCTTCATTAAAATAAAAATTATAATTTTACGAGATCCCATTAATTTTAAATTAATGGGATTTTGTTATTTTGTTTTCTTAGGTATCTTTAAAAAATACTGCTGCAGTTATGGAAAACAAAAAACCATAAACCAATAAAACAAACCAAATAATATGAAATTAATAGTTGACAGTGGTTCTACTAAAGCAGATTGGATTGCGATAGATGATGACGGAAAAGTTATGTTTACCACACAAACATTAGGTTTAAATCCAGAAATTCTAAACGGTGATGAAATTGTTGAACGCTTAAATGACCGTTTTGATATATTACAGAATAAAAAAACTGCTACACACTTATTTTTCTATGGTGCAGGCTGCGGAACAGACAGAATGAAAAGAATGCTTTCTGAAATTTTCAGAGAATATTTTTCGAATGCTATAGTGGTTGTTGAAGAAGATACTTATGCAGCTGTTTTTGCGACTACTCCAAAAGGAGAAAGTGCAATTGTTGGCATTCTTGGCACAGGTTCAAACTGCAGTTACTTTAATGGTGCTGTTTTAGAGCAAAAAGTACAGTCATTAGGTTATATTGCAATGGACGATTGCAGCGGTAATGTTTTTGGAAAAGAGTTAATCAGAAAATACTATTTTAATAAAATGCCAAAAGAATTGGCTGAAGTTTTTGAAAAAGAATATAATTTGGAACCTGATTACATCAAAAATAAATTATACAAAGAGCCAAACCCAAATGCTTATCTTGCCACTTTTGCTAAATTTTTAATTCAGCACAAAGAACATGAATTTTGCCGTAAGATAATATTTAAGGCAATGAAATCTTTTATTAAAAATTATATTAAGCAGTATGAAAACTGTAAGGAAGTGCCAGTGCATTTTGTTGGTTCTATTGCTTTTTATTTAAAAGAAGAATTAGCTGAAATTTTCGAAAAGTATGAACTGCAGTTAGGCAATGTATTAAGAAGACCTATCGATGGTTTAATTGCTTATCACGTAGCAAATAGTTAAGGTATGGAGATCGCAATTATTGCTCATGACGGAAAAAAAGAAGATATTGTAAAATTTCTGATTAAAAATCGTGAAGTGCTGCAACAGGAAAAGATACAGTTTATAGCAACAGGAACTACCGGAGGCAGAGCTGAAGAAGCAGGTTTTAAAACCAGAAGAATGCTTTCGGGTCCGCTAGGAGGTGATGCACAAATCGCCGGAAGGGTTGCCGAGGGTAAAACACAGATGGTTTTATTCTTTAAAGATCCTCTTTCAAGCCACCCACACGAAGCAGATGTTAACATGCTTATACGTGTTTGCGACGTACACAATGTACCGTTAGCAACAAATGAAGCAACAGCGCAATTGTTAATAAATGCTATAGCACTGCAATCATAGAGATTTCTACATTTACATTTTTTGGCAAACATGCCACTTGAACCGTTTCACGAGCTGGAGCGGTTTTTTCATTAAAATACGATCCGTAAACAGTATTGATTTTTCCAAAATCGTTCATATCTGAAATAAAAATGGAAGTCTTTACTACATTTTCAAAAGTCATTCCTGCAGCTTCAAGAACAGCTTTCATATTTTCCATCACTTGTTTCGTTTCCGATTCAATGTTGTCTACCACTAATTCCATTGTAGCGGGATTTAGCGCAATTTGACCAGATGTATATAAAGTATTCCCTTTTAAAACAGCCTGGTTGTATGGGCCAATCGGTGCTGGAGCTTTTTCGGTATAGATTATTGTCTTCATATGAGAATGATTTTTAAATTATATAATATTTCAGAAGCAATCGCATTAGGTATTTTTAGTAAATATGGTTCTTACTCTGTACTTTATTTTTACTTTTTTTAAGAAAAAAACAAATGCAATTACGAGAGCAATTGAGCAATCAGGATTAAAGATAAATATTTGTCATATTTGGAGAATTAGCTACAGCTAAATTAAATGAAGTCTAGAAGTTTTGCTTTCTTTTTTCCCACTTAATATCACTAAGAACGCCTGATTTGATTCCGATATAGAAATTCCAGCTTGTATTTGTTCCAAATGGAGTCCAGTTAAAATCCATTCTCCAGCTCATTAAATCTCTTTCAAAACGCAATTGAGTAAAAGTAACACCTTTTTGAACAAAATCAAAACCTGTAGAAATACCTGCTTTCCATTTTGGAGTTAAATCAGTATTAGCCGAAATCATAATGGAATTTCCAGTTATTTTTTTCTCTCTATTGTTATTTCCATAGGTTAAGGAATAGGCAAATGTCATATCCCAAGGCAGTTTTGATCTAAAGAATTCAGTAACGGCGTCTTCATTTTTATTATCATCGTCAAATTGACTGTTTTTTCTATAGCTTCCCGTATCGATATCTGAACCAAACAAATCATCTTCCCGGCCTCCGTTTCTTGCAGCCTGCGAGTCCTTTTTTTCTTTTTTATCACCTTTGCTGGTTAGAGAGTAATTCATTGTTAAATTTGCGCTTGTCATTCTAAAAAGACTGCCGCCATTATTGATATTGAAGGTATTGATTCTGTTTCCTGAATTATCAATTGCATAAGGATCCAAAGTTGTTCCAAAATTAGCGCTCAGTTTATTGTCAAAAAATTGTGTTCCACCGCTTACTCTTACGGGAGCCCATGCAAGCGTTTTGGCATTTACGTCATAACTGGTAGAAAAATTTAAGTTGTTCAAAAGCATTATTTTTTTTGCTTCGGTTTTGGTAGTATCCTTGTCGGCAACTTTTGCTTCAAAAGTATTGCTAAGGTTGAATCCAATGGAATTAGAACTATTAAGGCCGGGTGATCCATACATACCGCCTTCAAATCGGGTGTAATCTTTTTGCATCCCACCGCTGCCGTCAATTGCATAGGTATCATAATATTTTTCAAAACTCGGAGTGTAACTATGAGAAATTGCAGGTCTCATTACATGTCTGATTGATTTTATTTTTTTATCATCACCAAAATTAAAAGTTCCATAAATTGTCGTTCCTATACTGGTTGATGAAGAATATGTTCTAAAAGCATCAAAACCTTTTACATCGTTAGTAATCACTTTAGCTAATTGATTGTCATAATGTTTTTCGATAGTTTTAAAATACCAAACTTCATCATAGTTTAAAGATGTTGAAACGCTAAAATATTTAAAGACTTTAAAGTTGGTGCTTAAAGGAATGGAATGCTGAAATCCAATATCAGCATTTTGGAACATTTGGGGTTTAAAAAACAGTGAATCAGTTGTAATGAAGCTGTTTTTTCCATTTAAGTTGTACTGCAAATTTACATTCTTGATAAAACCTTTTTTTGCTCCATCATTTTTTGCAAACGGATAAATACGGTCAACGCTAAATTGCAGCGTAGGAAGGGTCATATTAATCACTTTTGTATTTGTATTTTGAGAGTGAGTTGCTGTAAGCGACATTCTGCTTTCTGGTACTGAATGAAATACTGTGCTATATGAGATTGAAGAACTCAATGAGTTGTTTAATGAAGATCCAACATTGACTTGATTGATGGTTTTTTTGAAGTATTCACTGCTTCCTAAATTCACAGAAGCAGAAAATGTTGAGTTTGGATTCGCTTTTGAGTCTTGTGAATGCGACCATTGAATATTGTATATTTTTGTTTTAGAATAATCAGGATATCCTCTTTCACTAATAATATTGTTCTCGAATCTAACATTAAAGTTTCCTTGAAAATGGTATCTGTTCGCATATGATGACTGCATTCCCAATGCATAACTTCCATTGGTGTAGTAATCTCCAACAACGGTTAAATTGTAATGGTCGCTTAGCGCAAAATAATAACCTCCGTTTTGCAGTGAAAAACCTTTGGTATTAGAATCATTATAAGAAGGCAGGATAATTCCCGATACGCTTGTTTCTTTTGATAATGGAAAATAAGCAAAAGGCATGTATATTGGGGTTGGAACTCCAGCAATGACCATGTAGGTAGAACCAGTTATGATTTTTTTACCCGGAATAAATTTTATTTTATTGGTTTGAAAATAATATTCAGGATTATCAACGTCTTTTGCTGTAGTAAATCTAGCGCCTTTAAGAAAGTAAACAGAATCATTTTCTTTTTTGGTAATTGCCGCTTTAACATTAAATTCCCCTTGAGTAGTCCTGGAATTCCAAATTAAAGCTTTTTTTGTTTTGAAATTAAAGCGTATAGAATCTGGTTGTATTTCATTTGACCCTTGTTTGAAATTTGGAAATTGGGTGTAATTGCCAAGAGAATCTTTAATTCGGCCTGCATAGACCTCGTTTTTTTCATAATTTAGGACAATAATACCTGATTTCAATTCAACATCTTGGTAATATAATTCAGCTTTATCATATAAAGTAATGAGCTTTTTCTTTTGCTCAATTTTTGCATAGTCATCAGCTTTGTATTTTACCTGCCCGTTCAGGAAAGCTTTTTTAACTTTAATTGTGTCTAATTTGACAGTATCGGTAGGGGTTTCAGCTTTAGGGTTTTTATCTGACGTATCATTAATAGGTTTCTTAACTTCTTGTTTATTAGCAGGAATAGAAGTCTGTTTCTTTTTTATATCTTGAGAATATAAATTAGAACAACCTAGAGATAGGAAAATTGATAGTAAAACGATATTAAATAAGTTTGTATGCAAAGGTTTAAATGCTATTTTTGTAAAATGAAGACACGAATATATTTGCGCCAAAATTACTATATTTTTCGGCAAAAATAATCAAAACATAAATTTATAATAGAACTCTTGTAATAAAATTAACTATTAGATGGATATATCAAAAAATATAAAAATTGCATTTACATTTTTAATAATGATGTTAATGTCCGATATTTATGGACAGTCCAATGATTTTAAAGTCACATTAGATGCGGGTCACGGAGCGCATGATTTTGGGGCGAATTATAGCGGAAGAGTTGAGAAAAATATTGCATTGGCGATTGTTTTGAAAGTAGGTAAAATTTTGGAATCTTATCCAAAAATAGATGTTATATATACTAGAAAAACTGATGTTTTTATTGATTTGGTAGAGCGTGCTAACATTGCCAATAGAGCTGATTCAAATATTTTTGTTTCAATACATTTAAATGCAAATAAAAACACCGCTGCCGATGGTACCGAAACCTATGTAATGGGTATGAATAAAATTGCATCAAATCTTGAAGCGGCAAAAAAGGAAAATGCCGTAATTACGATGGAGAAAGATTACAAACAAAAATATGAAGGTTATGATCCCAACTCCCCAGAAACAATGATTGGCATGACTTTGATGCAGGAGGAATATTTGGAAAACAGTATTGCATTGGCAAGTAAAGTTGAAGATGAATTTGCCAAAATAGGTAAGAAATTAAGACATGGAGGTGTGAAACAAGCTCCTTTCATGGTTTTGCACAAAGCTTATATGCCTAGGGTTTTAATTGAGACAGGATTTATTTCTAATCCTACAGAAGGTGAATTGTTAAATTCTGAGGATGGACAAAATGATATTGCCAGAGCTATTGCTAATGCCATAATCAGTTATAAATATGAATATTTTGGTGATGGAGGAGCAGAAACCTTAGGCGAAAAACCTTCTCAAATACTCAAAGAGAATCCTGTAAAAGATTCTGAAACTCCAAAGGAAACTAAGAACTTAATTAAAAAAGATACTCTGGGTTCAATTTATAAAATACAGCTTTTTGGCAGTAAAAATAAATTGGCGATGGAGCCAATAAATTTTATGGGATTGCAAAATGTCTCGCTCGTTTTTGAAGATGGCACCAATAAATGCATTTATGGTAAAACTTATGATGAAGTCTTATAATTATTAACTTTTAAAATTATGTTTTCAAAAAATGAATTTAAGATCACTATAACTTTATTTTTTACAATCTTTAGTTTATCATTTCCAAGCTTTGCACAATCGACTTCAAAATTCAAAGTTGTTTTGGATGCGGGTCATGGCGGCAAAGATCCTGGAGCAAGGTCAAAATCTAATAGCTATAAAGAAAAAGATATAACCTTGGCCGTTACATTAAAAGTTGGTAAAATATTAGAACAAAATCCGAGTATTGATTTGATACATACTCGCAAAACTGATGAGTTCATTGAACTTAGAGAAAGAGCAAAAATTGCGAATCGCGCTAATGCAAATTTATTTGTCTCCATTCATTGCAACTCAAACAAAAGTGCAGCGCCAAATGGAAGCGAGACTTATGTAATGGGGATGTCAAGATCAAATATGAATTTTGAAGTTTCAAAAGCAGAAAACTCCGTAATCTTTTTAGAAGATAATTACAAGAAAGCATATAAGGGTTTTGACCCAAATAACCCAGAAACATTAATTGGGTTGAAAATGGTGCAAGAAAATAATTTAACGAGCAGTATTGGTTTTGCAAATAAGATACAGAAGAATTTTTCAAATTCTTCTGGGATAAAATCAAGAGGAATAAAACAAGAACCTCTATGGGTTTTGGACGCATCTGTTATGCCTGGAGTCTTAATTGAGATTGGTTTTATTTCTAGTCCGATTGATATATCTTTTCTAGAATCCGAAAATGGCCAAAATGATATTGCCAAAGCTATTGCAGATGCTATAGTAAGTTATAAAAATGAAAATTTTGAAGATAGGGGAATGGGAAATTTTGACATAAAATCTTCACAAATACTTAGCGGTAATCTTGTTAAAAATACTGAAAACCAGTCGATTGATAAAGTGGTTGTTAAAAAGGACACTCTAGGTTCAATTTTCAAAATCCAATTTGCAGCCAGTAAGAATAAATTAGCCTTACAGTCTAAAAATTTTAAAGGACTAAAAAATGTGTCTTCAGTATATGAAGATAATGTTTATAAATACTTTTATGGAGAAACTTCCGACTATGAAAATGCCAAAAATCAATTGAAAATAGTGAAATCCAAAGGATATGATTCAGCTTTTTTAATTGCATTCAAAAACGGAAAAAAAATAAGCATTCAAGAAGCAATCAAATAATTATTAGTTCGAATATTTTATATTAAATTTACCCATTAAAAAAAACAAAAATTTTGAAAATTACAAGAGAAATAAAGACTGCTATTTTAGTTATAACATCAATTTTATTATTCATTTGGGGATACAGTTATTTAAAAGGAAAAGACCTTTTTAATAGTTACAAAACTTTTTATTCAGAATATAAAAATGTAGAGGGACTTGCACCATCAGCTCCTGTAACTATAAATGGACTTATTATTGGGAAAGTAAAAAGAATATCAATAACTGAAAAAGGCACTTTATTGGTCGAATTACAAGTAAATACAGATTTTCCAATATCTAAATCAAGTACAATAGCTATTTATGACGCTAGTCTAATTGGCGGTAAGCAATTAGCTATTCGTCCTGATTATACAGATAAAAATATTGCTGAGAATGGTGATTATCTAAAAGGTGTTATTCAATCGGGTTTGATGGACTCACTAGGCGACAAAGTTAGTCCAGTTATGGCTAAAGTTGAAAAATTAATGACTAGCGCTGATCAGTTAATTGTTAGTTTCAATGAAGTTTTAGATACCAAAGGCAAAGCGGACTTAAAAAAGAGCTTAGCGGAACTTAGTGCAACTATAGAGCAATTCCATAAAGCCGCATCGAATGCAAATGTAATTTTAGAAGAAAATAAAGGAGAGCTGAAAGGAGTAGTTTCTAATTTTAATAAAGTTTCGGATAATTTTGTAAAGATTTCAGATTCTTTGAATAAAGCAGATTTAGGTCTTACCGTTAGGAATTTGAATGCAACACTGACTAAGGTTGATGGCATAATGAAAGGCATAGAGTCTGGTAAAGGCACAATGGGTAAATTAATGAAAGATGATGCCTTATATGGAAATTTAGCAAAAACTTCAAGAGAATTGGAGCTGCTTTTGCAGGATGTAAGACTGAACCCAACCCGTTATGTAAATGTTTCTGTTTTTGGCAAAAAAAATAAGCCGTATGCTGCTCCAAACGATTCTATAACAAAAGTAAAAAACTAATTTCATGACTTATCTTAGTAATGTTTTATTTGCCATTGTATTGATTATTGGATTCGGATATTTTTATTTGAATGTCAAAAAAATCATTAGAAATATTAATCTTGGCATTGCAGTTAATCGTACTGATAATGCAAAAGCAAGATGGAGAAATATGGCTATGATTGCGCTTGGACAATCCAAAATGGTAAAGCGTCCCATTGCTGGAATACTGCATATTATAGTGTATGTTGGTTTTATTATTATCAACATTGAATTATTGGAAATTATCATTGACGGTTTATTTGGAACTCATAGAATTTTTGCTCCTATCGGAGTTGTTTATGATGTATTAATTGGCTCTTTTGAAATTCTAGCCATTTTGGTTCTATTTTCTGTAACAGTATTTTTGATAAGAAGAAATGTTATTAAGCTGAAAAGATTTATTCATTCGGATTTAAAAGGCTGGCCAAAAGGTGACGCCAATTACATTTTATATTTTGAAATTACTTTAATGATTTTGTTTTTATTGATGAATGCTTCCGATCTGCATCTGCAAAATGTGCCTGGAGGTTTTTCTCATTTTATAAAAGCAGGATCTTTTCCAATAAGTCAATTTATAGCTCCAGTTTTTAATGGAATGTCTAATGAGCTGGTGATGCTGCTTAATGAAGGTTTTTGGTGGCTTCACATTGTTGGAATTTTGGTTTTCATGAATTATTTATATTTTTCAAAACACCTTCATATTTTATTGGCTTTCCCAAACACTTATTTTGCCAATTTAAATCCGCAAGGACAATTTGATAATTTAGCTTCTGTAACTGCCGAAGTTAAACTAATGATGGATCCAAATGCAGATCCATTTGCGGCAGCTCCAGTTTCAGAAAATGAAGCTCCAAGTAAGTTTGGAGCCAGTGATATTCAAGATTTAAATTGGGTTCAATTATTGAATGCCTACACCTGTACAGAATGTGGCCGTTGTACTTCATCCTGTCCGGCAAATCAAACTGGCAAAAAATTGTCTCCGCGTAAAATTATGATGGATACTAGAGACAGAATTGAAGAAGTCGGTAGAAATATAGATGCAAACAAAGGTGTTTTTGTACCAGATAATAAAACTTTATTAAATGATTATATTACTCCAGAGGAATTGTGGGCTTGTACTTCGTGTAATGCATGTGTAGAGGAATGTCCTGTAAACATTAGCCCGCTTTCAATTATTATGGATATGAGACGTTATCTTGTAATGGAACAAAGTGCTGCTCCAATGCCTATAAATGCCATGATGACTAATATTGAAAATAATGGCGCTCCTTGGCAATACAGCCAGCAAGACCGTTTGAATTGGAAAAATGAATAATAGTTTAACTGTTTAATTAGTAAATCGTTTAACTGATTTGCCGATTCAACAAATAAACAAATCAACGATTAAACAAAAAGAAATGTCAGAAAATTTAATAGTGCCGACAATGGCCGAAATGCTAGCCCAAGGAAAACAGCCAGAAGTTTTATTTTGGGTAGGTTGTGCAGGAAGTTTTGACGATAGAGCAAAAAAAATAACCAAAGCATTTGTCCGAATATTGAATCGTGCCAATGTTTCTTTTGCAGTTCTTGGTACCGAAGAAAGCTGTACTGGAGATCCTGCAAAAAGAGCAGGAAATGAGTTTTTGTTTCAAATGCAGGCCATGATGAATATCGAAGTGCTAAATGCCTACGAAGCTAAAAAAATTGTTACTGCCTGCCCGCATTGTTTCAATACTCTGAAAAATGAATATCCGGAACTTGGTGGTCATTATGAAGTAGTGCACCATACTGAATTCCTTAAATCATTATTAGATTCTGGCCGATTAACGATTGAAGGCGGGCAATTTAAAGGGAAACGAATTGCTTTTCACGATCCTTGTTATTTAGGCAGAGCCAATAATGTATATGAAGCACCAAGAGATTTAATTCAAAAATTGGATGCTGAATTGATTGAAATGAAGCGATCAAAGGCTAATGGATTGTGTTGTGGAGCTGGGGGCGCGCAAATGTTTAAAGATGCCGAACCAGGTAATAAAGAAATTAATATAGAAAGAACAGAAGATGCTCTTGAGACGCAACCAAACATTATCGCGGCGGGCTGTCCTTTTTGTAACACAATGTTAACTGACGGCGTTAAAAATAAAGAAAGAGAAGATGACGTTAAAGTAATGGATATTGCTGAATTAATTGCTAATGCCCAGGATTTGTAATTTTCAAGTCTTAAATTAAAATTTTAAATTAAAAAACATGTACGTTCCTTTTGAAAATTTACCCGGAGAATCTAAAATTTGGATTTATCAATCGAATAGAAAATTTTCGGATGCCGAGTTTTCTGAAATTGAAACTGACCTGCAATCCTTTCTTAACGAATGGGCTGCACACGGGACCAGTCTTGAATCTTCTTATTTATTGAAGTATAACCGTTTTATTATTATAGCAGTAAATCAGGAAGTGCAAGCGGCAACAGGCTGTTCTATTGATTCTTCAGTAGAATTTATTCAAAGCTTGGAAAAAAAATATAATGTTGATCTATTGGATAAAATGAATGTAACTTTCAAGCTTGGAGATCACATTGCACACAAACCATTGATTGATTTTAAAAAAATGGTTAAAGATAAAGCCGTTACCGAAAACACAATTGTTTTTAATAATCTGGTTAACAATATTGAAGAGTTTAACGAATCTTGGGAAGTTCCTGCTTTGGACAGCTGGCATAGCCGTTTTTTTTAATTCAATAAAAGACGAAATATGTCAAAATTTATTTTCTTCTCTATATTCTTTTTTTGTTTTTCAATTTCAAATGCCCAAAATTCGGATATTGATCTTTTAAAAAAAATAAATCTAAACAGGAATACCAGCCTTGAATCAACAATGGTTGGGATTACCAATAGTGCCATGCCTGTCAGTGTTGGCACTCCAATAATTATTTATGCGGTTGGATTGATAGAAAAAGATAGTACCACAAAGAAAAAGGCAATTTTTATTGGCGAATCTTTAGCCGCTTCGGCATTTATTTCTTTGGCTTTAAAAAGCATCACCAAGAGGGATAGACCTTATGAAACGTATCCTGAAATAGAGAATGTTACTTTAGAATCTAGCTATTCTTTTCCTTCAGCTCATACTTCTTCTGCGTTTTCAACAGCAACCTCACTGAGTATGGCATATCCGAAATGGTATGTTATTGCTCCGTCTTTCTTATGGGCTGGTGCAGTTGGCTATTCCCGTATGTACTTGGGCGTACATTATCCGACAGATGTTTTAGCAGGCGCCATTGTAGGTAGTGGTTCAGCTTTTCTATGTTATAAATTGAATAAATGGATTAATAAAAAAAGAGCTCCTCACCAAAAAAAGCTCTGGGAGTAACTTCTGTTTATTTGATATTTCTTAAAGTAAACAGCATTTTGATTTACTTAGTTACTTGATTTATGTTTGTGCGTGCGTGCCCCACCGTAAAAAACTCCGGGCCGGGTTTTACGTTCCCGCTTTTTTATATTTGGTCTCGTTTTTTAAACGAGACCAAATATAAAAAGAGCTCCACTGCAACCCCTCATGCAAAAAAGGAATAAATTAATACTGTTTGGCATTTGAAACTAAGCTTGAAAAATGTTAAAATTTAACTTTTTTTTCGTAAAAAACCCCGTCTAATCTCCTTACTTTCGTTACACTAAAAAGTCATATAGGAAAAGAGCATAACCTTAATGCAGTACTGCATCGATGGTAATCTGTAAATCATATATGACAACCAAAAAACAATTAGAAAAGCATATGAGAATAGCAATTGTCTGTTATCCTACTTTTGGCGGAAGTGGTGTAGTTGCAACAGAATTAGGTTTAGAATTAGCTAGAAGAGGACACGAAATTCATTTCATAACCTATAGTCAGCCGGTGAGATTGGCATTGTTAAATCCGAATGTTCATTATCATGAAGTAATCGTTCCAGAATATCCGCTTTTTCATTTTCAGCCTTATGAACTGGCTTTGTCAAGCAAACTGGTGGATATGGTAAAATTATACAAAATAGAATTATTGCATGTTCATTATGCCATTCCGCATGCTTATGCGGGCTATATGGCTAAACAAATGCTCAAAGACGAAGGAATTGATATTCCTATGGTAACTACACTTCACGGAACCGATATTACTTTGGTAGGGAATCATCCTTTTTACAAGCCTGCAGTTACTTTTAGCATTAATAAATCGGATTATGTGACTTCAGTTTCTCAAAGTCTGAAAGATGACACTTTAAAATTATTCAATATAAAAAATAAGATTCAGGTCATTCCAAATTTTATTGAATTAAATAAAAATGAATATGATCCTGCAATTCCCTGCAGCCGTTCGGTGATGGCCAATGATAATGAAAGAATCATTACGCATATCAGTAATTTTAGAAAAGTAAAGCGAATTCCTGATATCATTAAAATATTCTATAAAATTCAAAAAGAAATTCCAGCCAAATTAATGATGGTAGGAGATGGTCCCGAAAAAGAAAAGGCCGAAAAGATGTGCAGAAAATATGGTATTCAGGATAAAGTGATTTTTTTTGGGAACAGCAATGAAATTGACCGGATTTTATGCCTCACAGATTTGTTTCTTTTGCCCTCGGAAACCGAAAGTTTTGGTTTGGCCGCACTTGAAGCAATGGCTTGCGGAGTTCCCGTAATATCAAGTAATTCGGGAGGTTTACCTGAAGTAAATAATGATGGTGTTTCGGGTTATTTGAGTGATGTTGGAGATGTCAATGAAATGGCCAAAAATGCATTGAAAATTTTAATTGACGATAGTGTTCTTAGAGAATTTAAAAAGAATGCACTGCATGTTGCAGAGCAATTTGATATTAAAAATATTCTGCCAATCTATGAGGAACTATATCTTAAAGCAATTAATAAATACAAATAAACGAAAAAGGTATTATATAAAAAATCCATTCGCATAACGAATGGATTTTTTATTGTGTTTTGGATTGAGAATGGTCTTATATCTTAATATTAGATTGGGTTTGGGACTAAATTTATCCTATTATTAGAATTTGCTACCCGAGATAGCGAACAGGCAAAGTAAATCATCCCAAATACAAAACCAACTTCCCATTAAGGCAATTGCCCAAATCCGTTGTTGTAGCTGTTATGGCACGTTTATTTGTACGCATAAATTCGATAATAGTTATCTGTTAATTCATCATTAAATTCACCAAGCATTTGAATTTGTTCCTTTATCTTCAATATATCCTGTACTACTTCAGCATCGTAAGGAAAACTTATCCATTCGATTTCTTTGTAAACTGTCCAGCCGGGAACGATTGGATTAGTTAACATTCCTTCCATTGAGTTTGAGTAAAAATCTAAATCGTATTGTTCATCTCCAGTTATGTTCAATAATCTGATTTCATCATCATATATAAGCTTAACAGTACACTTTTTGATAACGTCGAAATTTTCAACAATTTTTCGAATTAACTTTACCCACTTGGAATTATTCATAAAGCTTCCTGTGTACTTTTCAAGTATTATTTTTTGAATTTTTTCAGATGTTATATTTTCCGTTTTCATTTTAAAAACATCATTTTTACCGTTTTTTGCTGTAAATGAAACATAACGTTAGCTCGCTAACCAAAGTGGCGTAAAAGCGGACTTAGTTCTCTCTGCTAAAGATAATGTTTCTTCGTGAAAACCGAACGTTCAAGTCAGAAAAATCCAGCTATTTTGGTTAGTGAGGGTTAGTAGACGTTACTTACTTCTCTTCAATCTCCCACATATTTTCACGCCATATGGAAACTGCATCTATCACGTCATTGAAGTTCCAAGAGTCAGATAACTTTGTAAATCCTGTAAATACAGGTGAATTAGAACCAACTTCGTGAAAATATTTATCATTTTGCTCATCATAAAAATACTTATATTCAATACCTAAATCATTTAAAGTATTTGAAGTGTATTTATGTAAGACAGATGGTAAATCTCTATGTTTATAATAATTCGCAATAGAAACTATGAGTTGAATTTTTGTTGATTGTGTATTCTCAATTTTTGTACCGAGTGAATATTTTAAATGTATTTTTTCTAATTCTGGATATAAATCAGATATACTACTATTAATATAGTTTTGTAAAATGATAAAGACCGTGCCTACAAAATGTTCTGTGTCGTCAGCATATAGGATATCCCAGTATTCATTACCTTGGATTTTAACAGATTCTACAATTTCATTTAACTGTAATTGAAAAGGTTCAATAAGTTTTTTTACGATATTAATTCTACTATCAATTCTATAAATATGTGGCATTATTCATTTCTTTAAATATTTGCCACTTTAATATTTTTGTGGCGCTCGGTAATGTTTACTAGCTCGTTTTTAGATCTGACAAAATCAGATCTATCCACCTAAATATGGTTAGCTTTGTCTGATAAGTGTCCCGATTTCTTTATTTTCAAATATAGATAATAATAATTACAATCTTACAAGTATTCGGCTCATGAGATTACTTCACAATACATTTATTTCCATAGGAGTTCAATGAACTTTGTTTGCAACGGAAAGCGGTATGATACTTGCTGAAAATACCTTGTCTTTCTGTTCTAAAAATAATAATCAGGTTTAAGTTATAAAGGATAATTTATAAATTTAAGAACTTATTATTCGCTTACATTAAAACCAATGAAATTTGCAACAATATTATATGTGCTTTATCTGAAATATTACTAATTTATAATTTTTAGTTTAATTCATAAAACTTACATTTGCCTAAAATTTTATACAATGGCAGGAAATAGTTACGGAACACTATATAGAGTAACCACTTTTGGAGAATCCCATGGAGAAGCTTTGGGCGGTATTATTGATGGTTGTCCATCAGGAATTCAGCTGGATCTGGAGGCAATTCAATTTGAAATGTCGAGAAGAAAGCCAGGTCAGTCTGCGATAGTTACACAGCGTAAAGAACCAGATGATGTACAGTTTTTATCTGGAATTTTTGAAGGCAGAACCACAGGTACGCCAATTGGTTTTATTATTCCGAATACCAATCAAAAATCAGACGATTATTCACATATTAAAGATAATTACAGACCAAGTCATGCTGATTATGTTTATGATAAAAAATATGGTTTCCGCGATTACAGAGGCGGTGGCCGAAGCTCTGCACGTGAAACTGCAAGCAGAGTTGTAGCAGGTGCGATTGCAAAGCAAATGCTGCCTGAAATAAAGTTCAATGCTTATGTTTCCTCTGTAGGGCCAATTTTTCTTGAAAAACCTTATCAGGAATTGGATTTTTCTAAAATAGAAAGTAATCCAGTTCGCTGTCCAGACGAAGAATCTGCTGCAGTTATGGAAGAATATATTCGTCAGATTCGTAAAGAAGGAGACACAGTAGGAGGGACAGTTACCTGCGTGATTCAAAATGTGCCTATTGGTTTAGGAGAGCCTGTATTTGATAAACTGCATGCCGAATTAGGAAAAGCTATGCTTTCTATCAATGCTGTAAAAGGTTTTGAATTTGGAAGCGGTTTTGAAGGTGTTAAAATGAAAGGTAGCGAGCACAATGATTTGTACAATCCTGACGGAACTACCAAAACTAATCTTTCCGGAGGAATCCAAGGCGGTATAAGCAACGGGATGGATATTTATTTCCGAGTAGCTTTCAAGCCGGTGGCGACTATAATGCAAAAACAGGAATCGCTGGATAACAAAGGGAATATTACTGAGATGGTTGGAAAAGGACGTCACGATCCTTGTGTTGTGCCAAGAGCAGTTCCTATCGTGGAAGCTATGGCAGCTATAGTTTTGGCAGATTTCTTTCTTTTGAATAAAACATATTTGTAACTGAAAATGATTTCAAAACAAATATTCCTTCTGACAGCTTTATAAAATGATGATGTTTTAAGAAGAAAAATATATTCAGTATTTTGACGAGCTAAATATTGAAAATCAACCTTGAATTTAATTAAATGAATACGCCTGAAACTAAAAAAACATCATTTTTTAAAGGATTAACTGGTCAGATACTTATTGCAATGCTCTTAGGAGCCGTGTTAGGCATCATAATTCATAACTCTGCTGTAGTAGAAACTGCGCAAGAATTTAGTGCCAAAATAAAAATGTTAGCTACTATTTTTATTAGGTTAGTGCAAATGATTATTGCACCATTAGTCTTTACAACTTTGGTGGTTGGAATTGCAAAATTGGGTGACATAAAAGCAGTTGGCAGAATTGGCGGAAAAGCCTTGGGATGGTTTTTTACGGCTTCTTTTTTTTCATTGTTAATCGGAATGCTGTATGTGAATTTATTACAGCCAGGTGTTGGATTAAATTTGTCCAATATAGATTTAGCAAGTGTTTCGGATGTAACTGCAAAAACGCAGAGTTTATCTTTTGATAATTTTATAGAGCATATCGTTCCCAAAAGCCTTTTTGAGGCATTGGCTACTAATGAAATTTTACAAATTGTAATATTTTCTATATTCTTTGGATTGGCGGCGGCTTCATTGGGCGAATATGCAAAACCGGTTATAGACTTTTTGGACAGATCTTCACATATCGTTTTAAAAATGGTAAACTATGTAATGAAATTTGCGCCAATAGGAGTTTTTGGAGCAATTGCCGGAGTATTCGCTGTCAGAGATTTTCAGGAATTAGCCATTACATATTTCAAATTTTTCGGTTCTTTTCTTATAGGTATCGGCACTTTATGGTTAGTGCTTATTGCTATTGGATTCATTTTTCTGGGCAATAGAATGAAAACATTGTTAAAGCATATCATAGGTCCATTGATTATAGCATTTGGAACTACAAGTTCAGAGGCAGTTTTTCCTAAACTTACCGAGGAATTAGAGCGGTTTGGAGTAAAAGATAAAATAGTTTCTTTTATGTTGCCTTTGGGGTACTCTTTTAATTTGGACGGGAGTATGATGTATATGACTTTTGCCGGTATTTTTATTGCTCAAGCTTATGGTGTTCATCTTGATTATCCAACTCAATTTACAATGCTTTTTGTTTTAATGTTAACCAGTAAGGGTATTGCAGGAGTCCCTAGAGCGAGTTTGGTGGTTGTAGCAGCAACTTGCGGTATGTTTAAAATTCCAATTGAAGGCATTGCATTAATATTGCCTATAGATCACTTTTGTGATATGTTCAGAAGCGCCACAAATGTTTTAGGAAACGCTCTGGCAACATCAGTAGTGGATAAATGGGAAGAAGAAAAGTAAAATATTAAAGATAAAATAGATGTGTTTTATTTTGAACGGCCAGCTTAAAAGTTGAAGTTTAAAATAGAAAAGAAAAAAGCAGTTACCTATTAAAAAGTAACTGCTTTTTTTATTTTTGTAAGAAAAATACATCTTTAAAAGATTCTTAGTATAAATGGCATAAAATTATATATTTTGGTGTACTTTTGGGGAAACAACATCTATTATGCCCCCAATAAGGATAGTTTTATTAATTATTTTTTGGTTTAATTTTTTAGGGACAACTTTATTCGGACAGACTCAACTGCCTTCTAAAAAAGAAATCAATAAATTAATTCGATCTGCGACAAAGCTTAGGGAATCTGGAGATTTTGAAAAATCTTTACTGATTTCAAGATTAGCTTTGCGTCAAGCTATATACATAAAAGATAATGTTCTTATTGCAAAAAATTATAATAATGTTGCTGCCAATTTTAATGCTTTGGCAGAATTTGATAAAGCTATTTTTTACTACGATAAGGCTTTAAGTTATGCTAATCTAACTCAGGATGATACAATAAAACAAAGGGTTAATAATAATCTGGGGAATATGTATTGTTTTGAAAAAAAGAAGTACGATAAAGGCGTTTTTTATTATCGGAAAGCAATTGAACACAGCAAAAATATTTCAGATTCCTCTCAAATGGCTTTTACTAATCTTAACTTAACTTGGGCACTTTTTGATATTGGCAAGTTTCAAAAGGGGGAAGAAAGTTTAAAGCAGATTAATCTTTATTATAAGAAGCATAAAAAAGATTATGTGGTTGTTGTGCTTAATATGCTTAATGGCATGTATTCCAATTTTAAAAATGATGATGCAAAGGCTGATTTTTATTTTAAAGAAGCAATTCGGCTTGGAAAGGAGCTGGATGAAAAATCAGATTTGTCTTTTTCGCATTTAGAATACTCTAAGCTTTTATTAAAATTAAAAAAATATAAAGAAGCTTATGAGAATCTGCAAATCTATACACGTCTTAATGATGAAATTTATGCAGAAGAAAAATTAGAAAAAGCAAATATTGAAGGGGTTAATTTTCAGTTAGATGAGTATAAGAGAACCATTGATAAAATTGAAAATGAAAAAGATTTACAGTTTCAAAGCTTAAAAAAATCAAGAATTATTGTTTTACTTTTTATTATTGCCATTTTTGTTTTACTGCTTTTCCTGAATTCATTAATTAAAAACAACAGATTCAGATTAAAATCAAATGCCGATTTAATGCTTGCAAATCAAGAGCTGGTTGTTGCTAATAAAAAAGCACAAGAATCAGCTTTGTTAAAGACACAGTTTATTTCGACAATAAGCCATGAATTACGAACTCCTTTATATGGAGTAGTTGGTATTGCTGATCTGCTTTTAGAAGAGCATCAAGAGCTTTCTAAAAGCCCGCACTTAAATTCCCTGAAATTTTCTGCACGCTACTTACTGTCATTAGTAAATGATATTCTGCAGATTAATAAAATTGAAGAAAATAAAATCATTTTGGATAAATTGACGTTTAACCTCATGGATGAATTTCTTACAATTAAAAATTCGTTATCATTCATTGCCAAAAAAAATAATAATAAAATATTTATAGAGATAGATCCGTTAATTCCAGAGAGCTTAATTGGCGATAAACTTAGATTTGCGCAAATTATGATGAATTTGGTGAGCAATGCTTTAAAATTTACTAAAAATGGTAATATTGAAATAATTGCCAGACAAATTGAGGTTAAAGACGAAATACATACTATTGAGTTTAAGATAAAAGATAACGGAGTTGGTATTGCGGCTTTAGATCAAGATAAAATTTTTGATAAATTTGTTCAGGTAGGCAGGAAAGAACTTGATTATCAGGGTACAGGTTTGGGATTGTCTATTGTAAAAAGACTGTTAGAACTTTTTGGCAGCAATATCTTCGTCGAAAGTGAATTGGGAAAAGGTACTGTCTTTACTTTTTGTATTGATTTTGAATATAATTCTATGAAAACTAATGAAATAATAAATAACATACAGGTGGATCTGAGTTCTAATCATGCATTCAAAGTGCTTGTGGTTGAGGATAATCATATTAATCAGCTGATTACTAAAAAAATTATTGAGAAAAATAATTATTCCTGTATAGTAGTGGAAGATGGTTTTAAGGCTTTGGAAATTTTAGCGGAGGAAGAGTTTGATGTTATTTTGATGGATATCAATATGCCTTTAATGAATGGTTTTGAAACTACAAGGAGAATAAGGCTGGAAGGAGTTGATACGCCTATAATTGCGTTGACAGCTTTTGATAAAAATGAAATAACGGATGAAGCAATAATGGCAGGAATCAATGATATTATTGTTAAGCCATTTGAATCGATTCAATTGTTTAAAGTGATGAATAGCCTTATTTTAAAGGCCAAAAACCTTGTTTAATTCAGGTATGTCATAAAAAAAACATCTTTTAAGCTATTAAAAGATGTTTTTTAAATATTTGGATGTATTATTTATGGCTTCTTAGTACCAGCGTTTTTTATTTTGTTTTGAAGCATTCGATTTTCTGGATTTGTGAGCACCTCCGCTTCGATTTGAATTTTTAGGCGGAATGTTATCAGCCATCGGATTTCCAGAATGCCACGGATAGGGATGATTATCTATGGTTTCAACATTTACTTTTATAAGTTTCTGAATATCTTTCCAGTAATCTTTTTCGTCTTTACTGCAAAAAGAAATTGCAATTCCGCCATTTCCGGCACGGCCTGTTCGTCCAATTCGGTGAACATACGTTTCGGGGATATTGGGCAAATCAAAATTGATTACAAAAGGCAATTGATCGATATCTATACCGCGGGCAGCAATATCTGTTGCTACAAGAACACCAACTTCCTTGTTTTTAAACGCATCCAGCACACGCTGTCTTGCATTTTGCGATTTATCTCCATGTATGGCTTCTGCTGGAATATCTTTTTTTCTTAATGCTTTTACAACATTGTCAGCGCCATGTTTTGTTCTTGAAAAAACAAGGACATTTGATAAGTTTTCATTTTTTATCAAATGATAAAGTAAATTTCTTTTTTCTGTTTTCTCAACAAAATAAACGCGCTGTTCTACATTTTCAGCTGTAGATGAAACAGGAGATACAGTAACAGTTTCGGGATCTGTCAGAAACATTTCGGCTAATTCTCTTATGGCGATTGGCATTGTTGCAGAAAAGAAAAGGGTCTGCCTGTTTTTTGGCGTCAATTTTACAATTTTTTTGACATCATTAACAAAACCCATATCCAGCATCTGATCAGCTTCATCTAATACCAAAGTGTGTAAATGATTCAGATCTATAAAACCTTGCTTATGCAGGTCTAATAAGCGTCCTGGTGTTGCTATTACGATATCAACTCCATTTTTTAAAGCATCTACTTGTGGATTTTGCGATACGCCTCCAAAAAGCGTTAATTGGGTCAGATTGGTGTATTTTCCATAAGTGTCGAAACTTTGTCCAATTTGAACAGCTAATTCTCTTGTAGGAGTGACAACAAGCGCTCGAATTACTTTTGCTTTTTTAGTAGAACCTACGATTCGGTGCAATTGATGTATAATTGGAATGGCAAATGCTGCCGTTTTTCCGGTTCCTGTTTGAGCACATCCTACCAAATCTTTTCCAGCCAAAACAACTGGTATAGATTGTTTCTGAATAGGAGTTGCGTGTGTATAGCCTTCTTCAAATACGGCTTTTTGTATACTTTTTGAAAGTGATAAATCTTCGAATAACATATTTTTGATATTAAAATACCCTGTATTTAGTACATAGATAAGGGCGCAAAGATAGTGTTATTATTTTTGATGAAAATTATTTTACTTTTTGGACATATTTTTCTTAATTTATAATTCAATTGAATTATGTGATTTCATGAAATCGGTCACTAAATAACCTATCAGTTTACCAATTAAATGATTGTTCTTATCTTCACCTAAATCAGGTGCACCTTCACAAATATGTAAATAAGCAGCATTTTTATTTTTAGCAAAAAAGGAAACAAATTGACGAAGCTCTTCAATTGAAAAACCGCTTAATGTCATTGCGCTGCTTGCTATATTTGGAATAGCATCCAAATCGATTTCAATTCCAAACGGGTCATTCTTAATAAAATCAAGAGCTGTTACCATTTCTTCGGAAAATACTTTTTCTTTTCGAATGTTAACACTGTCGTAAGTATTGTAACGAACCCGATCTTCAATTTTTTTTATAATGTCCAAAACACTTTTGGAAGTATAATTTTCATGAAGGCCAAAAATGAAATATTTTTTTAGAAAACCTTCTTCAAAAGCATAAGAGAAACCGTTGCCGCTATGACGTCCCTCTAAAATTCTAAAATCAGAATGTGCATCAAAATTAACAGCGTTTATGGCTTTTCCTTTGGCAAGGGCAGCTCCTTTTATATTTCCGTAGGAATTGTTATGACCTCCGCCAATTACTATTGGAATTTTGCCTGATTGAATAATTTTGCAGATAATATGGGAAACTTCCTTGTCAATTTTTTCAACTAACTGGCTTAATTTAGACCTGTCATCAATATCATTAAAATCAAGATGCTCGACTTCTTTCATTTCTTGCTTAACATCCAAGTGTCCTAAAACAATAATCTGATTCCCTTTGGAAAAACGGTTATGCTGAATATTAGCAATGCTTTGTATGGCACTTTTCCATGCCGATGCTGCTCCAGGTCTTCCATAATTGGCTCTAACTCCAATATCTTCCGGAATTCCGAATAAAACGAATTTGGCCTCGCTGTTTTTGATAAAATCAATTGGGTCAGTATCTTTGGGAACAACAAGTATTTTCTCGCCAAATTTAATTTCACCGCTTCTGTGATTGGTAATTTTTGCTAGGTCGTTAATACTGAATGTTATGAGTTTTTCCATAAAAAAAATATTTTTCAAAAATAATATAATTGATCTAAGTTGCGTTATATATATTATTAAATTTGTAAAAAACAATTATATTTTAACATGGAAAATCAAAAAAACAATTCAAGTCTTAAAGCTGTAATAGCTGTTTTGGCTATTTTATTAGTTGGAAGTTTAGTTTATATTTTTAAAATGTCTTCAGAGGTTGATACAGTACATTCTGAGGTCGTAAAAGTAGGTTCGGAGAAAGAGTCTGTAATGAAAGATTTGCAGGATCTTAAGGCAACCTATGATGCTGCATTATCTGAAAATACTTCTATGTCCGAAGAGTTGCTGCAAGAAAGAGATAAAGTGGTAAACTTGATGGATGAGCTTAAAAAATCTAATGGCGATATGTCAAAATACAGAAATGAGGTAAAATCTCTGCAAAACCACATGAAAGAATTGATGCAGGAGAATGAAGGTTTGAAAAAACAAAATGCGACTTTAACTACGCAGCGTGACAGTACAGTAGTTGTTTTGGGTGAATCAAAAAAATTCAATGAAGTTTTAGTGGGTCAAAATGAAGAATTAGCTAAAACAGTTGAAAAAGGAGGAAAATTATCTATTTTGAATTTGCAGACTGCAGCTTATAAATTAAAAAGCTCAGGAAAAGAAATAGCTACAGATAAAGCGAGCAGAGCAGATGTTCTTAAAATCAGTTTTACTATTGCTGAAAATTCAATTGCAAAATCAGGAGATAAAGATTATTATGTGCAGGTAATTGACAGTAAAAATAATGTATTGGGCGAAGCTAAAAAAGCTTCTTTTGGAGAAAAAGAATTGGTTTACAGTTTTGTTTCCAGTGTAAAATATGAAAACAAAACGGTTCAAGTTTCTCAAGATTTACCAGGAAAAGATTTTGCTAAAGGAACTTATTCAGTAAATGTTTTCGATAAAGATCAATTGGTTTCTTCAACTAGTTTCTCTTTGAAATAAAAATAGCAACAAAAAAAAGAGCGATACTCAAACAGAATATCGCTCTTTTTTTATGCTTAAAAATGAAAAAATCATAAATATTCCTTACCATCCAAAATCACACTGTCAATTAAATTGCTCCCAAATGCATAAGGCAATTGGTAATAGGAAGGGATTTCTTTGGTGATGATAAGGTTGGCTTTTTTTCCTTTTGTGATGCTTCCATGCGTATTTGAAATTCCCATGGCATAGGCACCGTTTATAGTTGCGGCATTAATAGCTTCTTCGGGAGTCATTTTCATTTTAATGCAGGCGGTGGCAACTACAAAATTCATATTTCCTGATGGAGTAGAGCCTGGATTATAATCTGTTGCTAGTGCTAATGGAAGTCCCGTAGCTATCATTTCACGAGCCGGAGTGTAAGGAATGCTTAAAAAATAGGAGCAGGAAGGCAAAGACACTGGCATTGTTTCTGTGTTTTTTAAGGCTTCAATGTCTTCTGGTTTCATTATTTCAAGATGGTCAACCGAAAGTGCATTGTGTTTTACGCCAGCTTGAATTCCGCCAATAGAATTGAACTGATTGACATGGATTTTTGGCTTTAAGCCAAATTGAATTCCTGCGCGCATTATTTTTTCAGTATCTTCAACAGAAAAATAACCGATTTCACAAAAAACATCAATAAAATCAGCCAATTTATTTTTGGCTATTTCTGGAAGCATTTCATTAATTATGCAGTCAATATATCCTTTTTTATTGTCTTTGAAAGCAGTAGGAAAGGCGTGAGCGCCAAGAAAAGTTGCTTTTATTGTTATTGGGTAGTTTTGTGATAATTGTTGAATTACGCGAAGCATTTTGAGTTCGCCTTCAACTGTTAATCCATAGCCTGATTTAATTTCGATAGCTCCTGTTCCCAATCGCATTACTTCTTCAAGTCTTGCTTTTGATTGATTGTATATGTCTTCCTCAGTGGTTTCGTTTAGCTTTTTGGCAGAATTTAGGATTCCGCCACCACGATTGGCAATTTCTTCGTAGGTCATTCCATTAATGCGGTCCACAAATTCCTGTTCGCGATTGCCAGCATAGACAATGTGCGTATGGCTGTCGCACCAAGATGGCAAAACTATTTTTCCTTTGGCATCAATAGTTGTATCTACGGTCATTTTAGGCAAATTATCCATAGAGCCAAAATCGGCGATTAAATCGTCATTTAATAGTAAAAAAGCATTCTTTATGGTTGGTAAAACAGCCATTTCTGCTCCAGAAACTTTTAAAACAGAATTTTCACGAACTTGAAGCAGTTCTTTTATATTGGTAATAAGGGTTGTCATTTTATAGTTATTCAGAAACTGTTATTTCGAACATTTTGTTCCAATTTTTTCCAGTTACAAAAATAGTTTTGGTTTTTGGATTATAAGCAATTCCGTTTAGAACATCTCCAGCGGTAACATTTACGAATTTACGCAATCCTGACATGTCCAAAATTCCTTCTACGGCACCATTATTTGGATTTACAACAGCAATGGCGTCTTTTTGCCAAACATTAGTGTAAATTTTGCCATTAATCCATTCTAACTCATTTATAGCTTTTATTTTGGATTCTCCAGAATATACATTGATATAATCAATCATTTTTTGGGTTTTTGGATCCATTTTCCAAATTTTTTCTGTTTTATCAGTTTGGTAAATATATGTGCCGTCATTAGTCATTCCCCAGCCTTCAATGTCTTTGTCATAAGTGAAAGTTTTTTCCAATTTCAGCGTTTTTGCATCATATATAAAACCTGTTTTTTCCTGCCAGGTTAATTGATATAATTTACCGTTTATGAAGGTGATTCCTTCTCCAAAATACATTGAATCTAAGTCAATTTGCTTGTAAACTTTCCCTGTTCTATAATCGTATTTTCTAAAATAAGATGTTCCTTTTTGTCCCGTGCTTTCACATAATGTATCATTGCGAAATTCCAAACCTTCGGTAAATGATGCTGTGTCGTGCGGATAAGTATTAACAATTTTGAATTTTAATAATTTTGGGGTAACATTCGAAACTAATTCGATTCTTTTGGTTGCATCTGATGAATTTGAGCCAAAATAAATGGTAGCTTTTAAGTATTGGTATCCTAATTTTTGGTTTTTTAAAGCAAAATTAAATTTTTCAGAACCTTTTGTACTTCCAACTTTTTTGTTGTTTACAAAGTAAGCAATGCTGTCAATTTCTTTCGAATTTGGATTTAAAATACCTATAGAAACTGATTCTGGAGATGTAAAATGAGCAGGAAAAGCAGAATCATCGATAGTGAATAAAGAATTTTCACCTTTTTTTGTGTCTCCGCACCCAATTAATGTGATTCCTAATAAAATGGCAATTAATAAGTTATGTTTTTTCATAGTTTAAAATTTGAAGAGACCAATATACAACGTTATTTTATTAGAGCAAAGCGCTTGCAAAAATATAAAAAGGTTGTATATTTGCACCGGCAAGTCCTACACGACCAGCTCCTGCAGACTCCCCCAGGATGGGAACATAGCAAGGGTACGTGGTTGAGCGGTGCGATGTAGATCGCTTGCCATTTTTTTTATTTTTACAAGAATTATGCAAAAGTAGTCTTCCTTCGGGAGGATTTTTTTATTTTTACCCAAACCGTATATCATATATTGTATATCTAAAACAGCAATTATACCAATGAATAAAAAAGTAGTATTAATTACAGGAGGATCTTCGGGAATAGGGAAGTCTATTGGAGAATTTTTGCATCATAAGGGATTCGTGGTGTATGGTACAAGCAGAAATCCAGAACGTATTCTTAATTCCGTTTTTCCTTTAATTGCTTTGGATGTTAAGAATGCCGATTCCATACATTCGGCTGTTGCTAGAGTTATTGCCATTTCAGGAAGACTGGATGTTGTGATTAATAATGCCGGGGTTGGTATTACCGGACCTTTGGAGGAAATTCCGATGGAAGAAATTAAAAATAATTTTGAAACTAATTTTTTTGGACCAATTGAAGTAATGAAAGCGGTGCTGCCACAAATGCGTTTACAGCAATCGGGATTAATTATCAATATTACTTCAATTGCAGGGTATATGGGTTTGCCTTACCGCAGTGTTTATTCGGCCTCAAAAGGAGCTTTGGAATTAATTACCGAAGCATTGCGTATGGAAGTGAAATCATTTGGAATTCAAATTACAAATATCGCTCCGGGTGATTTTGCTACCAATATTGCTGCGGGCCGTTTTCATGCCCCAGTCATAAAAGGTTCTGCATATGAAACACCTTACGGGAATAATCTGAAAACGATGAATGAACATGTGGACAGCGGAAGCAATCCAAATGAAATGGCTGAAGCTGTATTTGCAATCATTGATAATCCATCTCCAAAAATTCATTATAAAGTAGGCGCTTTTATGCAAAAGTTTTCTATAGTGCTAAAGAGAATTCTGCCGGACAAAATGTATGAAAAAATGCTTATGAATCATTATAAATTATAAGAAATAAGGGAATATTAATTATTTTTTGAATTCTTGAAGAAAATGAACTAAAAGAATTAAATAAAAAGAATTCTGATAGATAATTATAAGTTGTATTTTTGCAAAAAATTTGCGTGAAGGATTGAAGTGGCATCCTTTTATTTTTTTCTTTAAAAAATAAAAGATATAGCGGAAAGCCTGGTTTGCTTTTTTGGCAAACACGCCCAAAAAATGAACACAATTAAATATAAATATATTATGAAATTTTTTATTGATACAGCTAATTTAGCTCAAATTAAAGAAGCACAAGCATTAGGTGTTTTGGATGGCGTAACTACTAATCCGTCATTGATGGCTAAAGAGGGAATTACAGGGAAAAACAATATTTTGAAACATTATGTAGATATCTGTAATTTGGTTGAAGGAGATGTAAGTGCCGAAGTAAATGCTTTGGATTATGACGGAATGATCAAAGAAGGAGAAGAGTTAGCTGATTTGCATGATCAAATCGTTGTTAAATTGCCTATGACAAAAGAAGGTGTAATGGCCGCTAAATATTTTTCAGATAAAGGAGTTAAAACGAATGTAACTCTTGTGTTCTCTGCTGGTCAGGCTTTATTGGCCGCTAAAGCAGGCGCAACTTATGTTTCTCCATTTATTGGACGTTTGGATGATATTTCTACAGATGGTTTGAATCTGATTAGTGAAATTAGAGAGATTTATGATAACTACGGTTATGAGACTGAAATTTTGGCTGCTTCTGTGCGCCATACTATGCATATTGTAAATTGTGCTAAAATTGGTGCTGATGTAATGACAGGTCCATTATCTGCGATTTATGGTTTGTTGAAACATCCATTGACAGATATTGGATTGGCTCAGTTTGTTGCTGATTTCGAAAAAGGAAATAAGTAAAAAAAATATAGAGTTTTCGGTCAAGTAAGAAAACTAATAAAAAAAGTCCCATTTCGCAATTGAAATGGGACTTTTTTATTTTTGCTGAAAAATGGTTGAAAATTTAATATTTGATTCTAGGTTCAAATGATTTTCATATACGCGATTCTCAGCGACTTGAATTTTGTATTTAAAAAATCCCATTCTGTTTTATAGAATGGGATTTTTTTTGAATTCATTTTAGCGAATACTAAAATGTGGATATTGAAGTTTTCTTTTTCTTAATGTCCTCCAGATATTTTTTTGTCAAAATCGATTCCGTGCGCTTTTAAAATTGCACTTACTTTCCAAGCATAAAATGCAAGATAAGCGAAGCAGATAATACCAACGATGTAACTTGATTGTATTCCGATAATTTCGGCAATTTTACCTTGAAATACGCTGACAAAACCACCACCCATAATCATCATAATCAGGAAACTACTTCCTTGGCTAGTATGTTTTCCCAATCCGCTTACAGCTAAAGTAAAAATACAAGGCCAAAGAGTACTGCAAAAAAGACCAACGCTGGTAAAAGCATATACACTAACCATTCCTCTTGTTGTTATACCTATGGCTGTTGCCAAAATGCCTAAAGAAGAAAAAATCAGCAACATTCTGGCCGGATTTCCTTTACTTGCCATATCAGCTCCAATTAATACTAAAATTACTAATCCATAGATGTAAAAAGGCGTTAAATCGTGATTTGCCAATGCGTTTACCCCTAAAAATACTCCAAATGCTAAGTAAGGTGCTAGAAAACGTAATACTTTAAGCAAACTCATATTCTCAGTAAAAGCTTCAACAGCTCCAGTCCAACGGCCAATCATTAAACTTGCCCAATATAAAGAGATGTATGGAGCAACATCTTTGGTTAAAAAGCCTAGTTTACTTTCCATATATGCTGGTAAATTACTGGCTGTAGATACTTCAACACCAACATATAAAAATATAGCAATCATACCCATAACTAATTGAGGATACTGTAATGCAGATGTTTTTACTGCTATTTTATCATGTGAATCATCTTCTTCAATTAACTCTGGTCGCTCTGGCAGTGAAGAGAACTTCAATAAAATTGCCACAACTAAAAAAGCAAATCCTAAAATTAAATAAGGAATTTTTACACTTTCAATACTTGCGTCAGTATTAGCATTGGTACTTGAACCAAAAATAGCAAAACTTACAATTAATGGCCCAATTGTTGTTCCAAAATTGTTGACACCACCAGCTAATGTTAAACGTTGTGAACCTGTTTTAATAGGCCCTAATGCAATTGCTAGTGGATTTGCAACAGTTTGCTGCAACGAAAAACCCAAACCAACAATAAATAAACCTGCCAGCATTAGTGCAAAAGATCCTGTATTTGCTGCCGGATAAAATAAAAGCGTACCTAATGCAGAAATAAGCAGTCCTAGAGACAATCCATTTTTGTATCCTATTTTGTTTACCAAATCCTCTTTTATTAAAACTGAAACTCCCATATAAATAAGAGAACCTACAGTATATGCTATGTAAAATGCAAAAGCTACTAATTGACTTTCTCCCTGTGTCAAATCAAATGCTTTTTTGAAAACAGGTATTAGGATGTCATTACTTGCAGCAACAAATCCCCAAAAGAAGAATACGATAACTAAGGGGATAAACTGCCCCCATTTGGTTTGTGAATTTTCTGAACTCATAATTTAAAAATTTAATTTTTTTGGTTATTATTTATTTTTTTGATGCTGCAAGACTGTAAATATATTTGTTAAGAATTTTAAAAAAAAATTTTAGGATATAAAGTTTTTCACTTTTATATAAACAGCATTATTTTGTCAACTAATGGCGGTTTTATTGATTTTTCGTAACTAAAAAATCGATGTAGAACTGTATTTTTAGTATAAAAAACTGACCATCATTGACTGTTAAATAAATGTAAAAAACACACTAAACATTTGTTGCTTATAGTTCTGCAAAAAATTTATTCTAGGATTTTTGCTTTTACTTCTTTGCTGTAATTTCTTCCAATAGGTATAGTATAGGATAAAATCTGAATTCTGTTTCCCTCTATCGATTTTACTTTGTTTAACGCAATTGTATAGGATTTATGAATACGCATAAAGCGTTCAGAAGGCAACTCATCAGTTAAGGAAGTTAATGATTTATGTGTTATGTAAGTTTTTTCGGCAGTGACAACTTTGATGTATTCTTTCATCCCTTCGATAAAAAGAATTTCATCAATATTTATCTTTACCATTTTCTTATCCACTTTGATAAATAGGTGTGGTTCTGCACGATGGTTTTCAATTTTAATGTTGTTTTTTAAATTGTGTTCAGCCTCAATTTTATGAATACATTTTATGAAACGGGGCAATGGAATTGGTTTTACTAAATAATCCAATACTTCCAGGTCATAACTTTCGGCGGCAAATTCTCGGAAAGCGGTTGTGATAATAATCCGGGTTTTGTTTTCTATTAGCTTGATTAATTCAAACCCAGTCATCATAGGCATATTGATATCCAGAAATACAACATCAATAGTATTAGAATTAATAAATTCGAGACCTTCTAATGAATTATTGAAAGTTTTAACAACTTCAAATTCTGAAAAATTTTCAAAATAATTGAGTAATACTTTTATAGCTAAAGGCTCGTCGTCAATTATTACACATTTAATCTTCATTATATAAAGGTATTTGTATTTTGATACTATAAAAGCTGCATTTTGTTGTTTGGAGTATGCTAAAACTATTTTTATAAATAAGTTTTAATCTTTTTTTGGTATTCGATAAGCCTATTCCTTTTTTGTTTGTTTTTGGCTGTGAAATTACAAAATTATTTATTATTTCAAATTCAAGCATAGAGTTTACAACTCTGAAACTGATTTTAATTTTGAGATTTTCATTATTGGCTCCTCCGTGTTTAAAAGCATTTTCGATTAGTGAGATAAACAGTAATGGGGGAACTTTTATATTGTCAATATCGGATTCAAGATTAAATCTGACTTCTACATTTTGAAAACGCAGTTTTTCAATTTCTATATAATTTTGAATATAATCGATTTCTTTTACTAAAGGTACATATTTGACATCTTCAATATCATATAATACATATTCCATTAATTGTGAAAGCTTAATAATTACATCTGGAACTTTGTTCGATGATTCTAATGAAAGCGCATAAAGATTATTTAGCGTATTAAAAAAGAAGTGCGGCTGAATCTGATTTTTTAAATACTTCAGCTTTATTTTGTTTTGATTTTGTATTATTTCCTTATTTCGGTCTCTTTCTTTGAGCCATGTCAGCATCAGGTATATGGAAGAGGCAACTGCAAGTACATAAAGCTCGCCTATACAGACAGCTACTATATGATTAATTTCAAAAGGACTATAATCCCTATTGGCTTCCGGCCATATATTTTTGGAAATTATAAAATAAGTCAGCCCGGTCTTTAATAAATAAACAACTCCTAAACTTGCAATTAGTGAAAATGTATATTTAATGTATTTTGATTTTAACACAAACATCGGAATGAGTATTAATAAATTGAAATATACTAATGGTATGTGAAGAGAAAATTCTATTAGATTCGACTTGAAAGAATATGCATAATCATTAAAATAAGCTCCCCATCTCAAAAAATTAAGTATAAAATAGATAGCCCAAAACCATATATGATTTTGAAGTTTTATATGGAAGTTAATTTTTTTCATCTTGTTCTAAATAGTAAAAATTGGCCAAAATAAGGAATTGGAGTATGAGTTTTATTTTGCAACAATAATCATTTTGTTATTAAAAATGGTGTTTTGGTGAATAAAAAACTAAAAAATTACTATAACGATTAAAATAATATTTAAGAAAACGTTTTCGAAAAACGCATTATTGATTAAAACATGTCGTTGGTTTAAAAAGTAATGCTGTTGGTTTAATTTATTTTTTTTAACAGTACGTTAAGAATAATTTTACCCTATAACTAACAAAAATAATTTTAAAATGAGAAAAATTTTTTTAATCGTAATGGTTGTTTTTGCTACGCACGTTACTCTTGCGCAGTCAAAAAAAATCAGTGGTTTTGTTTCAGATGCGGCGGGTACTCCGATACCAGGTGCAAATGTTAATGTAAAGGGGGAAACGAATGGAGCCTCAACAGATTTTGATGGTAAATTTACACTTGAAGTCAAACCAGACGCTACATTGGTGATTTCATACTTAGGGTATGAAACAAAAAATGTACAAGTAGGAGAGTCTTCGTCAATTAATGTAATGCTGAATTCAGCTGGCTCAACATCTTTATCTGAAGTAGTTGTAACTTCATTAGGAATCAAGAAATCTAAAAAGTCTTTGACTTATTCAGCACAAGAGCTAAAAGGAGAAGATCTTGTTAGAGCAAAAGATCCGAATTTAATGAATACAATTGCTGGTAAAATTGCCGGAGTTGCAGTAACTAAAAGTGCTGGTGGTACTGGAGGTTCTACAAAAGTTACTATTCGCGGAAATTCATCTACTACAAACAACAATCCTTTGTATGTTGTTGATGGGGTGCCAATGCTGAATATTTCTTCATTTCAGCCTAATGATTCATTTGGTAATACTCAAGGAGGTAACCGCGATGGAGGTGATGTAATTGGGTTGTTAAACCCAGATGATTTTGAAGGGATGACAGTTCTTAAAGGAGCTTCTGCAACTGCTTTATATGGCAGTCAAGGAGCTAGAGGGGTTGTTTTATTGACTTCTAAAAAAGCAAAAGAAGGTGTTTCTGCTTTCAGAGTGTCTTCTAATACTACAGTTGAAACAGCTGCTTATCTGCCAAAATTCCAAACTTCTTATATTGCTAAACCAGGAGCAGATGAGTCGTGGGGAGCTGCGCAAAGCACACCAGATCACACAAGAGACTTTTTTGAAACAGGATTAACACAGATATCTTCTTTTGGTTTTTCTACTGGATCTCAAAATTCTGCGACTAATGTATCTTACGCTAATACTACTGCCAATGGTATTATACCAACAAACAGTTTAAGTAAAAACAACTTTAGCATCAGACAAATGGGTAAATTCTTTGGCGACAGATTAACTGTTAATGCCAATGCAAATTACACGTCTCAATACGTAACAAACAGACCAACCAGCGGTTTGTATTTCAACCCGCTTACAGGTCTTTACTTGATGCCAAGAGGATATGATTTTAACGAATATAAAAACAATTTCGAAAAATTCGATCCAGCCAGAAATATGATGGTTCAAAACTGGATGACCAATAGAGATATCGAGCAAAATCCATATTGGGGATTAAATCGTAATAAATCTAAGGATGGCAATCAGTTTATGAATGGGTCTGTTGGATTGAACTATAAAGTGAATAACTGGTTATCTGTTGGATCCAGATATAATTATGACAGAGTTACTTCACAATTTGATAAAGAAATTTACGCTACTACTCAAGGAACTTTATCTCATGCAAATGGCAGATATATTAGTATTGATGACGTAAGTTCTCAAAATTACGGTGATTTAATTACAACAATTAATACTAAAATCAATGAAGATTTTACATTTTTTGCAAACGTAGGAACAAGTTTTACAAAAACGTCTATCAATGATGAAACTGTTTTAGATTCTGATCCTTCTGGTTTAGGAATTACAAACTGGTTTACACTTCATAATTTTAATTCTAATACAGGTAATTACCAAAATTACGGATTCCGCAGAGAGCAGCAATCAGTTTTTGCAGCCGCAACTTTTGGATACAAAAATATGCTGTATCTAGATGTTACAGGACGCAACGACTGGTCTTCTACATTGGCTAATACAGGTAATCTCTCTTTCTTTTATCCATCTGTTGGAGCAACGGCCATATTGTCTGAAATGTTTACCATGCCAGAAGTAATTACGTTTGGAAAAGTTCGTGCTTCTTTTGCACAAGTTGGGAATGATGTTCCTGCTTTTTATACCTCTCCAACTTCACAATATAATGCAGTAAATCCACAAAATATCAATCCAACTGTTGGGCCTAGACCAGGTACAAACTTGAAACCTGAAAGTCAAAACTCTTTTGAGCTAGGAACTGAATGGAGATTTGTTAATAACAGATTTGGAATAGAATTGACATATTACAATAATGAAACTCAAGATCAATTGCTTACAATTCCAGCTCCAGCTACAAATGCAGAAGGATACCAAAATTATGCATACAATGGTGGTGTAATTAAAAATAAAGGTATTGAGGTATTGTTGAATGCCAAAATTGTCGATAATGACAAGTTTAAATGGGATGCTACGGTAAACTATTCAAAAAATAACAATGAAGTTTCTGGTTTGCCAGAAGAATTGGGAGGTACAGTTATCTTGACTCAACCAGGTGTTAACAGTTATAGATATTCATTGAAAAATGGCCGTCCATTTGGAGTAATTGAAGGAATCAACCTTAAGAGAGATGCTCAAGGCAAAGTTTTATTGAATGCTGACGGATCAATCCAAAAAACTGGTTTCGAAGAAGTTGGAAATGCAAATCCAGATTATATGTTAGGTTTGACTAACTCATTCAAATATGGTCATTATTTCTTGAACTTTACAATTGACGGACGTTTTGGAGGAGATGTAATGAGTCTGACTGAAGCTGTAAATGATAAATTTGGCGTTTCTAAAGCTACTGGAGATGCTAGAAATGCTGGTGGTGTAGCAATTGATGCTGTTTATGCTCCTGGTACTCCAAATGCTGGACAGGCTTATGCAGGAAAATATCCAGCAGAGAGCTACTATAGTCAAGTAGGAGGCAGAGAAGGAGCCACTGGCGAGTATATTTATAATGCGACTAACGTAAGTTTAAGAGAATTGGCTTTGGGATATACATTTGACATTAAAAACAGTAAAATCTTCAAAACAGCTAATTTGTCTTTAGTGGGCAGAAATTTATTCTTCTTCTACAAAGACGCTCCATTTGATCCGAATATTTCTTTGAGTACAGGTAATGGTTTACAAGGGATTGATGTTTATGCTGCACCATCTACAAGAAGTATCGGTCTTAATTTAAATGTAACTTTCTAATCTATATCATCATGATACTAAATAAAATAAAAACAACTGCAATATGCGCTTCATTTCTTGCCGCAGTAAGTTGTACAAGCGATTTTAATGAAATTAACACTAATCCAACTGGGATTACCGCTAAAGATCTTGAACAAGATTTTAATCATGTGAAAGTTCCTTTTGCTACAGTTTTTACAGGGATTTTCAATACAACACACTGGAAATACCAGCTGCAGCAAAACTTGAATGCAGATATTTGGTCAGGTTATATGGCTACACCAACTCCTTTTAAAGGAGCAGCGGGAGATAACTCAAACTACAATTTTGTTGACGGTTGGAATGGTTTTATCTGGAGTTTGCCTTATACAGATGTAATGGCAAATACACTTAAAATTGAACAAAGAACAAAAGGAAAGTACGATCAATTTTATGCTATTTCATTGATTTTGAAAGTAGAAGGAATGCATAGAGTTACTGATGTGTTTGGACCGATTGTATACTCTCAATTTGGAACTACCAATGCTGTAATTCCTTATGATTYACAGGAAGAAGTTTACGCCAAAATGTTCTCAGAACTTGACTTTGCTGTTGCAGAATTGACTAAAAGAGTAAATGCAGGTGAAGCATCAACTTTTGTGAGTACAGACATGAGCGGTTATGGCGGTGATTACAAACAATGGGTTAAATATGCAAATTCACTGCGTTTACGTTTAGCTATGAGAATTGTTAAAATTAAACCGGCTTTAGCAAAAACAGAAGCAGAAAAAGCAATTAGCCAGACTTTTGGCGTGATGACTACAAATGCAGATATTGCAAAAGTGATTATTCCTAATTATATAGATCCTATTCTAACTATATCTTCTTCTTGGGGTGATATCAGAATGTCTGCGGATATGGAATCGATAATGAATGGATACTCTGATCCTAGAATTGCCAAATACTTTAATGAATCAGCTGATTTTCCTGGTCAATACAGAGGAGTTCGTACTGGCATTAATATGATTGCTAAGTCTGATCGTACAGGAATGTCTGAAATTGGTTCAATTGTTGGATCAAATGAAAAAGTGCTAATGACTACTGCTGAAGTGTATTTCTTAAGAGCCGAAGGTGCATTAAGAGGATGGAATATGGGTGGAACTGCTCAAACCTTATATGAAGCAGGAATAACAGCTTCATTTGCACAGCATGGAGCATCCGGAGCAGCAACTTACATAGCTGATAACGTGAAAACGGCTAAAAATTTCGTAGATGTTAAAGATGCTGCAAATAATGCGACAGCGGTAAATAATGTGACTGTTGCTTGGGATGGTGCTGCCGTTAATGAAGTGAAACTGCAAAAAATAATTACTCAAAAATGGATTGCAAATTTCCCAGAAGGTCAAGAAGCCTGGTCTGAGTACAGAAGAACAGGATATCCAAAGTTATTCAGAGCGTTGCATAATACTAGCGGCGGAACTATAACTACTCAATATGGCCCGCGCAGAGTAAATTTTGTACAGTCTGAAAAAGACGGAAACCCTGGTGGTGTTGAAACAGGTCTTGCAAAATTAGGAGGACCTGATAATGGAGGAACTAGACTTTGGTGGGATACTACCGGACCTAATTTCTAAATAATTACAATCAGTTATTTTTTATTCCAGGCAGGTATCATATCACCTGTCTGGATATAAAAAAAAGAAGATTAAAAAATGATGCTGCAAGATTTTTTTAATTAAAAGGCAATAAAGCCAACCGCCTAGATTTATAAAGTATTTCTGCTTTGTTTTAAGGGCTTATTACTTTCGGAATTTCTTTTATTTTTTAGAAAAATAAAATTTATATATAGGCAAAACTCAAGCAGTTTTGTTTCAAAAACCTAATTTAGAAATAATTAAAAAGTAAGAAGATATGTGTATCTTTATAAAAATTAGCATTAAATAATAGAGATACTGTAACTTTTTGTACAATTAAAATATATAATAACAAAAATCATGAGAACTACATCAAACTTAGGTAATGACATAAGCTTCAAAAAGGCAGGTCAGTTTGAAGATACCCGTTTTGAAAAAATTCATAACGCAATTTTTAAAAATGCTGCAGATGCTTCAATAATCGTTGCTCAAGAGATTGCGGACTTAATTCGTTCAAAACAAGAAAAGAATAAAAAATGTGTATTAGGTTTAGCTACGGGATCTTCTCCTATAAAAGTGTATCAGGAATTGGTTCGTATGCACAAAGAGGAAGGCTTGAGTTTTGACAATGTTATTACTTTCAATTTAGATGAGTACTATCCGATGCCAAAGGAAAGTAATCAGAGTTACCATTATTTTATGCACCAGCATCTTTTTAATCATGTGGATATCAGACCAGAAAATATTAATATTCCAGATGGTACTGTTGCATTAGAAGATTTAAATCAGTTTTGTGTTGATTATGAAATGAATATTAAAAATGCAGGAGGACTTGATTTTCAATTATTGGGAATTGGCCGTACTGGTCACGTTGGTTTTAATGAGCCTGGATCGCATATCAATTCAGGAACGAGAATTATTACATTGGATCATATTACCAAAGTAGATGCTTCGGGTGATTTTAACGGAATCAGCAATGTTCCTAAAAAAGCAATCACAATGGGAGTTTCAACAATTCTTAGATCTAAAAGAATTGTACTGATGGCTTGGGGACAAAACAAAGCTTCTATTATAAAAAGAACTATTCAAGGGGACATTAGCTCTGAGGTTCCAGCTACTTTTCTGCAAAATCATAACAATACCACTTTTATTTTAGACGAAGGTGCAGCTTCTGAGCTAACGCGTTTGGAGACGCCTTGGTTAGTAGGAGAGTGTATTTGGACATCCGAATTAAAAAGTAAAGCAATTGTTTGGCTTTGCCAGCATACTAATCAATCGATTTTAAAATTGACTGACAGAGATTACAACAATAACGGAATGTCTGATTTATTAGCTTCAGGAAGCTCTTCTTATGATTTGAACATTAATATGTTCAATGTACTGCAGCACACTATAACAGGATGGCCTGGCGGTAAGCCAAATACTGATGATTCTTTCCGTCCTGAAAGAGCTAATCCTGCGAAAAAGCGAGTAATTCTTTTTAGTCCGCATCCAGATGATGATGTAATTTCTATGGGAGGAACTTTTGCAAAATTAATCAAACAGGGTCATGATGTGCATGTAGTGTATCAGACTTCTGGAAACATTGCTGTTACTGATGATGAAGCATTAAAATTTGCCGAAGTATGTAATGATTTTGCTGAGGGGAATAACTCAGGGATTAATTTTCAATCCGTAATTGACTCTATCAATTCAAAACCAATCGGGCAAAGTGATACTTTAGAAGTTCGCAAATTAAAAGGTTTGATAAGAAGACGTGAATCGTATGCTGCCACAAGATATATCGGGTTAAAAGATGAAAACACGCACTTTTTGGATATGCCGTTTTATGAGACAGGAATGGTTCAAAAGAAACCTTTAGGACCAGAAGATATTGCTGTAGTAAAAGAAATTATTGAGAAGATAAAACCGCACCAGGTGTTTGCAGCGGGAGATCTCGCTGATCCGCACGGCACGCATGAAGTGTGCTTGAATGCCATTTTTGCTGCGATGAAAGCATTAAAATCAAAATCATTTATGGATGATTGCTGGCTGTGGCTGTACAGAGGAGCTTGGCACGAATGGGATATTCATGAAATTGACATGGCGGTTCCATTGAGCCCTGATGAAGTACTTATGAAAAGACAAGCTATTTTATACCATCAGTCTCAAAAAGACAGAGTAATGTTTCAAGGTAATGACTCTAGAGAATTTTGGGTTAGAGCCGAGGACAGAAATAAAAATACTGCCAAATTATATGATGATTTAGGTTTGGCAGAATATGAAGCGATTGAAGCTTTTAAACGTTTTGAATACTAGTACTGTAATTTTGTTTTGTGTTAAGTTTAGTGCTAGGCTCTAAGTTTTTTTATGAACTTCAAAACTTGGGTTTAGCACTATTTCATATTTTTTACTAACATATTTTTTTATCTAATGAAATATATTCTGTTTTTTTTATTTGCCTCTTTTGTTTCTACAGCCCAAGTTACTAAAGAGCAGTTAAATATTATGCCATGGCCCCAAAACATTAGTCTTAATGAAGGTTCATTTACACTGACAAAAAAATTTAAAGTAAATATTACAGGAGCTCCAAATGCAAGAATATTTGTTGGAGCAACTAATTTTTTGAGACGCTTGGATGGAAGAACAGGTATGTTTTTTAACCAAGGATTCATAACGGGTTTAAATGAAGTTCCTGAAGCTTTACTGCAGATTAATTGCGTGAGAAGCGGAAAAATAGAACTTTATGAGGATGAAAGTTATTTATTGGATATAACATCAAATAAAATTTTAATAAATGCCACTACAGATGTGGGAGCACTGCATGGTTTGGAAACGCTGCTGCAGCTTTTGCAGAACAATAATAATTCCTTTTATTTTCCAGTTTCAAAGATTTCAGATTTTCCAAGATTTACTTGGAGAGGCTTAATGATTGACGGAGCAAGACATTTTATGCCTGTTGATGTGATTAAAAGAAATTTGGACGGAATGGCAGCTGTAAAAATGAATGTTTTTCACTGGCATTTGGTAGATGATCAAGGTTGGAGAATTGAAATGAAAAAACACCCAAAGCTGATTCAAATGGCATCGGATGGGAATTACTATACTCAAGAAGAAATTAAAAACATTGTAAAATATGCTGCTGACAGAGGAATTTTGGTAGTTCCGGAAATTGATGTTCCCGGTCATGGTTCGGCTATTTTGACAGCTTATCCGGAAATTGGCAGTAAAGTTGTGAATCTGAATATGGGATCAGGTGAGAAAGGACAGCAATTTACACAAGTGCAATCGTATGCTCTTGAAAGAAATGCAGGGATTTTTACACCTACGCTTGATCCTTCAAACCCAAAAACATATGAGCTGTTAAGTTCTATTTTTGATGAAGTCTGCCCATTATTTCCCGGGAAATTTTTTCACATTGGCGGAGATGAAAATGAGGGTAAAGACTGGGATTCTAATCCTAAAATTCAGGAGTTCAAAAAGAAGCATAATTTGGCTAATAACCATGAACTGCAGGCCTATTTTACGATGCAGTTAATTCCGATGCTCAAAAAGCATAATAAAGAATTAATGGGCTGGGAAGAAATTATGACCAAAAATATGTCCAAAGAAGCGATAATTCATTCTTGGAAAGGAACAAACGAAGGTCTTACTGCTGGAAAGTCATTAGTTGAAGCAGTAAAAGGAGGATATAAAACTGTTTTGTCTAATGGGTATTATATTGATTTGGCTTATGGGGTTGAAGAGCATTATACCGTAGATCCAATGCCTAAAAATGTGACGCTGACTAATGAAGAAAAGGCAAGGATTTTGGGAGGAGAAGCACCGATGTGGACTGAATTAGCAACTCCTGCTACAATAGACAGCAGAATCTGGCCTAGAACAGCAGCTATTGCAGAGCGTTTTTGGTCTAATGAAAATGTAACTGATATTAATAGCTTACGCAAAAGATTGAAAACCGTTTCTTTTAGATTGGAAGAGCTGGGATTGACACATATAAAAAACAAAGAAGGCTTGTTGAGAAACATAAGCAATAATCAAAAAAGTGATGCTTTGCTTGATTTGTCCAATGTTTGTGAGCCATTAAAAGGATATTCAAGAAATAGTGAGGGGACTGAATATAAAATGTATTCTCCATTAACCTTATTTGCAGATGTGTGTACTCCGGATGCTTCTGATGCAATAGAATTTAATCAGGCTGTTACAAAATATTTAAGCAATAAATCATTTGAAAATCAAACTTTAGTTGTTGGTTATTTAAATAAATGGATTAAAATGGACTCTGACTTAAATGTTTTGAGTACCAATGCGCCACTGGTTCAGCCACTATTGCCATTATCAAAAAGTTTAAATGATATAGCGAAACAGCTTTTGCTTAAGATTGATAAAAAAGAAAATGTAGATGCCGCAGTATTAAATAATTTACTCGAAAAATGTAATTCGAAAGAACATGCTGATGTTGAATTAGCAGTATATAACAGCTTGATAAAATTAGTTCAAGCATAAAATTAAATTCAAAAGTTAAAGTTTTATTGTTAAGATTGAGTTTGGTTATTTGTATTTTACTATGATCTCTTTATTTTGAATTGCTATTGTTTTTCTGTGAAAACAATATTATAAACCTGGTATTCGTTGCCAGGTTTTTTTAAATTATTCCTTTTAAATTTAGTATTAATCTTTTAAATATAAAAAAAATGAAAAGCTTGAGATTATATGTTCTATTGTTTTTAATTCCGCTGTTGTCTGCTGGGCAAAACAAAGAAAATTTATCTGTTATTGCCTATTATACGGGTGATGATAAACAAATTGATGACTTTGAGGTGGGAAAACTCACTCATGTTATTTTTAGTTTTTGTCATTTGAAAGATGGAAAATTAAATGTTGACAGTGTCAGAGATTCGATAACTATCAAACATCTAGTGTCTTTAAAAGATAAAAATCCTAAACTGAAAATTATGCTGTCTTTAGGCGGTTGGGGTGGTTGCGAACCTTGTTCAGCCGTATTTGCTTCAGCTGAAAAAAGAACCGTTTTTGCAAAATCAGTAAAAGAAGTTAATGATTATTTTAATACTGACGGTTTAGATTTAGATTGGGAATATCCAACAATAGAAGGTTATCCAGGACATTTATATCAAGCATCCGACAGGAAAAATTTCACAGAGCTTATTGTGTTACTCCGTAAAGAATTGGGTTCTAAAAATGAACTTAGTTTTGCTGCCGGAGGGTTTCAAAAATATTTGGATGAATCTGTTGAATGGAAGAAAATAATGCCATTGGTCAATCGTGTCAATATTATGAGTTATGATTTAGTAAATGGTTATTCTAAAGTTACAGGCCATCACACTCCCTTGTTTAGTGTTAATGCAACCGATGAATCAACAAATCGCGCAGTCGAATATTTATTGAAGTTGAGAATACCTGCCGAAAAGCTGGTAATTGGTGCTGCATTTTATACCCGAGTTTGGAAGGAAGTTGCCAATGTTAATAATGGTTTGTATCAGTCTGGTGTGGGAACCAGCGGAGTTAATTTCAAAGATTTTGAAACAGCCTTTACAAAAGAAAACGGATGGAGCTATTATTGGGATGATAAAACTAAAGCTCCCTATTGGTACAATGAAAAAGAAAAATTATTTGCAACTGGAGATGATATAGCTTCTGTAAAAGAAAAAACAAAATATGCCATAAAAAAGAAACTCGGCGGAATTATGTTTTGGGAACTTACGTTGGACAAAAAAACAAATGGAATGGTTGACGCAATAGATAGCCTAAAAAAATCCAAATAATTGCTTTTTTGAAGAAGAAAAAAAATTAATGTTGAGAACCTGATGAAATTTCATCAGGTTTTTTTTGAATAAAAAAGTCATTATTTTTTTTGTACTTTTGCGCAAAATTTTAATAAAAAGACATTCATGTTAACAGTCAATAATTTATCAGTTCAATTTGGTAAGCGAATTTTGTTCGACGAAGTAAATACAACCTTCACACACGGAAATATTTATGGAGTTATTGGAGCCAATGGTGCTGGAAAATCAACTTTTCTTAAAATAATAGCTGGTGATATCGACCCTACTTCAGGGCATATTCATTTGGAACCAGGAAAACGTATGTCGGTTTTGAATCAGAACCACAATATGTTTGACGAACATACTGTATTGGAAACTGTAATGATGGGTAACAAAGTTTTGTATGCTGTTAAGGCAGAAATGGATGCACTTTACCTAGATTATAATGATAAAAATGCAGACAGAATAGGAGAGTTGCAGGTACAATTTGAAGAGATGAACGGCTGGAATGCTGATTCAGATGCAGCTTCAATGCTGTCAAATCTTGGAATTTCTGAGGATAACCATTATACCTTAATGGGAGATTTGGAGGGTAAAATTAAGGTAAGAGTGCTTTTGGCACAGGCTCTTTTTGGAAACCCGGATTTATTGATCATGGATGAGCCTACCAATGACTTGGATTTTGAAACCATTGCTTGGCTGGAAAATTTCTTAGCAAACTATGAAAATACAGTTATTGTAGTTTCTCACGACAGGCACTTTTTAGACTCCGTTTGTACACATATCTCTGATATTGATTTTGGGAAAATTAACCACTATTCAGGGAACTATACCTTTTGGTATGAGTCAAGCCAATTAGCCGCTAAACAGCGTGCGCAGCAAAACAAAAAAGCTGAGGAAAAGAAACAGGAATTGGAAGAATTTATTCGTCGTTTTTCTGCGAATGTTGCCAAATCCAAACAAGCGACTTCTCGTAAAAAAATGATTTCTAAATTGAATATTTCTGAAATCAGACCTTCAAGCCGTCGTTATCCTGCTATTATTTTTGATCAGGATCGTGAAGCTGGGGATCAAATCTTGAACGTACAAAACTTAAGCGCTTCGATTGATGGAGAAGTTTTGTTTAAAGGAGTTGATTTGAATATGGCTAAAGGCGATAAAATTGTTCTTTTTTCAAAAGATTCGCGTGCTACAACCGCTTTTTATGAAATTTTGAATAATAATCAAAAACCTGATTCTGGAGAATTTGATTGGGGAATCACAACAAATCAGGCTTATTTGCCTGCAGAAAACCATTCGTTTTTCGAAAATGATTTAACATTAGTAGATTGGCTGCGTCAATGGGCAAAAACAGAAGAAGAACGTGACGAAGTTTTTATTAGAGGTTTCCTTGGGAAAATGATTTTCTCTGGGGAAGAAGCTTTAAAAACGAGCCGTGTTTTATCTGGAGGAGAGAAAGTTCGCTGCATGCTGTCAAGAATGATGATGGAACGCGCTAATATCTTAATGTTGGATGAGCCGACTAATCACTTGGATTTGGAGTCTATTACCGCTTTTAATAATTCATTGAAAAATTATAAAGGGTCGGTTATTTTTACAACACATGACCACGAGTTTGCGCAAACTGTAGGTAATAGAGTAGTAGAGCTGACACCAAATGGCGTTATCGACCGTTACATGACTTTTGATGAATATTTGGATGATGAAAAAATTCAAGAGCAAAGAAAGAAGATGTATAATTTATAGTTAAATTCAAAATCCTGTTATTTTCATAACAGGATTTTTTTATCATAATCTATTTGTTGAATTATTGAAAAATATGATAAAAGACTAATTTTTTTAGGTTGCCAGACAATTTATATTTTTTTAGTATTTGTTTGAAAAATAAGATACTTTTGAGAAAACCTATTATTTTTATCTTTTTAAATATAACTATGTCAAACAGTACTTTAAATTTAAAAGCTCCAAGGGTAGAAGTGGTCGACGCCTTGCGGGGATTTGCTATTATGTCCATTATGCTATTGCATAATATTGAACATTTTGATTACTATTATTTGCCAGAATTTTTGCCAGAGTGGATGAAAGTCTTGGATAAAATTATTTGGGAGACTTTGTTTTTTCTTTTTGGCGGAAAATCATACGCTATTTTTGCATTGCTTTTTGGTTTTAGTTTTTATATCCAAAATGATAATCAAGAGAAACGAGGGAAAGATTTCAGGTCTCGCTTTCTTTGGCGTCTATTGCTCTTACTGGGATTTGGTTTTGTAAATACTATTTTTTACGAAGGTGATATTTTGATGATTTATGCCGTTTTAGGAATTATTTTAGTTCCTGTCTGCAAATGGAATGATAAAGCAGTTTTTATTATGGCAGTCATTTTAATGCTGCAGCCAATTGAATGGATGAAGTTCTTTTATATGTTAGCAAACCCAGAATATGTTCCAATGCCTAATTTATCCAATGATTATTTTGGAATGATGGGAGAATATTTAAAAAGCAATTCCTTTTTAGATCATGCAATTGGAAATCTTAGTATTGGAAGATTTGCATCTGTTTTTTGGTCTTGGGAAAACGGGCGTTTTTTTCAAGCTCCAGCTTTATTTATGTTAGGAATGTTGGTGGGACGCAGAAAATTTTTTATTGCATCAGTTGAGAGTAATTTGTTTTGGAAAAAAGCTTTGCAATACGCTTTTCTCCTTTTTGTTCCTTTGTTTACTTTGAAAAACTTTCTGTCACAAATTATTGAGCGAAAAGAAATACTGAATAGCCTTTCGCTAATTGTCACATCTTGGTCCAATCTTGCTTTAATGATTTTTATGGTGTCTGTATTTGTGTTGTTGTATCAAAAAGAATCAATTCATAATCTGTTTTCAAAACTAATTCCTTTTGGGAAAATGAGTTTGACTAATTATATCATGCAATCTATCGTAGGTTCCTTTATTTATTATCGATATGGATTGGGACTTGTTGAATATACTGGTGCGACTTATAGTTTGTTAATTGGAATTGTTTTGTTTGTTTTGCAGTTGTTATTCTGCACTTGGTGGCTAAAAACGCATAAACAAGGACCGTTAGAATATATTTGGCATAAGGCAACGTGGATTTCTTTAAGGAAGAATAAAATTTTTTTAAAGGCTATTAATGAATAAATCCTAAATCGGAATTTGTATATTTGCTCTACCAAATCTACGGATGTTTTAAAAACGCATAAATGGAATAAGGCATTTTTAAAATGATACTAATCCCGTAATCTTTTAAAAACAAATAATTTCTAAATATGAATCAAAAAGTGTTACTCAATTCAAAAGAAGTCAATATTATTTTGAATCGTTTGGCTTGTCAATTAATTGAAAAACATCTTGACTTTTCGGATACAGTATTGATTGGAATTCAGCCTAGAGGCACTTTTTTGGCAGAACGTTTGAAAGAATTATTAGAAAAAGAATATCACTTGCCAAATGTAGCTTTAGGTTATTTGGATATCACTTTTTTTAGAGATGATTTCCGTAGAACGGATAAGCCTTTGGAAGCAAATAAAACACAAATTGATTTTTTGGTAGAAGATAAGAAAGTCATCTTTATTGATGATGTACTGTACACAGGGCGTAGTATTCGTGCTGCTTTGACAGCCATTCAGTCATTTGGAAGACCTTCAGGAATAGAATTATTGGCATTAATTGATCGACGTTTTAGTAGAGATTTACCTATACAGCCTGATTTTCGCGGACGTCAGGTAGACGCTATTAATGGCGAAAAAGTAAAAGTCTGCTGGGCAGAACAAGATGGAGAAGATGGTGTTTATTTAGTGACTAATTAAATCTGGAACATTAATAAGACTGCTTTCACCATATATTAATTATAAAAATCTGAAAAAAAATAAATTATAATGAGCGAATTAAGTGTAAATCATTTATTGGGTATTAAATATATTAATGAGAAAGATATTAACCTGATTTTTGAAACTGCCGATCATTTTAAAGAAGTAATTAATCGCCCTATAAAGAAAGTGCCTTCATTGCGCGATATTACAATTGCCAATATTTTTTTTGAAAACAGTACCCGTACCAAGTTATCATTTGAATTAGCTCAAAAAAGATTGTCAGCTGATGTTATTAGTTTTTCTGCTGCACAGTCTTCAGTGAAAAAAGGGGAAACATTAATTGATACCGTTAACAATATTCTTTCTATGAAAGTTGATATGGTTGTCATGCGTCATTCAAATCCCGGGGCAGCATATTTTTTGTCCAAAAATGTTAAAGCAAGCATTGTAAATGCAGGAGACGGAGCTCATGAACATCCTACTCAAGCTTTGTTGGATAGTTATTCTATTAGAGAGAAATTAGGAGATGTAGCTGGGAAAAAAGTGGTGATCGTTGGAGATATACTGCATTCTAGAGTAGCGCTTTCAAATATATACGCTTTGCAGATGCAAGGTGCCGAAGTTAAGGTCTGCGGACCAAAAACACTTATTCCAAGATATATTGAATCACTTGGAGTAACAGTTGAGTCTAATTTGCGTAAAGCTTTAGAATGGTGTGATGTAGCTAATATGTTAAGGGTTCAGAATGAAAGAATGGACGTGAATTTTTTCCCGTCGACCAGAGAGTACGCTCAGCAGTATGGAGTGGATAAAGCTTTACTGGATTCTTTGGACAAAGAAATTGTAATTATGCATCCAGGCCCAATAAATAGAGGTGTAGAAATCACAAGTGATGTTGCCGACTCTCAACAATCGGTAATTTTAAATCAAGTGGAGAATGGAGTTGCTATTAGGATGGCAGTTATCTATCTTTTGGCTTCAAAAATTAAATAAATTTGCATTCATGAAAGTTACTGCTAAAGGACATACTATCATAATTAAAGATACTGAAGGGGATATTGTAGTTTTTTTAGAAAAGCTAAATGATCAGTACAACAGTTTTAAAGATCATAATCTTATTTTGGATATTACGCATGATAAATCGGTTGATGTGAAATCTATTAAAAACTTTTCTGATTTATTCAAAAAACATAAAAAAGCAAAAAAATCATTAGTCTTGGTTGTCGAGAATATTGATTTTAATAAAGTTCCTCAATCTATTATTGTTGTTCCAACTCAATTGGAAGCACAGGATTTAATTGAAATGGATGAAATTGAAAGAGATTTAGGTTTTTAAAGTTTATGAAAAGTTTAAATATTGTTTAAAAGTTTAAAGTTGTTTGATGATTGAACTTAAATGAACATTACAGTTTTAAGCTGGTTTAAACAATTTTAAACCAGTTAAACAATTAAACAAATATAAAACAAACTAATTTTGAAGCTCACCATCTTAGGCTGTTACGCCGCTACTCCCCGTACTTTAACCAATCCCACTTCTCAGGTTTTAGAAATAAAAAACAGATTATTTTTAATTGACTGCGGAGAAGGAACACAAGTGCAGCTGCGTAAAAATAAATTAAAATTTTCAAAAATTAATCATGTTTTTATTTCCCATTTGCACGGGGATCATTTTTTTGGATTAGTTGGTTTAATATCTACTTTCGCGCTTTTAGGAAGAACAAATGACTTACATGTTTACGGCCCAAAAGGAGTAAAAGAAATAATTGATCTGCAATTGAAATTGTCTAATTCATGGACAAATTATCAGTTGTTTTTTCATGAACTGGAATCGAAGCAAAGTGAAATTATTTTTGAAGATGAAAAAGTAATTGTAAAGACAATTCCATTGAAGCACAGGGTTTATACCAATGGGTTTTTATTTCAGGAAAAAATAGGGGAGCGCAAACTCGATTTTAATGCGGTTCAGGATTTTGAAATTGAAACCTGTTATTATCAGAATATAAAAAACGGTAAAGATATCACTCTTGATGATGGCCGAGTTATTGCTAACAGTAAATTGACTTACGATCCAGATCCAGTTTTGAGTTATGCTTTTTGTTCGGATACCAAATACAATGAAGATATAATTCCAATAATAGAAAATGTTTCTGTATTGTATCATGAATCTACATTTTTAGATTCTGAAGAAAGTCTGGCTTCCAAAACAATGCATTCGACCGCCAAAGAAGCAGCTAGAATTGCTTTGAAAGCAAATGTCCGGCAATTAATTTTAGGACATTATTCTACCCGTTATGATAGTATTGATTTATTTAAGGAAGAAGCAGAAACCGTTTTTAAAGAAGTATTACTGGCAGATGATGGTAAAAGTTTTGAATTTTAATATATTTCCCGCATATAAAACGAATATAAGATGAGCGATTTAAGCAATTATAGAAAGTCATATGAAAAAAGTGAATTATTAGAATCGTCAATTCCTGAGGATCCAATAAATCTTTTTAACAGATGGTTTCATGAGGTGGAAGATTTTGAGGGAAGCGGTGAAGTCAATGCAATGACAGTTTCTACAATTGGATTGGATGGATTTCCTAAATCACGTGTCGTTTTATTAAAAAAATTTAGCGAGGAAGGATTTACTTTTTACACTAATTATAACTCTGAAAAAGGCAGGGCAATAGCTAATAATCCAAATGTATGTCTTTCTTTTTTTTGGGAAAGTATGGAACGTCAGGTGATTATAAAAGGAATTGCCCAGAAAACCTCTGAAAATAATTCTGATGGTTATTTTGAATCCAGGCCAGATGGGAGTAAACTAGGCGCAATAGTTTCAAATCAAAGTGAGGTTGTGCCTTCCAGAACTTATCTTGAAGAGAATTTGAAACAATTAGAAAAAGATTTTGAAGGAAAAGAAATACTTCGTCCTAAACATTGGGGCGGTTTTTTGGTAACTCCATTGGAAGTTGAATTTTGGCAGGGAAGACCTAATCGTTTGCATGATCGTATTCGATATAAGCTTGAGGAAGATTATTCATGGAAAATTTCTCGTTTAGCTCCGTGATATAAGAAAAATATATCTTGTTTTTTTATTTTAGTGCAGTTTGTCGGTTTTATTTTGTAGTTTAAAGAATTGTTAGTTTATTTGAGTAACAAATTTATAAAGTGTTAATGTTAAAGGAGTTTGCCCCATAATCTGCTTTAAATTTAAACTGACTGATATTATGGAATTAAAGTGTTTTCGTTTTTCTTTTTTTGCTGTTGTTTTGTGTCTTATGGTTTCTTGCTCCGCTGAAGATGTTTCTGAGGAAACTGCTTCTGATGCTTCCGCAGTTGTTTTGAGCTATGATTATTCTGCCATAGAATTAGAGACCATGGCTTTGATAAATAATTATAGAGTAAGCAAAGGTTTAAAAGCTTTAGAAAAAATTAATCATGTTTCCTATAAATCAGAAGAACATGACGAATATATGATTGCAAATAATGTTGTAAACCATGATGATTTTGATGCTCGTTCAAATAATATAATGAAAGTTTTAGGAGCAAAAAAGGTGAGTGAAAATATTGCTTATAATTATAATAGCGCAAAAGGTGCTTTTGATGCTTGGCTAAAAAGTGAAGGACATAAAGAAAATATTGAAGGGGATTTTACTCATTTTGGTATTTCAATAAGAGAGGATCCCTCCAATGGCAAAAAATATTATACTAATATATTTGTAAAAATCTAAGAATATTGTTTATTGTAATAATAAAAAAAAACTACCCATCGGGTAGTTTTTCGCATTTTAGGATTAGGAAATTTATAAGGCTGTAATTATGAACTCGCTTCGTCTGTTTTGCTGGTGTTCTTCTTCGGTGCATTTTACGCCGTCAGTACAGTGATTGACTAATTGGCTTTCTCCATAACCTCTAGAGCTTAGCCTATTTGGACTGATACCGTTTTTAATTAGCCATTCTCTGGTTGATTTAGCTCTTCTTTCAGAAAGACCTTGATTGTATTTGGAAGATGCCCGGCTGTCGGTATGGGAACGAATATCTATCATCATATTTGGATATTGCCCCATTACATCTAATATTTTGGCTAAATCTAATGTGGCTTCAGGTTTGATATCTGATTTGTCCAAATCAAAGTAAATCCATTTGATTCCAAAACATTTGCCTAAATCGTCACCAACTGCTACTTTGCATAAAGCTTTTTCAAAGGCCAAATCCAAATGGGCTTTGCAGTCATCCTCTTTTATTGTAACAGTTTTTTCGGTAGTGGCATAATCTTCTTTTTCTGCCCTAACGCTATAAGTGCCGCTGCCTTCTACGTCAAATGAATACTGCCCGTTTTGATCAGATTCTGTAGTGCTTACTGCTTTATGCTGGTCATTATAAAGAGTAATTTTGGCATTGGAAATCATTTGGCCTAAAACCGATTCGATAATGGTTCCGTTTAATTCTGGTTTGCATTTTGTTTTAATTCTTTTGGTTTCCAAAAACTGATAGATATCATCATAGCCTTTTCCGCCGGCTCTATTTGAGGAGAAAAAGCCAATTCGGTTTTTTGTGTTGATCAGATAGGCAAAATCATCTTGGGGAGAATTTACGTCGGCACCAACATTTTTAACTTCATCAAATGTTCCGTCTGGCATCATTTTGGAAACAAATATGTCTAGACCGCCAAGTCCTGGATGTGCATCTGAAGCAAAATAAATCTCATTTTCATCGGTTACAAATGGGAATGTTTCTTTGCCGGGCGTATTAATTACATTTCCTAAATTTATGGGTTTTCCATAAGATCCATCGCTGTTAATAGACACTTTATAGATATCGGATTCACCTAAGCCTCCGGGCATATCCGAAACAAAATACAAAGTTTTTTCGTCTGGGCTTAATGAGGGATGAGCCGTGCTGTAACTGTTGCTGTCGAAAGGCAGTTCTGCAATTTTTGCCCAATCATTTTTTTCAAAGCTGGCTTTGTATATTTTGATTAGAGTAGTTTTATTTTCGTCTTTCCCTTTTTTTCCGTCTAAATAATTATTTCGGGTAAAATACATTGTTTTTCCGTCTTTGGTAAAGACAGCACTTGCTTCATGAAATTTTGATTTGACACTATTGGAAAATTTCATTGCTTTTCCTGGAGTTAATGAATCTCCTGTTAAGTTAGATTCATATAGATTCGTAAAGTATTGATCAGTCCAGGTATGTTTTCTTTGGGCTAAACTTCCTGTGTCTCTTGATGATGTAAAGACTAATTTGTTATCATTGTAAAATGAGCTGCCATAATCCGAATATTGGGTATTAATGCCGGCATCTTTTATTTTATATCTGCCCGAGTTTTCTTTTATTTTATCCAAATAATTAATGTCTTTCCCATAGTATTCTCCTTTGCCTTTATTTCCGGTTTTTTCATTGTAAAGTGACAGTATTTTTTTGGCTTTATCATTTTGTCCAACAGATTTTAGGCAATAGGCATATCTGTAGTAGTATTCAGGATCTACGTTTGTTGTTAATGCAAATAATTTGTCATACCATTTATAGGCTTTGTCTAACTCAGAGTTAAAGTAATAGGCATTACCAATTTTTTCATACATATCTGGAGATTCATATCCTTTTTTGGCTATTCTCTCGTATGTTTTTATGGCGTCAATATAGGCATAGTTATCGTATTTTTTATCCGCACTCGCTATTTTTCCTTTTTGAGCATATATAGATACTGCAAAAAGATTGAGTATAGTCAGGTAAAGTATTGCAATGTTTTTCATGATCTTTAATTTTTAGAAATCTATAAATTGGATTCTGGATTCTTCAGTATTATTGCCTAGATGTAACACTGGATAACTGATTGAATTTTTTTAGAAATTCTTCTGACTTTTGAATGTTTCCCATTGCTTTCAGGACAATTGAGTAGCGGTAATAAAAGTCTGGTTCCAAATTAGTGGTGATGCTAAATAATTTACTGTAGCATTTTTCAGCTTTTTCAAATTCGTCATTAAAAAAGTATGAATTGCCCAATTTTTTTAGCATTTCTACAGATTCATACCCTTTGTCAGACACTCTTTCATAGGTTTTTAATATATTGATGTAGGCAACGGAGTTTTCTCTTTTTGGGGCATCAGAGATTGCTATTGAGGCTGACTTTTTAATATTCATTATAGTGTCAGGCTTAAGGGCTGGTTCATCGTGCTGGATTTGTACCTCTTTTGGGGCATCAGAGATTGCTATTGAGGCTGACTTTTTAATATTCATTATAGTGTCAGGCTTAAGGGCTGGTTCATCGTGCTGGATTTGTACCTCATCTTCATAAATGGCAGTTATAACTCTCGTGCCGTTAGGCCCCAGATCATATGTATTTATTATGTTTGGATTGGTTACATCGTATTCACTTGTGTAACCGCCAAATTTTAAGGGAACAGTTTCTAGTACATGATAATATTTTATCTTTCGTGCGGGAGTATGATCTTTCATGTTCGTTATTGGAGCAGCCGTTTTTGATATTTCCAGTTTCTTTTTATCGGGTGAAATCTGACTTTGCATCGGCCAATAATTAAATGAGGATAAACTCACGATTAGCATATAAAGGAGCATATGATTTTTCATGATATCTGTTTTATTTTTTTGAATATCTAATCCCTGTTAATTTGCCTTATTTTTTAGAAAAATCTAGGAGTTACCATTTTGCTGTTTTTTTGAAATAATTCATAGCGTAAGAATATCTCATGAGAACCAGAATTATAATTATCCAGCGCTGTAGTTTCAAAATCATAAGAATATCCTATATAGAAAGCATCTGAGACTTGAAAGCCGGCCATGGCACTCATCGAGGCACTCCATCTGTAAGCTAGGCCAACAGTTAATTTGTCAATGAACATAAAATTGGCGGAAACATCAACTTGCAAAGGTGAACCTTCAACCAATTTCGTCATAAATGCGGGTTTGAATTTTGTTGTGGGCGATAAATCAAATATATATCCTCCAATTAAGTAGTAATTTATTTTTTCTTTATAAATAGCTACATCATTATCATTGTATTTATCTACTTCTAAGAAATTAGGAATTGAAAAACCAACATAGGCTTTGTCTGAATGCAAATAAAGACCAGCACCAATGTTAGGAGAAAATTCATTTTTAAAATTTTGAAATTGCGGATCAGTCTGATCGCCAGGATTTAATTTATTAATGTCAATATTGAAGAGATTGGCAGTTCCTTTTAAACCAAATGACAGTTTGAACGATTCAGATACTGGAATGGTATATGAAATATCAGCTGATACTGAATTAGAAGTTGATGGGCCTATCTCATCATTTATAATTGAAAAACCCGCTCCCAGATTAGTGTTGTTAAAAGGGGTATTTACAGAGATCGTATTTGTTACCGGAGCGCCATCCAGTCCTACCCATTGTGTACGGTGTAGTGCGAAAAAGCTTAATGCTCCTCTAGAGCCAGCGTATGCTGGATTTACATTGATTGTGTTATACATATATTGAGTATATTGAGCATCTTGTTGCGCAAAACTTGCAATGGCTGCAAACATCATAACGATAGAAAATAGTTTTGTTTTCATAGTAGCTTTTTGTTGGTTTAAATAGCTATTTTTTGATAGCTTAGTTTTGAGGATTTATGTCTTATTCAACTTATTTAATGGATAAGATGCTATACTCTGAGCCATGTAAGGCTCAGAGTATTTAGCAGCTTATTTTACTAAATATAAATAGCCGTCTTTTTTAATATTTTGAGTTTTACCCACTCCATCAACGGTATCATAGCTAATGATATAGAAGTATGTGCCTGTTGGTAAACCTTCGTTCTTGTTGATTGTGGTTCTGCCTTCTGAACGTCCTCTGAAAGCATTACCTGCATTGTCATAATTCTCTCTTTCAAAAACTAAGACACCCCAACGGTTAAAGATTTCAACTTTGACGTTTTTATAGCAGGCATTATCTTCAAGGTTTTCAATTTGGAAATAATCATTTTTGCCGTCTTCATTTGCTGAGAGCGCGTTATGAATGATAATAGTTTTGCATGGAAGTACTTTACAGTCATCATTGATTTCCATTTCTAAGAATATGCTTCTTGGACAATCACCGCCAATTTTATACTCATATTTGTATTTACCTACAGGTATGCCAATAGCGTTTAGAAGACTGCCGCTTATCCCTCCTGTATTATCGGTATCAACCCAGCTTCCTGTAGTTGCTGTGCCCTGAGGCAATAAGCTATTCAAATCAATAGGAGTTGTATCGGCATTACAAAATGCAGGACTGGCAATTGTAACGGGGTCAATTCCTGCTACATTAATTGTAATGGTTGATGTAGAGCAATTTGTTGGATTTGCAGCTTCACAGATTTGATAATCAAATATGTATTGACCTGCAGCCACACCATTTAAAAATGCCACGTTTCCATTGTCATCAATTGTGATATTTTGTCCGATGACAGATAGTAATTTAAATTTTAAATCACCTATGTTTGCTGATGTGCCATTTAATAAATCGTTGCTCAGAGCATTACGAACCGCCTCTCCAATTGAACATTGAGTTACACTATAAGTGTCAGGATTTGCTTTTATAACAAGAGGGATGTTGGTAACGTTAATAGTTACAGTTGCAGTATCACAATTACCATTATCTGCTTTTTCACATATTTGATAGGTTAAAATATAAATTCCGGTAGGAGTATTTGCTTTTACATCAATAGAACCATCTGTATTTAAAGTTATGCCTCCTTTTGGATCTGGAATCAAAACCGATAATGTAACATCAGCTGGATTTAACTCCAAGGTATTTAAGGAATCGTTTTTAAATACGGTTACTATGTTTTTAACTCCTGCTAACCCTTCAAGTGTACTTGCAGTGTCATCAACTGCATTAATTGTAAATGTTGGTCTGGCAGTACACATTGGATCTGAAGCTGGATAATTAACTGTAATTGTTTGACTTGGATTTAATGTAAATGTTACTGAAGCGGTTGGTCTAAGGCCTTCAAAACCATCAGCGCTTTCGCTCCATTTTCCATCTGCGAAAACCCAGCCTGGCCAATCGGTTCCATTTCCGTTTTGATCCACTGTCGCTCCAGGCCATAATACTTTGCCGTTTAATGGCAAATTAGTCATAGTTGCAATAACATTATTATTGCTGTCAGTCCAGGTTAATGTTAATCCATTTACTGGGGTGAAATTATCTGCGGTTGCTGTATAGCTAAAATAAGGAACATCATTGATGCAAATTCCTTCTCCAGATATTTTCATAGTTGGAGCCTCTATTGTAACAGTTACAGTGGCAGTATCACAATTGGTGCTGTTTAATTTTTCACAAATTTGATAGGTCATTGTCTGTATGCCGACAGGAGCATTTGGCAATACATCTATTGAACCGTCAGGGTTCATCTGTAAGTATGGATTTGATGTCACAGCTGTCAAAATAACTTCGGCTGGATTTACTGCTAATGCATTCAAAGTGTCGTTTGTGAAAACGTTGATTACATTTGCTGTAATTTGATTGACACCTACAACAGTTCCAGGATTATCATCAACAGCATTAATTGGATTAGCATTTTCGTTAACAACTTCATCATCAGTAGCACTGATAGGTGTATTATTTGGAGTCAATCCATCAGCTGTGGCGACATTAGTAATGGAGCCTTTATTTAAATCCTCTTGTGTTACTGTATAGCTTTGTGCGTATTCAGAATTTGCACCAGGTGCCAAAACTTCAATAATTGTATCCAATCCTGTTAATGGATCTTTAACAGCTATCTGATGTAAAGTTACATTACCGGTATTTTTTATGTTTATTGTATAGTTGATTACATTTCCAACAGCACTATAACTTGTGGTTGTGGCAATTTTTACAACAGTTAATCCAGGATTAATACAAAAGGGAATTACATTAGGATCGTTGTTTGTTGGCAGGTTGCCCGATTGGTCGGTTACTATTGCATCATTTGGCGCAGTACCATTGACTGTGGCCTGATTGGTAATAGATCCGCTGTCAATATCTGCTTGGGTCACATTATACGTTGCTTTATAGATCCATGTTTCGCCAACCTCCAAAATGCTGTTATTGTTGGCATCGCCGCTTTGCATCGCAATAGCTGATAATCCGGCATGAGGATCTGCAACAGCTACATTGTGCAGACTTACGTTACCGGGATTAGTCACGGCAAAGGTATAAGTCACTATGCTGCCGACTGCCAGAGCTGCGCATCCATTTTCTCCAACTGTAATATCATTGGTTTTCACTAAAGCAATACCAGGATTAGTACAGATAGGAATTACATTAGGATTATTATTTGTTGGCAGATTGCCTGATTGATCGGTTACTATTGCATCATTTGGTGCAGTACCATTAACAGTTGCCTGATTGGTAATAGATCCGCTGTCAATATCTGCTTGGGTTACATTGTATGTAGCTTTATAAATCCATGTTTCGCTAACCTCTAAAATATTGTTGTTATTGGTATCACCGCTTTGCATTGCAATAGCAGATAATCCCGCATGAGGATCTGCAACAGCTATATTATGCAGACTTACATTACTTGGATTAGTCACAGTAAAGGTATAAGTAACTACACTGCCAACTGCAAGATTAGCACATCCATTTTCTCCAACTGTAATATCGTTGGTTTTCACTAAAGCGATACCAGGATTAGTACAGATAGGAATTACATTTGGATTATTGTTTGTTGGCAGGTTGCCTGATTGGTCGGTTACTATTGCATCATTTGGCGCAGTACCATTGACTGTGGCCTGATTGGTAATAGATCCGCTGTCAATATCTGCTTGGGTCACATTATACGTGGCTTTATAAATCCATGTTTCGCCAACCTCCAAAATGCTGTTATTGTTGGCATCGCCGCTTTGCATCGCAATAGCTGATAATCCGGCATGAGGATCTGCAACAGCTAYATTGTGCAGACTCACGTTACCGGGATTAGTCACGGTAAAGGTATAAGTCACTACGCTGCCGACTGCCAGAGCTGCGCATCCATTTTCTCCAACTGCAATATCATTGGTTTTCACTAAAGCGATGATAGGATTAGTGCAGATAGGAATTACATTAGGATCGTTGTTTGTTGGCAGGTTGCCTGATTGGTCGGTTACTATTGCATCATTTGGCGCAGTACCATTGACTGTGGCCTGATTGGTAATAGATCCGCTGTCAATATCTGCTTGGGTYACATTATACGTGGCTTTATAAATCCATGTTTCGCCAACCTCCAAAATGCTGTTAT
>NZ_JBFUGG010000010.1:0-182573 GCF_056403035.1 Flavobacterium sp. P3_A6 | reverse complement strand
CTAAAATATTTACCGACAAATGGAGAGGTTATTCTCCATTAAAAGCAAAATACAATATTGAACAAAAAGAAAGTAAAAGCGGAAAGAATTTTAAAGAGATGCACATTGTTATTCATCAAATAAWATCTTGGATAAGAACGGTTCCAACTCATGTTAGCAAAAAACATATTCAATCCTATTTTGATGAATTTACATTTAGAATTAATAGATCTATTTTCAAAGAAACCATATTTCACAAGACTGTTGAAAGAATGATTATAGCAATGCCTATTTATCAAAATCAAATAACACAGAAACTAAATATATAACTCAATTAAGTAATTCAATTTTCAAAATCAAAACAGCAATAAAAAAACCAATACTTATAAAAACTGTATTGGTTTTTGTTTGAACTAAAATATTTAATTAGGCTCAATATGAATTAAAACATGACCCAATTCAGGGATTTCCTCGCGCAGCGTATCCTTGAGTTTATGAGATAAATCGTGGCCTTCTTTTACCGATATATCCCCATTTACTCTGGCATGAAGATCTACATGGTATTTCATTCCTGCTTTACGGATAAAACATTTTTCGGTATCGATAATACCATCCACCTGATGAGAAACCCGCCTGATTTCTTCCACCAAATCATCATATAAATGCTCGTCCATGATTTCTCCCAAAGCTGGCCTAAAAATCAGATAACTGTTATAAAGTATAAAAACTGATGCAAACAACGCTGCCCAATCATCAGCTGATTCGTATCCTTTTCCGAAAAATAATGCAATCGAAATCCCAATAAAGGCGGCAACCGAAGTCAGCGCATCACTCCTATGATGCCAAGCATCCGCTTTTAGTGAAGAACTATTGGTTTCCTTGCTTCTTTTCATTACCAATCGAAACGAATACTCTTTCCAAAGAATAATTGCCCCAAGTACAAAAAGCGTCCATGGTTTTGGCAATTCGTGTGGAGTTTGAATATTCGTTATGCTTTCATATCCAATAATTGTAGCCGAAGTGATCAAAAAACCAACAACCAAAAAAGTTATTAATGGCTCGGCTCTTCCATGCCCATAAGGATGATTATCATCTGCAGGCCTACTGGAATATTTTATGCCAAATAACACCAGCAGTGAAGCGAAAATATCCGTTGTTGATTCTATAGCGTCTGCAACTAAGGCATAGGAATTTCCAAAAAAACCAGCCAACCCTTTAATAAGAGCCAAAGAAGTATTTCCAATTATGCTAAAATAAGTAGCCTTTATTGCTTTTTCTTCGTTAGACATGTTTCATCTTTTTTATTGTAAACACTGTTTAGCTTATAATTTACAGCAAATAAATTTTGAACTAAACAGTATAAAAAAACGCTTAAATTTATTTAAGCGTTTTTTAAAATATTATAATTTTTTATTGTTTCTCTCGAACTATTTTAGCTCCAATTGCTCTTAGTCGTTCATCTATACGCTCGTATCCTCTATCGATTTGCTCAATATTTTGAATAGTACTCGTTCCTTTTGCAGAAAGAGCCGCAATCAATAATGAGATTCCTGCACGAATATCTGGAGAAGACATCGTTGTTGCTTTCAGCACTGATTTAAAATCATGTCCAATAACAACAGCTCTATGCGGATCGCACAACATGATTTTTGCCCCCATATCAATCAGTTTATCAACAAAAAACAAACGGCTTTCAAACATTTTTTGGTGTATTAGAACATCCCCTTTTGCTTGTGTCGCAACTACCAAAACAATGCTCAATAAATCTGGCGTAAATCCAGGCCAAGGCGCATCGGCAATTGTAAGAATCGAACCGTCGATATCTGTTTTTACTTCATAACCGTCTTTATGTTCCGGAATATAAATATCATCTCCTCTTTTTTCAAGAGTGATTCCTAATTTTCTAAAAACACTAGGAATAACTCCAAGGTTTTCCCAGCTCACGTCCTTAATAGTTATTTCGCTTCTTGTCATAGCTGCTAAACCAATCCAGGAACCGATTTCGATCATATCCGGCAGAATTCTATGAACACAACCGCCTAATTTTTCAACTCCTTCTATAGTCAATAAATTAGATCCAACACCTGTGATTTTGGCTCCCATAGAATTCAGCATTTTACAAAGCTGTTGTAAGTAAGGCTCACAGGCAGCATTGTAAACTGTTGTTCTTCCTTTGGCCAAAACTGCTGCCATTACAATATTGGCAGTTCCTGTTACAGATGCTTCATCTAGCAGCATATCGGCACCTGTAAGTCCATTTGGAGCTTCAACTCCATAAAAATGATCTTCTCTATTGTATCTGAATTTTGCACCAAGATTGATGAATCCTTCAAAATGGGTATCCAATCTGCGGCGACCAATTTTATCTCCTCCTGGTTTCGGGATATATCCTTTTCCAAAACGGGCCAAAAGCGGTCCAACAATCATTATAGAACCACGAAGCGAACCTCCTTCTTTCTTGAAAGCTTCCGTTTCCAAGTATCCTACATTTACCTCATCGCATTGAAAAGTATAAGAACCATGTCCTAATTTCTCTATTTTAACTCCCAAATTTCCCAAAAGAGTTATCAATTTATTGATATCGATAATATCCGGGATATTGTTGATTGTTACTTTTTCTGGAGTTAAAAGTACTGCGCACAAAATTTGCAATGCTTCATTTTTTGCACCTTGCGGTATTACTTCTCCTTTTAAACGTGTTCCTCCTTCAATTTTGAAAACTTCCATGCTTTTGATTTAAGATTCTTTGACTTGCAGATTCTAAGTTTCTAAAATTCTAGACTTCTAAGACATTGAACTAAAAGTTCCTATAAATCTTAGAAACTTAGGATCTCAGCGTCTTAGCTTCTTTTTTTATTTACTTTTTTTGAAACGGTTTTTGTTTTCCGTTTTTATTATTCTTGTTGCTTTGAATTTTTGGCTGTCCTGCAGCTCCTATTTTATTAGAAACCCTTTTATTGGTTCTTAGCAAATCGGTAGTGTTTAATAGTTCTTCTGAACTTTGCAGTAAATTCAGTTTCCCGTCAGATAGTTCATAAAGATGCTCAAAAATAACATCATCTTTTACGGTGTCTTTATTCCAGCTCAAATAGGATTTTTTCATGTGATTGGCAATTACTTTTACCAATGCGCTTTTCATTTCGCCTTCCTCCCATTTGTTAGCCACATCTATCATGTATTTGATATTGTTACCATAATATCTGTATTTTGGATAGTTCTGCGGGTACTTTAAAGCATCTGGCTTAAGCTGCAGTACTTCTCTTGAAGGAATTGGGTAAGGAGAATCGGCTACTAATTTAAAATCAGACATGATAAAAAGCTGATCCCAAAGCTTATGCTGAAAATCGGGTACGTCACGCAAATGAGGATTCAAGCTTCCCATTACCTGAATGATGTATTTTGCCGCTTTGTTGCGTTTTTCATCATCTTCAATAATAGTAGCCTGCTCGATCAGTTTTTGCAAATGACGGCCGTACTCTGGAATGATTAAATGTTCTCTTTCGGAATTGTATTCCAAGTTAAAAACTACATCATTCGCATTTTCTTTTTTATATTTTTCGATCATAATTATAAGGAAACTATACCTTCTATTGTGGATAATTCTTGGTACTTATCTATTATTTCTTGAGAATCTTCGACCGTTACATCTACTGAGATACTAGTGAATTTCCCGGTTTTGGATTTTGTTGTTTTGATTACAGCACCCATACAGTTGAAAGCATTTTCCACTTTTAGGATATTTTCCTCGTTTGTTGGCACTATAAATTTAAACAAATATGGCGCAGGCCAAGAATTACTGTTGTCTAATTCGGCCTTAAGTCTTTCATAAAACTCAGCAGTCTTTTTTTCGTTATCGTCGCTCATTCCTAAATAAAAATAAAGGCAAATATACGTTTTAGATTTTAGATTTTATGATAAAGAATATATAACTTATATTTTTGGCACTATGGTTTCCAAAAAAACACCATAACTCCTGCCTAGCCCTGATGGAAGCGGCATCTCCCGATTTAGAAAAACAAGGCTTTTTTGCCACAGTTTTCTAAATCGGGAATACAGCGGACAGCAGGAATCCTATTTCCTGAAAAGCCATTTGTTTCGCTCCTTATTATTTGCTCATAATTAGTCCTAAATAAAGGTTTCAAATACAAATAAGTTTGAGTATTTTTGCCGTTTAATTCGTAAACGTGCAGAAAGAAATTATTGTTATCATTGGCGGTCCTGGTACGGGAAAAAGTTCTATTATTGGAGGTTTGGTAGCCAAGGGCTATTGCTGTTATCCTGAAATTTCTCGTGAAGTTACACTGGAAGCTCAAAAACGAGGTATTGAACAATTGTTTCTGGAAGACCCTTTATTATTTAGCCAGATGCTGCTTGACGGCCGAATCAAGCAATTTAACAGTGCTCAAAATGAACCTCATCAATGGGTGTTTATTGACCGTGGCATTCCCGATGTTGTAGCCTACTTAGATTATATTGGAGATGATTACCCAAATCATTTTGTGGATGCCTGTACAGAAAATGTATACACTAAAATTTTCATTCTCCCGCCTTGGGAGGAAATTTATGAAAGTGACAGTGAGCGTTATGAGAACTTTGACCAGGCAAAAACGATATACAAACACCTGACAAAAACATACATTAATTATGGTTACGACTTAATTGAGGTACCAAAAGACAGTATTGATAACCGAATTCTTTTTATATTAGATAAAATTTAGCAATTTATTGAAATTCAATATTATAAATTAATAAGAATCTAAACCAGAAATAATGCCAACAGTATTAGATATTCTTCAAAAATATTGGCAGCACGATACCTTCAGGTCGTTACAAAACGAAATTATTGATTCGGTTTTGAGTGGTCATGATACTTTTGCATTGATGCCAACTGGTGGCGGAAAATCGATTTGTTTTCAGGTGCCAGCCCTTATGAATGAAGGAATCTGTTTGGTCATTTCACCTTTGGTGGCGCTGATGAAAGACCAAGTGGCTAATCTGCAGCAACGCGGTATAAAAGCTATCGCTCTGACCGGAGGCATTAAGACTGAAGAGATTATTGATTTATTGGATAATTGCCAATACGGAAATTACAAATTCCTGTATGTTTCTCCCGAGCGTTTACAGTCAGATTGGATTCTGGACCGAATAAAAAGTCTCCCCATAAACCTGATAACCATTGATGAAGCCCATTGTGTTTCACAATGGGGTCATGATTTTCGCCCAGCCTATTTAAAGATTTCAGCATTAAAAAGCCATTTCCCAAAGGTTCCTTTTTTGGCTTTGACCGCAACAGCAACTCCTCGAGTAAAAGAGGATATTATCACTGAATTGGGAATGCAGCATCCTTTCCAGTTTGCTAAATCATTTGCCAGAAAGAATATTGCCTACATGGTTTTTGAAGTAGAAGATAAACTTTTTCGGATTGAGCAGATTCTTAAAAAAAATCCTCAGCCATCCATTATTTATGTTCGAAACCGAAAAGCCTGTTTGGAGATTTCTTCCCAATTACAAACTTTAGGATTTCGAGCTACTTATTACCACGGAGGGCTTACATCCAGAGAGAAAGACAAAAACATGCAGCTCTGGATGGAAGAGAAAGCGCAGGTTATTGTTGCCACAAATGCTTTTGGAATGGGAATTGACAAACCTAATGTCAAAACAGTAATTCATATTCAGCTTCCCGAAAACATAGAGAACTATTATCAAGAAGCAGGGCGTTCTGGCCGAAACGAAGAGAAAGCTTTTGCCATTTTATTGACCAGCCCTACAGATATTATTCAGGCTGAAAATCAATTTTTAAAAGTTTTGCCTGACAAAACGTTTTTGACAGCTGTGTACATCAAACTTTGTAACTATTTTCAAATAGCTTATGGAGAAGGAATGAACGAAGAATTTATGTTTAATTTGAATCATTTTTGTCATAAATATGATTTCCCAACGCTAAAAACGTTCAATGCAATGCGGTTTTTAGACGGACAAGGCATTCTAACTTTATCTCAAGAATTTTCAGAAAAAATTACGCTGCAGTTCATAATTCCATCCAAAGAAGTTATTCGATATACCAGTTTGAATCCAAATGATGAGGAAATTATTTTGACCATCCTTAGAACATATCCTGGCGTTTATGAAATGCAGACTGCTTTTAATTTATCATTAATTTCTAAAAAATCAAACCATTCGGAAGCAGCGATACTAGCCGTTTTACATAAATTAAAAGATAAAGAAATTATAGACTATCATTCAAAAAACAATGATGCTGTTCTAATTTTTAATGAAATTCGGGAAGATGAAAGAACCATTAATAAAGTTTCTAAACATTTGGTTCGGCAAAATGAACTCAAAAAAGAACAATTACAATCGGTACTGAAATATGCAGCAGAAAAAAACAGCTGTAAAAGCAAAATGATTTTGGATTATTTTGGAGAAAAAACAACTGCTGATTGCAATATCTGCTCTTATTGCATCACACGAACAAAACCCAAAAAAGACTTTACTGCTCTTTCTGAAAAAATTATAGCCTTATTGCAAAATGAAGACCTAAGCTCGAGAGAAATCCAAAACAAAACCAAAAATACAGCCGACGATGTTATCTTTGTATTACAGCAATTATTAGAAGATGATTTTCTAATAATTCAAAAAAACAACAAATACACTTTAAAAAACCGATGGAAAAATTAAAAATTATATTTATGGGAACTCCCGAATTTGCAGTTGGAATTCTAGACACCCTAATCAAAAACAATTATGAAGTAGCAGGCGTAATCACTGCTGCAGACAAACCAGCCGGCCGAGGACAAAAAATAAAATATTCGGCAGTAAAAGAATACGCTTTAGAAAATAATTTACACTTATTACAGCCTACTAATTTAAAGGACGAAGCTTTTCTGGAAGAATTAAAATCATTACAGGCCAATTTACAAATCGTTGTTGCTTTTAGAATGCTGCCAAAAGCGGTATGGGAAATGCCTGCTTTGGGAACATTCAATCTGCATGCTTCATTGCTTCCTAATTATAGAGGAGCAGCACCAATCAATTGGGCGATTATTAATGGAGAAACAAAAACTGGAGTCACCACTTTTTTTATTGATGACAAAATAGATACTGGCGCGATGATTTTAAGCAGTGAGACAGCTATCGATAGTAACGAGAATGCTGGACAGCTTCACGACCATTTGATGCATTTGGGATGTGACACCGTTATTGACACTCTGAAATTGATTGAAAGCGGCAATGTAACAACCACCATTCAAAATGACAATTCAGACATCAAAACCGCTTATAAGCTAAATAAAGAGAATTGTAAAATTGACTGGTCAAAATCGACGACAGACATTCATAACCTTATAAGAGGATTAAGCCCTTATCCTGCTGCTTGGTGTTATTTTGGAGACAAGGACCAAGAATGGAATGTAAAAATCTATGAGGCCAAAGCAATTTTAGAAAAGCACAATCATGAGATTGGTAATCTAATTTGCACCAAAAAGGAAATAAAAATTGCAACGAATGAAGGCTTTATTCAAATATTAAGTTTACAATTTCCTGGAAAAAAGAAAATGACTACAGCAGAATTATTAAATGGCATTACTTTTTCAGGAATTGCAAAAGCTTATTAATGCCAATAAAAACAAGGGTTAAACAGTGTTTTTTTCAGAATTTTATCCTACTTTATGAACAATAAAAACAAGTTATTAACAAAATATGCTAATTTTGTATAAAACATTTGCATACACCGTATTTCCTGCTAATTTTGTTCTATTAACAATTATTTTAACCAACAATTAACATCCATTATTATGAACAAATCAGAATTAATCGACGCTATCGCTGCAGACGCAGGAATTACTAAAGCCGCTGCAAAATTAGCGCTTGAATCATTTTTAGGAAATGTAGGTGGTACTTTGAAAAAAGGTGGTAAAGTATCTTTAGTAGGATTTGGATCTTGGTCTGTGTCTTCAAGAGCCGCAAGAGACGGAAGAAATCCTCAAACTGGAAAAACTATTCAAATCGCTGCAAAGAATGTTGTAAAATTCAAAGCTGGAGCTGATTTAGAAGGAGCTGTAAACTAATTTATAGTTTATTTTATATAATTAAACCTTCCAATTGGAGGGTTTTTTTATGCTTTTAAACGAATATGATCCAAAAAATTTGGAGGTTCTATTTAATTTTTCTTAAATTTAATTAAAAATATAGCCTTATGATTTCAGAAAAATTAAAAAAAGGGTATTTACTTATTGCTGAACCATCAATAATAGGAGATCTGTCATTTAATAGATCTGTAATCCTATTAGCAGATCACAATCAAGATGGTTCGGTAGGCTTCATTATGAACAAACCGCTGAAATATACAATCAATGATTTAATTCCAGAAATTAATGCTAATTTCAAAATATTCAATGGTGGCCCTGTAGAACAAGACAACTTGTACTTCATTCATAATATTCCAAAATTAATACCCAACAGTATTGAGATATCTAATGGAATCTATTGGGGAGGAGACTTTGATTCCACCAAAGATCTCATTAATAGCGGTAAAATCAAAAAAGAAAACATCCGTTTCTTTTTGGGTTACACAGGATGGGAAGAACACCAGCTTGAAAATGAAATGAAAGCCAATTCTTGGATTATTACAAAAAACAGTTACGAAAATAAAATAATCGGAAAGTCAACGCTTCATTTCTGGAAAGAACAAATCATGGAATTGGGAGGTGAATACCTTATTTGGTCCAATGCTCCTGAAAATCCCTACTTAAACTAAACCCAGACTTTTATTTAGTGCTGCCACTAAAGTTTTGGAAATTTCTATTGAAAATTCTTTTTTTCTATATTTTGTAATCGGCTGTATCCCTTTAATAACATTAGTCACAAACAATTCATCCGCTTTTTGAAGGTCAAATGGAGAAATTACTTCTTCGGCTATTTCAATACCGTCGATCTTTTTTGCCAATTCTAAAACCTGCTTTCTCATCACGCCATTCAAACATCCTTCGGACACAGGCGGAGTAATCAATTTATTGCCATTAAGCATAAAAATATTGCCCTGTAATGCTTCAACAACATTTTTGGCATCATTTAATAAAACACAATTATTCAGCCCGTTTTCGTTAGCGTAAATACTTCCTGTTACATTTATCAAACGGCTAGTTGTTTTAATCGAAGATAATAGCTGTCTGGTGATATAGAAATCTTTATACAGGTCAACCTCATATTCCTCCTCATTAAGCAAATATTCCTTGTTTTCGAGTGAAGCAGCCTTTATCAAAAAAGAAACTTCATTATTTTGCGGTAAATAATACCCCCCATCATTTCTATAAACCGTAATTCGCGCTCTAGCTGATGAGGCAAATTTATTATTTTTGACCAGCGAAAGAATTTGATCTTCCAGATATTCTAAAGTAAAATTCATTGGAATTTCCATTCGGATCACACGCATGGAAGACATTAACCGGAAGTAATGATCTTCTAAAAACAGGATTTTTTCATTTACAATTTTCACAGTTTCGAAAACCGCATCACCATATAAAAATCCTCTATTTTGCACTAAAACATTTGCATCTTCAGATACAATTGCACCATTAAAATTTATCATACTATTTTTCAAAAAAAAGTCACGCCAAAAAGCGTGACAAATATAAGTTATAATATACAATTCTGCTATACTGAACCTATAACATGTTTTAGATCCGAAATTTGGTTTTCCCACAATTGAGTAGCTTCTTCAATTTCTTCTTTACTAGCAAAATCAACAACCATTAAGGAAACGTCTTTAGTTAATTCGTCTACTAAAATATTCAATTCAAAAAAATATTCTGTATCCTTATTATTTTCGTCTACCCATTTAAATTTTACTTTTTCTMCAGACTTTTTTGATGCCAGTCTGGCTTTTTCCTGCGAATCATTCCAAATAAAAGTAAAAAACTCACCACGAGAATTTACGTTATCTGCAAACCATTCAGATAGGCCTGAGGGTGTTGAAATATACTGATACAACAATTGGGGGGAAGAATTTATGGGGAATTCGATTTCGTAACGGACTTTTAAATTCATTGAATACGTTTTTTTATTTGCGAAATATATAGATTATTACTCCAAAAAAAAAACCTTTTCAAAAAAAAATTTTTTATTGCTTTTTGCTTGGAAACTCTAATTATTGTTTTATATTTGCACCCGCATTCAGGGATAGGAAATATCCAGAATATGGCGAGGTAGCTCAGTTGGTTAGAGCGCAGGATTCATAACCCTGAGGTCACGGGTTCAACTCCCGTCTTCGCTACAAAAACAAACCCTTAAACAGCAATTGTTTAAGGGTTTTTTATTAGAAATGTGTCTAGTCCTAAAAAGCAATACACAAAAGGAAAACCATCAAGAAAGTCGCTACTTAAAGCGCGCCCAAAAGACTATTCGATGTCTGTCTAGTCCTGAAATATCGACTTCAAAACAGATCAAGAGTAAAAGAGATTCATTATACCATAATTTAATGGTTCTTTTAAGAGATTTTCATCACTATACAAATTAACAGTTCTATCTTTTTAACAATTACGCTATAATTCAAATTATACAAGTCTAACTTGCATTTTTTAGGACAATATCATTGATTAAATTATTTTATCCAAAAACTTCAAGTATATACTGTTGTATATTTCCACTCCAGATATTTTTTATTTATACGATTTTTTTTTTAGTTTTACTCTACACAAAATTGATTCACATATTAAGGACGTTTTTTTTGTCCTTTTGAAAGTCAAAAATTGCCTTATTTTGCATTTTTAATATACGTTCTTACACAAATCGTTCCATGTATCCATTGATCAAACTAACGATTAGATTACTATCCTTTTGGAATGCTCGTGCCGAACAGGCACAGCTCAAGTAATTCCTACCGTTACGGGTTCCAAGGACAGGAGAAAGATGACGAACTGAAAGGGGAAGGGAATTCTTTGAATTATACTTTTAGGATGCATGACCCGAGGATTGGTAGGTTTTTTGCAACTGATCCATTAGAAAAAAAATATCCTTTTTACTCTCCTTATCAATTTAGTGCAAACTCTCCTATTTTTACCGTAGAATTAGAAGGTTTAGAATCAGCAGAGCAAATTAATGAAACGGAAAAAGTAATAGCCGAACATAATCATTTTATTCTTCGAGCAATGGCAAGTTCTCCAAACTTTAGACCAAAACATTTGTGGCAGTTGGCCTTTGGACTTTCTGGTCGATATTCAGCTGGGCTTGGAGCAGTTGGAGAAGGTTTAGTAGCTCAAGGTTTAGAAGGTGCAGCAGTTGCGAAACATTCTTCGTGGGCTATTCCGTTTGTGAGTTTTAATGTGGGTAATGTAAAAGCTAATCCTACTGGAACTTGGGATGTCAAATTAACATTAAAAGCTAGACCGACAAATAGAAATGTTGCTAACGGAAGTAATCAAGGAGCATTAGTGTTAAATTTCGATGATTATAATGGAGATACTAGTTTTTTTGGAATAAGTTTACAGGATGGTCCAGTTAAGGAAATTGAGTTTGGAGGTAATCAGACAATAAATGTATTATATGAAACAGAGGCATTAGTGGAAGTTAAAACACTGGGGCAAAATAAGGCGACATTAACTAATTTTAAAAAAGGAGTAGACCAAGCTGTTAAAACAGCAATGTTGAATAAAAGTAATACAAATACTGTTAGTGTTTTGGCGATGGATTATGATTCTTATATGAAAATATATAAAGAGAATAAAACATCAGTTGAGAAACTATATAATACATTAACATCAAATGGGGCTTATCTATTGTTATTGAAAGATTTAACAAAAGATGCTAGACAAAATCTTAATACTCTTATTACCAAAGTAAAAAGTGAAGTTGATGGTTCGAAACCTGAAACACAAACTAAATAAATTATGAGTAAAAAAGTAATTTGGTTTTTTATACTGTTTGTAATATTAACAATAGGTATTTATAAATTGTTTAATTTTAATAAAATGAAAGCTGAATATATATATGTTATCGAAGATAATCCATCATTCATTGTTTTAAATTCTTCAAAAGTTAAAGATTTTGAGGAAATATTAAAAGAATCCAAAGAAATTGAGAAAAATATTTTTATAAAAAAATATTTAAACTTACTTAAGAGTAATATTAATCGAAACTGGGTTCTCACTCATTCTAAAACAATTAAAAGAAGATATGAATTAATAGGGTTAGATTCGTTTAATGAAGAAGAAGAGTTTTATTATGAACAATACGAAAGTATTGTTAAACGGGCTGAAAAGGTTATTAAGCTTAATGAAAAGATAGATGACGATGAGTTTGATTCATTTTTAGAATATATTCTTTTTCTTAAAAGTAATGGTATAGAAGAACATACTTGGTATATGAAACCAAGTTTCGATTATTCTATAAAATTCTATAATATGCTAATTCCAAAATCATATGATTATTTAATTAGCGAAGATTTTATTGATGATGATTCGAAATTGTCACTATACAATTTATTTAACGAAAATATTCCTGATGTTAGAGATTATATAAAAAATAATGATTTAGAAAATTTTGATTATCAACCCAAAAAACAATATTACTTATTGAAAAAGGGCTTCATTGATGAGACAATAAAAGAAATGGAGAAAAATTTTCATAAAATTAGTCTTATTGAAAATAAAGAAGAAAAAAAAATATTCGAGGATGATTACTATGAGTTTTTGAATATATTAAAAGCGGCATCTGGAGGAAAATTAATCGTATTAAATATTTTGTAAAGAATGGTATCCCCAGCTGGCTTGAGCATTAGGTAACACAGGCGCTAGCGCGATGCGTCCCGCTCGTGCACACAAACCCACTCTCCGAAGAGTCAATAAGTTGTCGTGTGGGCTACGCAAATGTCTCTGACTTTGCTTTTTTTTAAAAGTTCTTGAAAACGCCAAATAAAAGTCTCTCATTTTTCCGTGATGGTCTTTTATAGAAGTCGCTTGTGTTCTCAAAATAATAAAACACTAATAACAAAAAACAACAACTGGAATTCATTTTCTGGTTGTTGTTTAATTTTAATAACTTTCTAATTTACTATGTACTTTCTCGATTTCTTTATCCATGTAAGCTTGTGCGTAATGTACGTATCGATTAAATGAAGTGCTGGCACTGCTATGTCCGCTTATTTTTCGAACAAGGTGTTCTGGCATTCCCAAAATTAATAAGGTCGTTATAGCTGTTCTACGCATCATGTGAGAGCTCATTTTGTCACAAAATCGGTTTTTAGATGTGTCTGTCTTTTTGGTAAGACGTTGCGTTTTCCCCTGTTTTTCACGAGAAACCTCAATAGGAGTCGTGTATCCTGCCTGCTCACCTATTTGTTTTAGGCTTTTGTTAAAATTAAATAAACTGGTATTACCAAATAGTGTAACCTTATTGTTCTGAGATTGATACCGCTGAAAAATGGTGACTGCATAAGCTGAGAGTTTGATAAAACTGAATGTTTTTGTTTTTTTGGATTTGAGTTTCAAATACCATTCTCCCTCCATTTGTTCAAAATTTTTATTGGTTAGCAAAAAAATATCGGAATAACGCAATCCAGTGGTACAGCCAAAAACAAAAATATCCTTTATACGTTTGTGACTTGGTATCAATGAAGATTCAAACTCTTTATCGTGAATTAAGAACTTGAGCTGTTCAGGGGAAAGTACAAAAATCTCAATTTCTTCTTTGCGAACATAAAACAATCGTTGAAAATCTCCTGTAAAGATGTCCTTGTCATTTTTTAAGTAATTAAAAAACACTCGAATCACTTTTATATTTGCGCCCACATAATTGTCATGACATCCTTTTTTATATAGGAATTCCGTAAATTTTTGGTAGAATTTTTTCCAATAACTTTTTTCAGACTGCAGTTCTCGTCTGTCTAGTTTGGAAGCATCACAAATGCGCAATTCAAACTTAGTATCACTAGAAAACTGAATGAGATTGTTCATCACATAATAATAATTCTGTATGGAGTCTGGTTTTATCTTTTCACCGTTTTTTTTGAGCCGTTTCCCAGTTTCGGTTTCTTTTATAAATTGTTTGAACAAAGGAATTATAAGACTCGTTTTTTTCATGAAATGGTTTTGTTTCAAAAATACAATTTTAGTTGAGAAATGGTAGTTTTTATAATAGATAAACTACAACTTTTTAAATTTGTAGTTTTTGTTTTAAACATACACTATGTTGCTTATCGTTGCGACGACATATCCTCTCCATCTGTGTTTTTAACGGTTCTATAATTGAATTTGGCAAAAATGCTACGATGGGTGGATAAGGTGCTGAAAATCTATGATAAGTAGAATCCAGAAGCCTGTTATGTGTCCGAAAGCTTTATAAAGAGTGCTGAGTCATGATAAAAAAAATATTTTTGACATTTAAACATAAAAAAACGGCAACTAGAATTTATGTTCTAGTTGCCGTTTTTGTTTTATAGATTAGCTGGGTGGCTCTACTTTGCGGGCACAGATTGCAAATCTGCGCTATCGTTGTGCAGACATATCCGAGCCATCGGGGGCAAATGAAAAAAGAAGATAAAAACGTAGTTACCAAATTAATAGATGCTTTCATTTTAAAAGCTAATTTGCAACAGCAACTTTCTTAAAAACAAAAAAACAGGCAAATTGCCTGTTTTTTTATAACCTTTATTTTATTTGTTAAAATTTTCTAATAAACTTGTATTCCTTTTTTAAACTAGACTTTAAATCATATTTTAATAAAATAGAATCTAGTTTAATTTCATTAAGTTTATTTTTATCAAGCTCATATTTATGCAAAACATATTTATAAGTTGTGTCTGTGATTTCAGGAGTATCTGACATAATAATCTCTAATTTTTTTTTCTTTCTAATCCATAAAAGACTCAATGAAGTTCTAACATCATCAGCTAAAATATTTTCGTTTTTTAGATCGATAACATATGTTGAAAGTGTATTATTAACTCCTAAAATAGGCAAAACTAATATGCTATCATTATAGATATAATATCTCTCTAATTTAAGTTTTTTAGAGTCTAAAACACCAATCCCTTTTTCTGGAAAAACAATATCAGAATCATTAAAATATCTTACTGTAAAAGAATGCTCTTTTTCTTCAATTTTTAACTTATAATTCAATTTTAAAAAGTCATCCCCTGTTTTTTGTATTTTTAAATATGAGTTCAACTCTTTTTTGAAAATTGTATCAGATTCTAAATAAGGAGTCGAATTGTTAATTGTTTTTACAGTTGAATTGTTAATTGTTTTCACAGTTGAATTCGATTTGCCTTCAGTATTTTTTTGTTTACCATCACCACAACAATACAATGACAATAATAAAACAAAACCAAAATTATACACTCTCATAATTATTTATTTAGTTATATCCTTTTTTACTTCAATTAACCTATTATTCTCATTTTGTAATGTTTCTATTCTTAAATCATTAAAACTTTTAATTTGAGGTGATAATACTGAAGTTGAATTATTTTCAGGTTTCAGGTCTTTTTTTAATGTTGTAATCTCATTTTTGTTTTTCTCAATTTGATAGTCTATACTCGCTATTAATCTCTTTTTAAAAGAATTCATCTGACTAACTAGACCTTCTCCATATTTATTATTATTTACGGATTCATCAGCAGAAACATCATCAAAATTATATGCCCCGTGTCCTGTCTTATTTCTAGTTTTTTTATCTTCAATATATTTACCTGTATAGAAAGCTTTATTTATATCATCAGCTGTAAAATCTTCTTTTGTAATTAAATCAGCAATCCCTGTCCATTTCTTTAACTTTTTGCTAAAATAATCTTTAATTGATGCCTCATATCCTCCTGTACTAGAAAAATCTTTAATTCTACCATGATCGTTTTTAACTTTAAAATCAGAACAGGTGCTACAGGTCATCGTTCCAAATAGGTTATAATCTCCTCTTCTTATAGCGTCTTTACCATAGCCAGATTCAATACTTGCTTGAGCCATTATTAATAAGGCACCTTTGCCAGTAGCACCTTTTGATTTTGCAGCATCATAAATACTAAGAGCAGTTGTTGTCAAAAATTGATGATGCATAGGGTCGCCTGGTCCTTCACCATCAACGTCAATCAATCTAATAGGATTGTCAAATGCGTAAACATATGGTGACCATTCAGGAAATTGTTGCCATTTAGTATCCATTTTAAAAAATCTACCAATTCTTGGGTCGTACATTCTAGCACCAAAATCATAGCTGTTTCCCTCACCCTTTAATTCATTGTCAAGCTCCTGTCCTTGGAAGCCGTATCTATAGCTTTCTGAACTACCGTGTCTATTCGGTACGAGCATTCCAAAAGGGAAACCGCCTATACACTCTTTTGAATCAGGTTTTATTTTAAGAACGTGAGGCAAACATATACAAAAAAACCATCTGGATTATCTCCAAACGGTCATTTTTTTATAAGAATAAGGTTTTTTTCTGAAATATCAATTACAGCCAAATTTTTCCATTGGGTGATTGTATTCCAATTTCAATTTTAAATCATCGATACTTTTAAAATCATATCGTTGCACACTGGTTACATATCGGTAGCCTCCCAAATATTGCGCTTGTCTTAGTCCTAATTCCTTAATCCAAATTGACATTCTTGACTGTTTGAACTGTTTAAAGTCTTTGATATAGTGGAATTCCCTTTTTAGCCGTTTCATCATTCTGGACATTACAGCTTCCAATCCCGATGCATCGCCACAGCTGAAAAACAATCGATTGGTTTCAATTCCGTATTCAGATGCCAGTTTTGGTCTGACATCATAAAAGTATTGGGATAGATGCATCATTTGTTTAGGATTTAGGTTGATATACCGCTCGTTGGTGGTTAGCGTTTGACCAACATACAATCTGGCTTCCTCCAGTTTCAAATCTTCTAAATCCAGTATCTCAAATTCATTGCGCTGTAATCCTAAAAAGAGCATCATCCCCAGAATACATCTGTCTCGTTTCTGAACCAAAGTGTTGGCTGAGGTGTCCCGATAGATTGTTTCCAAAAATTCTTCATCAAGTAACTGCGTTGGAGTCTTACGCTCGTTTTTAGCTAAATGAACCAATAAAGCGGGGTTCGATTTCATCCCGATGGCTTGATTGAAATGAGTGATTGACGTTTTGTAAATCGCAATATTTTTACTGGAATCACCTTTTAATCTTCGATAGTTCAGAAAATCATAGGTTTGATTTAAAGACATCTTTTTGGCTTCGATGTTATTTGCTGAGAGCCAATCCAAATAACTGTTTATACAAGTCCTGTAACCTTTGAATGTGGTCAGAGTGTAGCCTAATTCGCTTACGATGTAGTTTTTAAACTTGACTATCAATTTTTCTTTATCCATAATATTCATTTTTTAAGTGGGTGTAAATCATTGTTGAATCGAGACATCTATGACCTAGAAACTTTGCCACGTCTTCAATTGTCATGTTTCGATGCAGGTGCGTAGCTATCGAGTGCCTGAGCAAATGACAGGTGACCGTTTTACCAAGGTTTGCTTTTTCCGATAGTCGTTCCATTACCTTGCCTATTGTACCGTTCCCCATTTGAGTGCCTCGCTCGGTAATAAGAAAACTTGTTAGTTCGCTGGTGGTATCGAGCATCATGTTTCGAACATTGAACAAATACTCTTCGATATTCTGCTGGACTCTCATTGACATTGGAATGTCTCTGGCTTGTTTAGTTTTGGATTTATCAATATGGATTCTGCCTTTATTCAAATCGATTTCGGATATTTCAAGCCCAAGCGCTTCTTTTCTTCGAAGTCCACATCCGTACAACAAACTAAGAACTGCTTTGTCCCGTATCCCCAGCAAACTGGAATCGCAGACATTGAACAGTACTTCAACTTCATTTTCCAGCAGGATTTCTTTGGGTTGCTTATCCGTGTTTTCAATCTTGATTTGGATACAGCTTTGACCGTGACCGATTTCATTGTGCTGGCTCATAACAAACTCAATAAACCTCAATACCGCTTCCCGATGTTTGAGTAGGTACGCTGGTGACATTGTTCCATCCTTGGTTTCCAGCGGTCTGTTTTTCAGATACTCAAAATACTCGTTTACCATTTTTTGATTAATCTGGCTGAGCTTCGTGATGCTGTTCTGTTCCAGATAATGCAGGAACTCGTTTATGCTGTTGGATTTGTTGTACACTTGGCTCTGTGATGCTCCCTGAGTCTGTAATCGGATGGTGAAGCGTTCCAAAGCTTCAATGAATGTGACAGTATGCAATTCAAGTTTTCTCATATTTTCTTTATATACATTATTTGAGTTTCTCAATATTTGACCTGAGTCCAGCAATCACAAGGCTTTAGCTAGTGAGAAACTTGTGATTTGCTTCTGGGATACTTGACTTACAATGCCAGTATCTCATTTTTGAACGTTTCGTACTGCTGTACCGTATGGCTCATATCATTCCAGCTGGTTACTTTATAGCTGTACCCGTCTCTTTGGTTTCCTCCTGTACGCTCCAACTTGCCATAATCGTACAGGATGTTGATGTGCCTTGCCAGACTTGACGGGCTGACCTTTAGTTTGGCTCGCATATCCTTGACCAGAAAATCAGCTTCTTTGTGGCTATCTGGAAAATCTTTGACCAGCCTTTTCTGGATTCTCCCCAGTGTACCCGCTACGTTGAAAGACAGTTCCTTTTCCTGTTTGAACCAGATTTCCCTGAACAGTTCCAAAGCCTGTAACATGTGTCGGGGCTGGACTTCAATCTGGCTTGCTCCATTTTTCTGGGTAACTGGTAACTGTTTTTGATGCAGTAGGGCGATGAGGTTCGTGATTCTTAAAAACTGGGTTATCAGTCTGGTATCATTGTTGAAAGTGGCTGAAACATTGAGTTGTTCCAGAAAAGGATTAACTACCGTCAAGCTCTTTATCTCTCTGAATACGCTCTGCAATTGCCTTTGACTGCTTAGTATCTCGTTTTCATCCAAAAGTCCCGCAAATCGCTTTATTTGGTTTGTCACGATGGCTTCTTTGATTTCGTGGGAGTTGGATATTGGCAAAGCCATCACTGTATCGCAGTTCATCAATTCGTGATAGCCTTTGGCGGTGGAACTGATAAAACTCAGGTTTCCGTTTACGGACTTATTGCTGGCTCTGTACGTTCCCTGCTCCGTGTTTTCCGTGACCAGCCTGTTAACTTTTCCTTGCAGAATCAATTCTGTAATGGCGGTGTTCTTTTTGCCCAGCGTGTCGATGCTCGGCAACAATAGTACTTTGTTTTTCCAGTAATTCTCGTTAGGGGCATAGTACAGCACGCTGTCCGATATTGACGTTTTGAATCGGGCTGTCTCTAGTGGCAGAATACTGGAAAAGCTTTTGATTATCTCGCTGGTCAGTTCCGCATTGCCCTGCAAGATTCCGTGCATTACACTTGGCTGTTTACTGCTTAGCGCAATTAGGAACAGTTCCACCGCTATTTTACCGCAGGGGATTCCTGCATCCTGCACAAGACTTTGAATGTCTTCCAATAACGTTTCGCTTTTGAGAATGCCGTCCACTTTCTTGATTTCCTTGGCTGGCAAAGCCGTTATCAGTGGTTTTTCTTCTCTATTGGTGATTTTGTCCTTGCGGTAGGTTTCCAATCTTTCAGTCAAATCATAGATAAAATCGGATATTTTGGTGGATTCCAATTTTAGTTTGATGCTTGCCTGCTTAACAAAATATTGAAGGTTGTTCTCATTGTATAAATCCACATTGTTGCGGTACACGTCCCCTGCACTCAGTTGAGGTCTTCTCGATACCTTCAACATCACTTGAAAACGGGTCAGGGCTAGGGTGTTGATACCTCCGATTACTTCGGCTTCGAGGTTTCCGTTTTGGTATTTGATAAAATCAGGGTTGGTCAAATCCAATCCGTAACCGTTCAGTAGGGGTTCTTCACCCTTAATTGTTGTTTTTGGGTCAAAATTGATTTTTATAAATCCTGTTTTTGAAGGTAATGCGTTGTTGCTTATGGCGTTATTGGTATTTTTCATGTTGTTTACTGCTTTAAAATTAGACATAGGAATAACTGTTCGGGTTTTATACCGAATTGATAATCTGAAAATATGTATTTGATATTTTGAGCTTGTTGTTTAGCTTTACAACCTGCCCTTTGTCCATTCTTTAGCTATTAGAATGGCGGAAAGATTCTTGCAATAATCTATTCCTTTTCTTTTGTTTGACAAAGGTAAGTGATATTTTCGAGACTTTTTTTTTGGTAACTTAATCACGTTATGTAAAACGACTTAACCTAAATGACTTAAGTCTTTCTGAAAAATAAAACGCTGGTTTTAAACTAGTTGACTTTTCGTGATTTTTTTAATTTGTTAAAATAATTAAAAATATTTAACATATTTTAATAAATAATTAACACAATTTCCTGCTTTGATTTTCAATTTTAATGCGTATGACATAACTCAATTAAGTTATGTAAAAATATTTGATAACTAAATCTATTTATGCAACCATTGCCGTTGCTCTGTTATATAATTGAAGAACTGTAGGAGCATAAAACTTATTACCGTGTCTAGTCTTGAAGTTCAGCTGGTTAAGATAGTCGGCAATTTGTCTGTAGCTCATTTCTTTCTCCTTGCAGTTGAGGATTATAGACTGAGCCTGACGATTTCGGTCATTATTCACTGCATTGTCTTTAATACGCTGTAAACCTTTGGCTCTGGCTTCACTGGTCAGATTTTGCGGATTACCCAATTTTACTCCTTTTTTCTTAAGTTCCGCAAGCGCAACCTTAGTTCTCAAACTGATGAGCTTAGCTTCCTGCTCCGCTAAGGCACTAAATATGTGTATGGTAAAATTGTTGGCTGATGGCATGTCGACCGCCAAAAATTCAATACCTGCATCCATAAGGGAGCTCACAAAGCTCACATTACGAGCTAAACGGTCTAATTTAGCTATGACCAATATTGCTCCCTCAGTTTTAGCTAATTCAATTGCTTTATGTATTTCAACACGCTCACGTTTATTTGTACCCGTTTCAATTTCGGTAAAACTCTTTACGATAGTTCCATCCTGTGAGGTCACATATTTTTCAACTGAACTTTTTTGTGCTGATAATCCTAATCCAGAGATTCCTTGCTCTTTTCTGCTAACCCTGAAATACGCTACAAATTTTTTCATGATAATATCGATTTTAAACCTTAAACGGTCGTTTGTGATTTATTACATGTCAAAAGTCCAGGTCTATTTTGAATTATCCTAGAAAAATCCTGGTTTTCCTGGGCTCACAGCTTTTTTGGGTCATTTTTTGGTCAAAAAAGCGAAGTGCCAGCCATTGTGTGTCTAATTTGGTCATAATGTTTATATTGCTTTGGTTTACAGGTACAAAAGTATTTTAAAGATTTTTTTTATTAACTATTGTGCATTTTAAAAGAAATGCAATAACACACACGCACCAACTGCATTTTTATGGTTTATGCGTGCGAAATATCTTATTTTTAATAAAATTACTTTCGTTCTTTGGATTGTATCAATCGTGAAAACTCTTCAAGTTCCTTATCGGTGAAGTTCTCCGCTCTGAATGTTAACGGGTATCTGACATTTTGGGTCTTAAGTACTTGTTTTAGTTGGGATAAGGTGATTCTGATTCTCATGTTCTCTTTTACTATAAATATCCGCTAAGAATGGAATCAGTTTTTTTGTCAGAAATATTTTCGGAAATATTTTACTCCATTTTTTAAACAGAATTTTTTTTCTTCAATTTTGGTAGCGCAGTTTACGGACATATCAGAGCTACGGGGAAGCAATGTGTACATTTTTGGGTATATAAGGCGGAGGTAACTAAGCTCGTGAGAATTAGTGTTTACAGGGGGTACGGGGGTCTGCGTGACCATGGAGAGGTCTATTGAAGTAGATTGCTCCGTTTTTAGACCCTCCACTTTTACAGGAGCATCTGTAGCCTTAGAGGAACACGATTAGGGGGTTAAGGTACTATAAGGTGCAGATAGGGGAAATCTCTCTCTCTTCCTTTCTCTATCATATATGTTACTTAATATGTGATAGAAGAATTAGGCCATAATCCTAGTACTATCAAGGGTTAACAGCATATTGTATCATGTTGGTTTATGCACAGTTTGCGCTATTGACCATGTTGATGAGGTTTAATCTTATCTCTCTATTCCCTCTATCATATATGTTACTTATTATAGATATGCAATAATACCAGTAATAGCAAGGGCTAAAGACGTATTTTGACCATGACGTTATGCGCAGTTTGCGCTATTGAAAAATGTGGGTCTGCAAAATAATATCAAATATCTTAAAAAATAGTTGTCCAAAACTATTGATTGTTATTCTAATTAGGATTATAATTGATAATAAGCAATAACTGAGAGAAAACTCACTAAATCCTTGGTTGCTGGCAGATAGCTTCTGTCAGCTTCTCTTACCAAGCCAATCCAAGAGAGACCATAATCTATCCATGTGATGGAACGAGAATAAGAGAATACCAAAATGACCCTTACAAATGATTACATTGCCTTTACTGGTGATACAGGAGACTTAGACGTGCTCCTAAACGATTACAAGCTGTCAGAATCAGCAATGCGTTTCCCAAACGTAAATTCTATCCTAATACCAAAGAAAGCCCAGTACAACCTACGAAAATACGTTTCTAAAGACTTGCTCAAAACGATTGATAGCGATATTGACATAGCAGTTGAAAAGTGTCTGGTGTTCCTATCCAACCTAGCCAGTACCTACTACACGGATTCCAAGTGGAAAGCCCTTAACGCTACGATACTGCACGACCAGACCAAAAATGCCGACAATACCTATATCTATTCGAAGATAATCAACGTGCTGACCACTGGAACAAGCACAGGAGCGTTTATTGAAGTTGATGGGAACTATCAGAAAGGTTTCGAGTCCAAAAAATTCCGATTAACCCAAACCTACCTAAAAGCTGGACTCGTTGAGTATATCATCAAGGATACTGGAATCATCCAAAACCGCAATAAGATATACTATAAGCAGTTCTGTGAAGCCTTGGCACATCCAATCTGTTCCAACCTCATTAGGATGTATGCTAAGATTGATTTGCCTACCAGCGAAGAGTTGTTGGTTATCGGCAAAAAACTGGTCAAGGAAGGTCGCACTACCAAAAAGGGCAAAATACTGACCGTACGTAACAAACACAAAGACCACTACTGGCTAGATGTAAAAAACAGAAGCTTTGTTGAGGATAATATCGAACTGTTTGAGTTCTTGACGGGTCGTGGCTTCATGATTCCCAGTGCTGGCGATATGCGTAGCGGTGGTCGTGTGGTGGACAGCTTTAGCCTTATGCCAGCTTGGATACGTGAGCAGATTACCATTGATGGAAAGAAACTCCCTGAGTTCGATTTTATCTGTTTACATCCAAATGAAATCATCAAGTTATATGATGGTTCTGCAAGCTACCTCACACATGAATCCGTGGCGGAATATACAGGTGTCGACCTAAAAACCGTTAAGATTAGACATCTAAGCTTTTTCAACATGAAATGGGATGACATGAGAAAATCTCAGCTATTTGGATACTATGCAACCAATGAACCTGATATGCTGGCTCGAATCTATAAGGACAAGAACGWACATGGTCATAAGATTACCTCTCAAAAAATGTTCAAGGTTGAAGTCGATATTATGAGCGCAGTTATCAGGGATTTGAACGCTAAAGGCATTTATGTGTTGTACGTGTATGATGCGCTGATGTGTGAAGAAAAAGATAGCAAATTGGTAGCTGAGACCATGAACCGAATAATCTTGGAGCATGGAGTTAAGACAAGCGTTAAAAATGATTGTTTAATAAATAATGTTGATTTGATTGAATCAAGGCATGAGCCGGCAACGGCTCAAGTTTCAAAATACACTCTTGATGAAATTGTAAGCTTATATGAAGTATTACCGTTATTATCTTTTGAAGTTGATGACACTTTGAAAATCATTTCTGGAATTGATAACTCCAACGTAGAAATGGCTGAGCTTGTGGATTATTTCAACAAACAGCATACTCAACAAAAGTATAATGATTATGATGGAGTACCGATAACAACATCAATAATTTCAAAATTAAATAGTTTGATAAAACCTTAAATAATCAAAATAAGCGTTAATCCTGCTCCGCAGGATCGACGCTTATTTATTTATATGATTGATTATTGCTTTCTTTTAGAATTAGGAATATCAATTCCTTTGAAGAACTCTTCTAAACTAACATCCAGTAGTTTGCAAACTTTTATTAGAGTTTTCAGCTCAAAGTTGGCTCCAGTTTCAAGTCTCCAATATGCGGAACGACTCATTTCTAATGCGAATGCGATGTGTTCGTAGTTAGAGTATCCTTTAGCTTTTCTTAGCTCTTTTAACCGCAATGCGATAGCTTGCAATTCTTCTATGCTTTCTTTTGGAGTTGAATCTTTCATACTCCAAATCTCAATATTTTGTCTGTTTTGAGGTACTCTATAGTAAAGTACACTATATATTAGAATTTTTATTTATGTTTGTGTAAATTTTAAAACAGATAACATGAAAAAAAAATTATTCTTTCTTCTTTTCCTAGCTATTGGACTAACAAACTGTGACAAAGCCATTGAATCACCAGAACAAGTTAAGGACTTCATTCAAGGAAAATGGCATGATGAAACTGTTCGCACGGGCGGTCTGATAACCTATTACAGATTTGAAATAACAGATACAGAAATAAGATGCTGGAAATCAAACCTGATTCTGTCTGATAATGGACGTGCATCAGATAACATAACAATCGATTGGGCTGAACAGACTCCTGTTCCTTTATCAATTGGAAGTGTCCAAATGCAAGCGGGAAGCTCAAGTAAATATGATAAAACAATCAGAACACTGGGAAATTGCAGTTACGGAACATATACTTTTGAATATAGCGAAGGTTTAGGAAATATGCTAGTTTTTAAGGATATTAATGCTGATGAAGATGATTACCATTCAGGTAAACTAGACAGAGGTTGGGAATATTGATTAAACAGCTAAACATTTTAATATTAAATTTAAACTCTTATGAAAAAAGTTTTATCGCTATTCTTAGCCAGCTTTCTATTTATCAATTGCTCAAATTCTGATGACTCTAATGATGATACCAACAACTCCGAAAAAACATCAGCAATAAATTTCAAATTAAACCAAATCGAGTACGAACAAAACTACTTGATGTCTGAAGTAAATTGGATAAAAAACGATAATACAACAACAAGTGCTAATGAGTTTGAAATAACTGCATCCCCAAAAGTAAAAGGAAAGGCTTTTGATATCTTAGAAATATTTAGTTTGACAATCAGGACAACTGATAATGTCTTAGTTGTAAATAAAACATACAATTTATACACAAAAAATATCTATTATTATTTACCTCTAAATGACTCCTCACTTTGTTATAAAGAAGTTGGTCTTTGGGATACAGATGAAACATCTGGAACAATAAAAATCACTAGTTTTGATGGGAAAACCTTAAAAGGGGAATTCAATATTAGTAACTTAACCAATGATAATGGTTTTCCATTAGGTTACTGTGACGGTACTAAAATAGTAGAAAAAAGATTCAATATCACAACAGGTACATTTACGGCTATTCCGTAATAATATCATTTCTTATTAACCAAAAGCCACTCCGTAATTGAAGTGGCTTTTTGGTTTGCTTTTGATTGTGGGTGCAAAATCAGTGTCAAAGCCCAGATTTTGGAAAGAATGAAAAATGGTGAGGAACTGATTTTTGTTGATGCGGTCATTGAATTTGACAAAAACGATACGATGCTGGATAAGGTGCTGAAAATATGCGATAAGCAGAATCCAGATGCCTGTTATGTGTCCGAAAGCTTTATAAAGAGTGCATGAACGTAGTGAGAGAGTACTAAAAATAAAAAACCACTCCGTTGATGGAATGGCTTTTGGCTTATTTTTATCATACTACAAAATGTCCTATCTAATTCAATTATTTTCGGAGAGAAGAGATGTTAATCATAACTGATTAATCCCCAAAGTTCAGATGTTTCACGATTTACAATTAAAACAGTGTTTTTATTTTTAAGAATCTGTAAATCTTTACCAAATATTTTCTCTTTTGGGCTAAAACTATTTTCAATATCATTTATCAAATATTTATCAGTTGATGTTTTATGAAATTCATTTGTTTTTAAAGTGTCAGCTTGTCTAAAATTGTATTTTTTTAAAAAGTAGTTGACATCCTTCTTTTTAAGAAGAATCTTGAAAACTAATTGAACTTCATAATCATCATAATACTCAAGAATTGTTGAATTAATTGGTATATTAATTTTAGAAATTTTATTGATTTCATCTAAATCAGCTTTTTTGTTTGTGCAACTGAAAGATAAAAGTGTAATTACTATATAAATATATATATTTGTTTTTTTCATATATAGATACAATTTTTATTTTTTTGATTAGTCTAATTTTTTAAGGAAATCAATAATCGGAGCAGATATTTTACGAGTATCAATTGTAGATTTATCTTTTCCTTCAAACCAGTCTATACTTTGGTCTGAGCTTTTTTCATTAACATCAAATGTAGGGCTTTCTATTTTAAATGACTTTCCAACAAGATATTTTCTACCTATTTCAGTTGCAGTTTCGCCACTTTTTGTTCTTCCTCCAGCAACTTTTTTATCAAAATTCCAAGTGTCCTTAAATTGCATTGTCCCATTAAATTCCCAGTCCCCTCCTTCTCCTCTTTTTAAGACACCTTCAAAAGTAACTGTAAACTGACCTAAAGTACCTTTGTTATTTGCTTTATCTAAGACACTAAGTTTTACTTGTTTTGACTCTCCCTTTTTTAAACTATTAAACTCTTGAGCAAAATTAGCAAATTCTTTATCATGGGTTTTTGGGTCTGTACCACCTGTTATTGAAACGGGAGACACGTGTAAATCTATTGCTTCTTGTGTAGAAAGATGTAATGTACCTCCATCTAATCCAGTATAAATATCAATAAATTTTTTAGGTAAATAATGCTTAAAGCCTAATTTAAAAGCAGCTCCAGATGCTTGAGCTTCCATAACTTTACTATCATTAGTAGCATGCAAGTATCCTGGGAAATATCCCCCTTTTGTATCAATTATTTTTCTGACTAATGCAGATTCTAATCCTTCTAATTCAACTGCATCAATAACCCTATTTTCGCTAAAGGCATACGGAGAATTCCATGGATATTTACTTTCAAGTGGGTCAGGTGCGAAGAAACGCCCAATCCTCGGGTCGTGCATCCTAAACGTATAATTCAGAGAGTTCCCTTCGCCTTTAAGCTCGTTGTCCATCTCCTGTCCTTGGAAGCCGTATCTATAGCTTTCTGAACTACCGTGTCTATTCGGCACGAGCATTCCAAAAGGATAGTAATCTGAATAGCTAAAAACGTCAGGTACAAAAGTACTAAAAGCAACCGTATTATTTGCTGACTCAACGGCTGTTGTAACATTGTCGAGAGTAAATACTTCTTCTAAACCATCTTTCTTTCTATTTCGTACCCATTGTATAGTACTCACAACACCTGCAGCTGTAAAAGTTATACTATTCCTGCCTGAAATTTTATCCGTTTTTTCATTGAGTATAGTCCCAAAATTGGATACTCTTACATTAATTTCTGGAGAAGTTATCAATTCCAAATCATAGCTTACTGTGTACTTCTTACCAGATTCAGTAAGCATTGCATACGACATTCCTTCTTGTATGTCGTCAACAGCCATTACTAATTTGTCTGTGTTAGTTGTAACTTTTGCTCCCGAGTTTGGGTTCCAACTATTGTCTACCCTGATGTTTTCCCAGCCTGTAAAGTCATACTGATTAAGTGTCGTTAGACTTGGTGCATTACCTTCGCCAACTAGTTTCCTGTCACTAATCACACTTAATACATTTCCTAAATGATTGGACAGCTCATAACGTTTGTCTCCTACAAAACGATAATACTCTTTAAATTCTCCAATTGCTGCTACCGTTCCTGAGCCTTGATCCAGTCCTTCGCAAAGATCCCCAACTCCATTATGATTTGCATCCGCTTGATCTGCATTTGAAATTGTACTGCAATTGTCGCACACATCTCCTATACCATCTTTATCAACATCACTTTGATCAAAATTAGCATTTAGTTTACAATTGTCACAACCCAAATCGCCTATTTTATCTCCATCACCCATACCATCATGATCTGCATCTACCTGCAATGGATTAGGATACTTACAATTGTCGCATACATCTCCAACTCCATCTCCATCTGTATCTTTTTGATCAGGATTATATGTGTTTCGACAATTATCATTCAAATCTTTTACGCCATCCAAATCTTTATCCCCTTCAGCAGAGCCACAATAGGTTTTAGCATATATTACGGTTCCTAATGCCATTTCGATACCCGTAGTAGCTTTCGCTTTTGTACCAGAACCTTCATCAAACAAGAAATTATTAACTTTAATATCTTCTGGTTCTTCTCCATTGTCAATCGTATATGAGAAATCACACATTTCTGCAGGAACTCCTAAAACTGATGCACCTAATTCATTTACTGATTTAGGCAAATCATTCCCTTTTTGGAAATCTTCATGTTTTGTATATGTTGGAAGTGCTATTTCCTTTAAATTATTATAAACATTCCCATTTATAATCAAACTAGGCACATATTTTTTAGTTGATGAATTTAAAGAAACCGTATATTTTATGTCCCATTCTTTTTCTGGAATAGAAGAATTTACATTACTCAAGATATATTGAGTAGTAACAATAGAAATATCCTTTATATAATGGTTCCTTTTCTTATTTCTATAGGAAACCCTATGTGTTTTTAGTTCGAAAATTGGTTTATAATTGTCTTTATCTGTTTTTACCACTTTAATACTGGCAGTACTTTGAGAATAGGAACCCCAAGCATGTTTTGCTCCAGGTATTTTCTCATATTGAGTTTGTATCTGGACAATTTTTCTTTCTTCTTTGTCTTTAAAAATTGCATCCTCAATTTTAAGATGTGTCGCAATTTCTATTTTTTGAGTTCTTTGAGGTACATCCGAAAATAAATTCAACTTCGAATTATCAGCTTTCCAGTTCGTACTATTTGCACCATTAAACTTCAAACCTGAAATTTCAGTCGACACTATTGCTTCTTTCTCCGAAATGCCACGAGCTGTACTGGCACTTAATTGATCTGCATTTCTGGCAAATGCAGCAAAAACGTCTTTTGAGATTACTTTACGGCCTTGTTCAATCCCCAAACGACTGCTGCCGTAGATATCTTGTTCAACAAGCGAATAGATGGAAGGCTGTCCTTTTGGTGTTTCCATTTCGTAAGTACTTAATACATTACCTTGGGCATCACGCTCATAATACGTTATTTTTGTATTCGTAGGAGTTACCACTGTTTTTGCGGTTCTGTTTCCTAAACCATCATATTCGAAACTAATCGTTGCATCCTTTTTAGTGACTTTATTTACTTTTCCGTCCACACGCCAATCAATCACTAAACCTTCTTTTATATCTTTGGTCAACTGCCCTATTTCATCATAAACATAATTATTAGGGGATTGATCATCAATATCCAGAGAGGTGTCATTAACATTATTGGAATCATTAGTAAATGTCCCATTTGGCACGGTATCATCTACATTTCCTAATCTATTTGATTGTAATCCATTTACCTTTAAATACTTATAGGATAGATTATCCATATCAACAATAGAACCATCTTTTTTAGGAGCAGTGCTTTGCAATGTCAGCAGATTGCCATTTCTATCGTAACTATAGTTTGATTTGTATGATGGAGTTGAACTTGCTAGCGATATAGCTTCACTATTCATGCTCTTAATACGATTGAGCTGATCGTAAGTATAATGATTAAACTGCGTTGCTAATGGTTTCATTTCTGTGTCTAACAATGAAGTAACCATCTCCTTGATATTTCCATTGTACAGGTTGGCATTACCTTCTTTTTTTCCTTCTTTACTAAGACTGAATACATTTGCAGTATTCGTAGCTGTAACTCTGGATTTATAATCTCCTGTATAATAATTTAAGGCAAAACCAAACGCATCTTTGGCCACGTTCAGTCCATCTTTACCAGCATCATAATTGGTATTCAATTGTTCTGAATTGACCCCTTTGAGCCAACCTTGCAAAGTATAAATGTAATCGAGTCCTTGTACTTTTTTGTCTCCAATTTCCACGCGTGCCAATGGCCCATGGTCATAATACAAATAATTGGCCTCTTTTTCCCAAATTATGTTGTCTTTACTGGTGTATACCTGATTAATTCTATTATCGGCATCATACTCATAACGGTGTATAAATTGATCTGTTTTAGTAGGCTGGTAGCTTACTTTGTTAACATTTCCGCTTATTAAATCATAATCATAAACTACTTTTTTCAGTTGTTGGTTTAAGGCGGTTAAATCTTTGTTATTATTGGTATGGTGAAGCAATTCTTTTACGTTTCCATGCACATCATAATCGTATAAAATAGCATTATCATAAGCAGACAAAAGCGTCTTGCTGGTCATTGCAGAAAAATACATCACTGCAGTAACTCTTTTCTGATTGTTATCAGATCCATAAGAGGTGAACCAACTCGTTGTATTGGCTAAAGGAGTATCATAAAGCGTTTTTGTTACTTGTTGAGCATTAGTTCCAATATTGTATGGAAATTTGTCTGCAATAGCATCAACAGGAACCTCTTTTGCATCAACAGGAACTGGTACAACATTACCATATACCAATCTTCCATTATCATTAATGCTTACAGCTGCAGTCGCTTTTATTTGACCTGCTTCGGTAATTCGACCTAACTCATCATAACGGGTATAACTGAATTGAGTCCCTGCTTTTTGTTTTGCATTTTGAGACGCTACAATTCTTCCCAAAGCATCATACGCAAATTGTGTCTCTCCACCATCTGGTGTTTTTTGCCATACCAACTGATTCAACGAGTTATAACGGTATTGTGTTTGTAAAGTATTTGCTGGAACAACAGCGACCCCATCAACCAGAGTCAAATCGTCTTTCTCAGCATTATTTGCTCGAACCGTATTTATAGTAGCATCAGAGTTGGGAGCTAATCTATGAACTCCTTCCGGGGGAACTGTTTGTATTAAATTCCCCGCTTGATCATAATAATACAAAGTATATTGATACTCTTTGTCTAAAGCCGTTTCTGTCAACGTTTCAGTTATTCCTTCTAGTGCTTCTTTCAAATAATTTTGAATAAATTCTTCTTTTTTATTTGCATAAAATGAATCTTCCAATTGTTGTTTATTGGATGCTTTTACTGAAGCGGCATATAATTCACAAGGAGTTAATGTACTAGGATTTTCAACCTCTAAACTAAAACTTGGAATCATCATAGATGGCACACATTCTTTATTCTCTAAAACATATTTATCTGCAAATTGTGACCAAGTCAAAGCTTCTTCAGTTGGTGTTTTAGTCTGAGTCTCCAGATAATTAAAATAATAATTAACTACTAATTGAGTTTTGCTGTTTCCATAATGCAGCTTAGTAGAACCAAATTCGCTAATGGTTAAAAATAATGGGTTTTTAATACTTGAAATTCCCAACTTGTTCAAATAATAATTATAATCATCGCTGATGTATCCATAATTAGCTTCACAGAAAAAGATTCCGTCTTTTTCTAAATTAGTCGGAATTTCATAATCAGAAACCTGTGCTTTCATATTTAACTTGAAAGCTGCCCATTTATCACCACATACAATAGGAGCGACTGTTGGCGGAATACAAATATCTGAACAACTAGACGTCGCCTTTGAAGTTGGTGTCACATTACGCAAAGTAAGTAACTTCCCAGAAGCAGATTTTTTGCTCATAAAAGAAGAAGGAGAAATATTATCCTGATAATCTATTTTTCCATCTTGAGAAATAGCAACATAAATATCCCCAGATCCAGCCAAAGCATTCTTAGCTGTTAATTTTGGAGGATAAACTTCCGAGGCAAATTGACAGTAAGGCACAGCAATAGCTCTTGCTTCATATTTATTTATTTCTACAAAAGTATAGTGTGATATTGCACTACCTGTTTGATTTACAATTTTGCCTTGGTTATCAGTAAAATTAATAACAAAACTTAAATCACTTATTACATCAATATAATTAATTTTTTTTGCGTTCTTTAAATTCACATCATAAAAATTGATGAAATTTTTATTGTTCACACTTCCTGAATTTTCATCAAAAGTAATACTCATTAAACCATTTTCTATAACTACAGAATAGCGATCCACAACAACGCTTTTCAAATTATTCACTCTATAACGAGTTCTTTCTGCTTGAAAATGAGATACTAACCTAGATTGGTCGACAAAATTTTTGATTGGAGAATAATCTGAAATAGAACCTGCTTTATAGAAATCCCCATCTTCATTTATCGTGTAATTTTGATTCCCTAAAACGTCATTCAAAATATCCTTAACTCTATCTTCATACGCAAGCTCTTCATTTGCCACTACATCACATGAAATAATGCGCGTGTAAGGAGGATTTGCATCACATGGTTCATTATTTGGATTTGGAATTGTAGGACAAGTGTCGCACAAATCAAAAATACCATCACCGTCAGTATCTACAGTACCACAATTTCCTGGATTTCCTGAGCCTCCTGGACCACAAATATCTCCATATCCATCTCCATTATAATCTGTTTCACCACAAGGCGAACAACAAGTGAAATACAATGGCATATTTCCATTACCCGAATTTATAATACCCGTTTTTTGGCTATTTCTAAAAAAAGATGTTTTAATTTTTATACTGAGCAGAGTATTATTATTCCCAGATTCTAACCCATTAATAAATACACTTTTTATTATATCTCTTCCTAAACTGTATGATCCAAGATTGATTGAAACTCGTTTAACATCATTTACTGTAATAGAAACTCCTTCAGCAGTGTTATGCCATTTTACTATATCTCCTTGTTTAATTCCAAAATATTCATACAAATACCCATTTACAAAAGTATCATCGCTTGAAATATTCAAATCTGCACTTTTCAAAGTAGTGTTGGATTGTAAATGAAGTACTAATTGATTGAATGCATCACTGAATTTTTGCTTTTTATCACATGGAGCAACTACTAGTGAAGAACAGTCTGAAATATTTGCTTTTGTAATTCCATCAATAAGTATTTCTTCGGGAGTAGTACAACTTGACACGCTTCCTTTTCTATTTATAATAGCAACAATTCGAAATCTATATGTTTTTAGAGTACTATTATAAGAGCCTGGTACTGCATAGAAATTTTTAAATCCTATGACATCAGCCCATTTGGGAGCAGTAACATTTACTCCGCAGGGGTTTTGATAGTTAGACAAATTTTTGGCAAAACTTAATTCAATCGGGCTAGAAATATCATTTCCATTCTGAGTAAAAACAATATTCAGTTTACCGCCAACTTCACGTGTTGCAATTTGTGGGATATTTACCGATGATTCTAAATTAAAACCTGGGTTTAATTGAGCATTAAATATACTTTGAGTTAAAAAGGGCATACTCGATGTATTAAAACCAGTAATCAACAACCCTTTATCCTGAATAGAAGTATCTACCAAACCTTTTAGGAAATTTTCCAAATCGAATGCTATAGGACATCTTCCTGTTTCAATATACATTTTGGACTCCATGCTTGCTTTAGTTTCAGCCAAGAATTCCATGTCGCCTATAGATGAATCATATCCAAAATCTGCAGGGACAAAACGTTTTACTTTATCAATATACAAACCTGATGTTACATTAGAACATGCCAATTCTATACCTGTACTCGCAGGGATTGTAGCCGGTACGGTTGGATTCTCGGGAATTAAATCAATAAGTGCTGTCAGTCTCTCATAATTGTTTGGAGAACCTACCGCAGTATATTTTTTGAATAAGGTAACAAAAGTATCTTTACTCTCTGCGTTCCCAATACAATCATTATAATTATTATTTTTACTGGCATAAATATGAGCAAAAACAGTGCGGGTTTTTTCTTTTAAAGCTGTATAATAGGATCTGAAATTAGACCATATTCTTTGTTTTATATTTAAATCGGCATTATTTCCATTCTGCCCAAGTTGGTTAATTATATCTAACAATTGAGGATTTGTTGCATTAGAAAAAGCAACATACGCGGATTGTGGAGCAATTCCATTAGAAAAAACAGCAAAATAATAAGCAGCCTGCAGCATATTTAGTTTTTTCCCAGAAGGAAGAGCCATGCCGTCAAAATTAACTTCTAATGCTTCTTTCATTAAAGCTTTTCGAACAGCATAATCTGCTAATGTTTCTTTGTCGTTTTTAGAATTATAAAATGGATCGCTGTTGTTGGCGTTGCTATCAATATTTAGCAGTTGAGCTATTGTACCTCCATTTTTATTAAATATAGTATTATCAATAGCTTTTGTATTATCATCATAAAACTCTTTATTACGCAATTGCTCATCAAATCCATCAGAATTTAATCCATCACCATTTGATTTATCACATAAACTCGAATTGTAAACATAATATTGATACTCTGGATGATACTGCACTAGTGATTTAGCCCAATCAGAATCAGGCCCCCATCTAGCAATAAATTGAGCAACGTCCCGCAAATATTTTGGTTCTACCTTATAATCATTAGGGTCATCACTCTCTGGATCATGATCCAATGCTGTCAAAATAACGCCATCCAGAGCAGGCTCATAAACATTCAATTCAGGATGATCAACATTTTCGCTGATTAGTTTTACTCTAATTTTTGAGACAGAGCCATCTTTTTCTTTATATGATGTATCAAAAGGTTTTTTCCAATTATAATTAGAAATAATTTCTGTTACATTTTGTTTTGTATCCTCATCGAAATAGGTATTTGTTGTATAACCTCCATACAGCAGTTGATTGTTTTCGTTAAAAAGACTTAAAGGATCTATAATTTTCTCTGTAGTAACATCGGTATCACCAACTTGATCTCCATCTTCAGTTTCAATCCCTTCCACAGAACCATACTGACCATGCGGGCTAACATCTCCTAACAACATATCCAAATTAAGATTACAGACATTTATGGGTTGCTCGCATAAATCTCTACAGTCTGTTAGTAAGCTTCTGAATTCAGCTTTGAAATGTTTTTCATAATTAGGGCGTTCCGAATTTTCTAGTTCAAAAACCGTCAGCATATTTTTTTCAACATATCTAGCTTCTGCTTTCACAATATAAGATTCTCTTGCTGCAGTATTTCCAAGTTTATTTACTTCGGCAGAAAGCAACAATTGAAAAGCAGTGCAGTCTTCTGGAGTTAGATTATTACAAACCAACGATTGTTCACAACTTTTACAAGTTACGTTACAATCTGTCATAGTTATATCTGATTCAAGTGAAGATAAATCCGGCAAACATTTTGTGTCTTTTTTTAATTCCACAATATAATCCTCCGCATACTTCTCTAAAACATCATGGTCAACACGAAGATCTTTGCTCAAAGGATATGAACCAACCTTTAAAAAATTCGCTCCGTCTTTGGCATTAAACACTTTATTTTTAAAACTTAATTCAGCTGCACTAGTACCACTTAAACTAAAAGCTCCAATTTTTGAAAGCAATGGATTATTGCCTGTGAGCAACTCCAAAGCACAATCATTTTTTAAACTGATAGACCAGTCATATACGAAAGGATAAAACTTACTGTTTAGACAAGTATCTGTATAAGCCCCCTTAGTTTTTACAAAAGAATATTCAAATTTAATATCCCCTTCTTTAACCACTGTAATAGGAGTACTTAACTTTATCCCATCTTCAACAACACCATTATCTCCAGACACATACCTATCATTATTCGATAATAAGTCAGTAGTCGTCATGACGTGCAAGGTTTGATTCTTTTCATCATCAAGTGACACCAAACTCCCTTTAATATTATTGTCACCAGCAAGAGCTGTTGCAATAGTTCTTCCTTGTGGATCAAGATAACTCACACTCACTTGTCCATTAGGATCAATCACCGTATTTTTTTTGTAATGTGAATAATCACCTACTTTATAACCAAAAAGACGGTTTAATTCTTCCTGTTTAGGATGAGCATAAAAATATTGCATTTCATGTCCTGACCCAATTTGATGATCTGGCCCTACCCCTCCCTTGCTTTTAATTCTTCCTGTATTATCAGGTGTGTAAACAACTTGAGAAAATGGATATCCGATAGCATCTGGAACAAAATCCTGGTAATTATCAAGTTTACTATTGTTGGGAGAATAATATTTACCCGCCCCTGCTGCATTAGACATTTTAGGAACTGGAATTGGATTACAATCTTTTACACTCGCATTATCCCAGTCAAAATCTTTATGAGAATATATTGAACCCGCTTCATTGGTATTTAAATCATTATAAAAACGTATTGCAGAAGATTCAATAGGCGCTGGCAATACTTCAATAGCAGCTCTACCTTGATTATCATAGATTACCTCTCCTACAATTGCTTTATTGTTTGAATTTACTTTGGTAACCGTTTGACGATTGCGCAAAGACCCGTCAAAATAACTTACCACTTCTTTTTTCTTTCCATCTTCGGCAAAAGAAGCTTGATATTGCCAATTCTTATTGCCTCCTTCGTGGGCTTTGTCAATTTCTACACTATATGGCCAATCACTAACTAAAGTGTATTTATCTGAAATTCCAGACGACCAAACTCCATAATAATTCTTTGATGAATCATCTAGAAATCGTCCAACGGGCCTAATTCTATAAACCAAATAACCATTAGAATAAACTAAAGGAATTCTATAGGTAGTTCCTTTAGTTTGTATTCTTGTACTGTTTTGCTTAAAATCCTGATCCGTTAAGGCAATTTCATTGGGCAATAATTTACCCCCTTCTTTTTTATAATTATCTATCCAAGTCCATTCCAATTCATACTCAACTGCAGGAGCTTTGGTATCTTTTGTCCAATTAATCACTAATTCTTCGGCTCCGTCACTAACTTTAGACACAACAACTTCATTAGTGCCACTATACTTTACCAGTTTATAACTTATAGGCAATACAGATGAGTTTGAACCGCTCAATTGTAAATTATAATAGCGTTCCGTATTAAATTTTAATGCCAAATAGGCCGTTGAAACTGGTACTGACTTCGAATATGTTATGGATACTACTTTAACATCTGCTTTATGAATTCCAGGAAGTTTATAGACAACATAATCATTGAGCTCTAGACTTTTTGTACTATTGTTATGTTCAATGGTTAGTATAACTGATTTTGACCCTAAGCCATTCCCACTATTATCATAAGAAGTGACACTTAATTCTACTTTACAAGAATAAATATCACTATAACCTGGCGCTTTTATATCAATATCATTAAATCCAAAATGAATCGTCACTGCTGGATTAACAGAGGTAAATGTTTTTTGATCGTTTAAATTCGAAAATTTAGGATCTTTTATATGTAAAACTGGTAAGCTAATAAGTTGAGCCCCCTCTTTTCGATCTCCCAAAAATTCTTCTTGTTGTCCAAAAGCAAACAATGAAAAAAATGTAAATACAAATACTACTAAACGTTTGTTGATATACATATATCTATCTTTTATTTTAATTATTGGAATTATTTCTTTGGTCGACAATCTCATACTTCTTTAACCGTTGAGACAAAACAATTCCGTCTTTTCCTAAAGCGGTAAAATAGGTGCTATTTTTAAAAACCGAAGCATTTATAGCATTTCTATTATAATTTGCATAAACTATCTCTAATCGAGGATAGTGCACATCTGGCTTTCTAAAATCCTGCGAAAAATTAGTAGCTGTATTGTAATAAAAAACTTGTTTTTGTAAAAAATAAGTTTTAGACACCCTGACAATGATTTTCGAATAGGGAAGACTCGAAAAAGGCTTTGCTGCCATTGTTATTTCCCAATATGACTTGTAATCAATGAATTTTTCAATTTTGCACAATTCCAGTAAAGGCTTCATATCAAAATCGCCATAATAAGTGGGGATAGGTTTAGAAATTTCTATAGCTTTTTCTGAATGACTAATCTTAAGATTTACCGATTTTGAATTCAGTATTTCTGTGTCTCCAATTTTCATATAGATTTCATTTTGGCTGTTTTTATAAAAACTTCCTTTATAGCTTTCCTCAATTTTTTTAGAATCAAAATCTTTATACAAAACATATTTTGATTGATACTGAAGCGGTTTGGCCACGCTGTATTGCTGTCCTAATTTTTTAAAAACGGCACTCACTGTTTGTGAATGGCCAAAACAACAATGAAATATCAGCCAAACGAAGATCATTTTTTTGCAAAACATACCCTTACTCTTTTGTGTTAATAAAGTTTCCTGAACGTGTTTCCTGAATTGTCTTAATACCTTTGGCAGTCTCTTTTTTCACACGAACTAACCCGCCTTCATTATCATACTCATAAAAAGTACTGTAATTATTTTCGTCCAGTTCCGACATTAGTTTAAAAGTTTCAGGATCGTAAACAAATGATTTAACACTTCCTTTTAGTGGATGAATTCTAATATCATCAAAATACACTGGTATACTAGCGCTTTTATTTTCCAAAGTGAAACCAATTGTAATCGCATTGGTTGGAACTTTAATTTTTTTCACAATTCTTTGCCATCCATCTATAATCTCTCCTGACGGAACAGCAATTTCTGTAGCAATAATTTGCGCTGGCACATCTAATGCTTCTTTTTGTCTATAAAACACAATATTAATTGCAGAATTCATATAAGACTTAACTTGAACAAAGGATTCCTCTTTAACCCATGCACTCAACAAGTATTCATGATCAGGCTCTGGCTTAAAAGAGAAACAATCATCACAAAAATCCTTAATAGCCGAATCACCACAAACAATATCACTATCGGCTAGTTTGTCTGAAATATAGGTTTCATCCGAAGCCAATAAATTAAAATTATCATGACCAAAATAAGTCGCCGTTTTAAAATCACTTATACTTGATACCGGAAATTCAGTCTCAGTAAATCCTAATAGATATTGTAAAGACTTGGTCAATCTGGCGGCTACTTTTGCAGTCAAACTTCTTTTTTGCAATGCAGTATTATAATTAGGATCTTCATTACGATCCATAATCTTAGCAGTTGATGGCTTGTCTACATAAAACCCATTTTCAATACCAACAACATACAAATGAGGTAAATCAGAACTGCTGCCTTTAGCATTGTTAAATTTCTTCATAGTTGCTTGAAGAGTTCCTGCATTTGCTGATTGACAACCATCAGTAATCATAATAACTGCATTGGGTTTCAGCGTATAACTTAATGCCTTATCCAATCCGCTATTCCAATAGTCTGATCCAGCACTAACCCCTGTTTGTCCATTTCGCATGCCCAAATCGTCAATCCATGTATATAATCTGTTCAACACTAATGGATCGGTAGAAGCTTTAATTGGCTCAATAAAATCGGCCCTCGTATTAGCATCACTATCAGACATTCCTGTTAACGAAATGTATATATTAGACCCAATTTTCTCATTAGTAATGGCTTGTTGATACACAAATCCTTTTAATTGTTTCTTTATTTTATTCATTTCTTTCAAATCTATAGAACCAGATTCGTCAAGAACAAGTGCCACATGAGATACACAAGATAATTCCTTAACACAGAAATCAATATTCCTTACAAATCCATTAGTAAGGTCAATTTTCCCATCGCTAAAAAAAGTACTAATTGGTGTTTTTGTACCTGCATCTGTATACTGGCTTAAATCAATATCTACAATAGAGCCTGAAACTGGTTTTGGTAATTGTACATCATTTTCTAAACTAGTCTCTGAAAATGAAAAACTTATTGTGCTGCTCGTATTGATAAAATTATAGATCATTGGTTTTAAATCTATCGTATAAGGAGCTAATGCCGCTAGCTCTTTTTGCGCATACGTATTAGCATCACTTCCAGCAGGAATGTCTTTTAATTTATTAACCAAAGTCAAAAACAGTTTTTTTAGTACTGGAGTATTTATATTTTTCTTTGTACAAGATTCAACGTCTTCACAATTTGACGATACATCATCATACCCTTTTTGCAAGAAATCACTAAGCACTTTTTTAAACCCTGCATTGGCAATATCCGCTTTCGAAAATTGAACAAAATCAGAATTTAAAATCGAATTTGTCGCTGCATAATTAATAGGTGTTGAACCCATAATTTCAGTTAAAAATTCTATTGGTGAAATGTTTACTTTTCTATTGACTAACCCAACTCGTTTTACATAGCTGAACTTTCCTTCGTTCACCAAAACAAAAAATACTTTTTTGGCTTTACCGGAAGACAATAAATCTTTATAAGCGCTTTTAGCTCCATCTAATGAAGATGTATTGTTATCTTCGGAAATAATGAAGAACGAAACATCAAGATCATCTTTTTTTAGTGAACTGTTTTTCAAAATACCACTGTTAATCAAAGTGGAAAAAGTATTACTGTAACTGTTATCTTGAATTCTTATAACTGTTGGTGTATTATTCGAAATCTCATTGGCAGTTCCTACTTTGTACACATCACCTGGACTAACTGTAATTTCCTTATTGACCATAACTGCATTTACCCCTTTATTGGTCATGTCAAATGTGGTAGCAAACAATTTCTTATTGCTATTGGCTTTCAAGAAATCTACTACGCCATTGGCGATATTCATTCTGGAATCTAAGTTTAAAACTAAGCCGCCGAAACCTTTGCCAATATCTGGAATTTTAAAATTGAAATTGAAATGAACCATACAATTCGTAGGAGCACAAGATTCTATAGTTACGTTTTTGGTAAATGTTTCAAAACATTGCGTAACAGTATCCGTAGCGACCATCTTAATGACATAATCACCGGGCATAGCAAACGACACATTGTAAAGACTCGAAGCACTGGCCGTTGAAGAATTTACAACAACACCGGAAGCATTGGTACTAGTCCAAACATAACTTAAGTTGGGAGCTGTTGTTTCGAATGAAAAAGAAATGTTTTCATTTAAACATTTTTTTTCTGGTACTATGGTCATTTCCTGAGTGAACGTAGCCTCACAACCATCAGCACCAGTAACAACTAAGTTTACAGTATATTTACCATCTGTAGAAAAAACAAACGAATGTGTTCCAACAGTAGTAGTGGTACTGTTCACTGTTTGACCTGCCGTATCTATGATTGTCCATTTATATTTTACCGCTTCACCAGTGACCACGGTCCCAGCTGTCTGCTCAAACGAAAATTTTGCGGTTTCACCAACAACAACTTGCACAGCAGGCACTTGTAATGTCCCGGTTTTTGGAGTGCAATTGGGCACTGTTAAATGGATTGGGTTTCTTTCTAATATAAGCGCTATTTGTGGATTAGTGGAAACACAATAATAATCCCCTGCATTTATAGCTGATAAATTGGAAATAGTATATTGTCTAGCTGTTGCTCCAGTAATTATTTGTCCGTTCTTATACCACTGAAAAGTATCAACATTTGGAATATATCTGTCATCCTCACACATTGTTAATGTTACAGTGCTTCCTGAAACTCCAGCAACTGTTTTTTCTAAATCTGTTTTTCCCTGAGGAGAATAATAAAAGGTAGAAATTTGTGATTTATATAAAGGATATTCCGCAGCAAAATCTATAAAACGGAATTTATTATTATTTAAAAGTAATTGACTTAATGAAGTTGCTTTTGTTAAATCGGGAACATCCCCTTCGAATTGATTTCCATTACACCATAAAACCTTAAGATTTGTTAATTTACTTATTGTTATAGGAATACTTTCCAAATGATTATTACTAACCAAAAATTGCTCAAGGTTTAGCAAACTCCCTAATTCAACAGGAATAGATCCATTTAAATAATTATCATTTAACCATATATCACGTAAATTAGGTAAACTAAATAAGCCTAAAGGCAATTTACCCGTAATTTTATTTGACATCAATAACAAACTTGTTAATTTTGTTAATTTTGATAAATCGGGGATTTCGCCAGTAATATTACAATTATAAAGAGCAATAGTTTCTAAATTAACTGAATTGCTGATCCAGGAAGGCATACTAGAACTATTAAAAAAATTACCTCCTAAATATAAAGTTTTTAGATTGGTTAATTCTGACAAGTCTGGAATAATTCCATTTAAATTTGAAAAAGGTATAGATATATATTGCAAACTTTTCATTTGACTAAAAGAAGAAGGAATAGCTGTATTACTAAAATTGTTATAATTCAAACTTATCCCTAATAAACCAGTTAGAGCCGATAGATCAGGAATATTTCCGATTAATCCATTATTATTAAGATTTATTGAAACTACTTTTCCATTACTTACCGTTATCCCAAACCATGTTGAAACATCTGAATCGGGATTATTAATATCCCAACCCGTTTTATTAATCCAATCAGCTCCACCTGTACTGTTATATAAAGCTATTAGTGAATTCCTTTCAGCCGATGGAATATCAATACGATTTGTTGAATTTTTTACACTTTTATTTGATTTTAATTTTTGCAAAAAATCATCTTCATTTTTTTTTATTTTAAAGTATTGCGTTTTGTATAAATCGCGCATCAACATTATCTCATGCAAAATATCTTGATCAGCAACACCATGTTCTCTAAATGATTTAGTCACACGAGCAACATCAAAACCTATTTCTTGATCGCTCAAATTCTGTGCAAAAGTTACCAATGAACAAAGTACCATACAAAAAGTAAGGATCCAGTATTTCTTTATTTTAAAACCGTTTACCATAATTAATTTCTCTTTATAGGTATGTTATTTTTTATATTATAAATTTTAACAGATACTAATTTCTGTTTATGCAATTTTATGTTAATCCATTTTGGTTCCAAAAATCATAATTAAAGCAGACTTCAACAGTGATGCTGCTTAATTTTATTCTGCCAAAAAAATACATTCTCCTTTTTAGACAATACCTCTTTTTATTCAGAAACACAAGGTGTCGCACCTGAATGATTGAATATACTGGATGCTATAATTTCGACACACGGAGCATTATAACCAGACTCTGTTCTAGTTAAAGTGTATGTTTGTTTAACTCCATTACCATCAATATAAATTACATAATCAGTACCTGAATGACCAAGCGGATGCACCGCTTGATACCAATACGATTTTGTTGGAATTGGCGTAGGGTTTGGTGATGGCGTTGGTGTAGCTCCAGAACCTATTTTAATAACTCCCGTTATAGGAGTACAGGCTGGGAGTACTGTTGTGAAAGTCTCAAAAGGAGTTACACAGCCTTTATCATCTTTAACGTTCAATATTATTCGATATCTTCCTGCAGCAGTAAAGGATTGTGTTGGTATAGCAGTTGTAGCTCTAGCTAATTCTGTAGTATTGTCTAAATTATAAAAAATCCAATCGTAAGTTACATTTGTTGCAGCTGTTTCTAGAGAGAAACTCGCATTTACATTTGCGTTTAGAACTTGTGGAGTAGATTTTAGGATTCCATCTATAGGAGTACAATCTGTTGGACAAAAATCGATATATCTAACTTCTGATTCTTGGCGACATTCCTTTGGACTAACTGCTGCTGTCGCATTTTTCCCACCATTATCTACCCTACAGGAAATAAAATAATCATTAGCCGATATATATTGACTCAAATCAATAAAAATATCATAATCCAATCTATTCAATATTTCCTCATCAGTTAGATTAGCATAACCAGATATACCCCAATAAAAGTCAAGATGAATATCCGATAATCTATCTGAGGAAAAAGAAAAATCAATTGTTTCCGAATAAGGCCGAGCAGAATTTCCTATATTTTTTGAATAATTATAATTATAAATATTATCCCCTATAACTTTTGTTATATATGGTTTGAGTGCTAAAAACTCAGGAGAAGTTGGACTTGTATTGATTTGCGTATCTGTTTCACCTTTTATAGATCTTATAAGAAGACTTTTTATTAAATTATTCAGTAAAGTTTTAACCTCTGCTGATTTTGGATTCAATTCTGTACAACTATTGCCAATTAGACAACCTACCTCTTTTGTGTAATTTATTTTGCATCCTGTAATAGTATTTGTAGTTTCTAATTCTACTCTATAATAACCAGGAATCGTAAAAACTGAGGAAAATGTGGCATTTGTCCCTGTGAGTATCAATTCCCCGCTAGGATTTAATAAACGCCACTTATAGGTAAGATTCGCACTAAAATCCTGTCCACCGAAAGTAAGATTAAAGTCTTTTGATTCGTTTATTTTTACAAAATAAGTAGCACTTCCATTATATTCCTCTGATGCTCCAATCCAACCTACTTCATTCTCAGTAAAAACACATATATCAACAACTTTATAGTCTCTTATGTAATTTGTAGTACAACCGTTAGGATCCTTGATTTCCAAATTAATTGTATAATCTCCTATTTCAGTTGGTGTCACAGCAAAATTCTCTTCATTACCAGAAAAAACTATACCTCCGTTTAATTTAACTAAATCCCATTTGTAAGTAAAACCAGTAGTAGTATAAGATGAACCACGATTAAGAGAAAGAACTGTTGCAGTATTAACTAAGAGTTTTTCACTATTAGTAGGGTTTCTTATATACCCATCACGATCTGAAATAGGAACGATACAAGGAGTAGCCTCTCTGGTTTTTAAATCTCTTTCAAAAGAAGAACACCCCATAGCGTCTGTAACGCGCAAAGTCACTTTATAATCTCCAGCAATTGTGACTGTAATAGGAAATATGACCTGATTACCAGAAGCAACTAATAAATTATTGAAGTCAAATAAATTCCATTGATAGGATAAACTTGTATTTCCTGACGAACTGTAAAATGACAAATTGGTCACTTTATTAAGTACGACACCTGATATATCACCATAAGGATATGGAGTATTTATACTGCCATTACGGTTTGGGGAATAGGAGTCAACACAATTATTAATCACATTCACCACTTTATCAAACTTCGTTGTACATCCATTAGCCTCGGTAACCTCTAATCTTGCTAAATAACTTCCAGCTACACTATACGATTGTGATGCCACTGCAGTAGTTTGAGCGTCATCTTTTACAGTAGTCCCGCTTGCATCGTTATAGAATGTCCATTTATAAGTTAAACCTGTAGCTGTAGTCTCTAGAGAAAATACAGTACTGGCACTGACAGCTGGACTCTCAGCTGATGCTTTAAGAGTTCCTGTTACTGGAGTGCAATTAATTACCTCTAAATGTATAGGGTTTCTTTCTAAAATTAGATTTCGATTAGCTCCATAATAACCATTTACCGATGGATCTGTTATTTGAGGATTTTTTGATAAACAATAATAGTCGCCAGCATCAAGTGTGGCAGGGTTTGATATCAAAAATCTACGTGAAGTAGCTCCTGAAATAATTTTCCCTAGTGGATAAACACCTTTATACCATTGAAATGTATCATTATTTGTAAATCTATCATCAGTACACATAGTCAAAGTTACAGAGACACCTGAATAAGCTTTTACAGTTACTTCACTATCAATTTTTGCCTGAGGAGCATACTCAAAAAAAGTAGTGAATTTAGATTTAAATGTAGCATAATGATCGGCAAAATCAATGAACCGAAACTTATTATTACTAAATGAAAAATTTGATAAGGATCGTAGTAAAGTTAAATCTGGGAATTTACCTTCTAATAGATTATTATTTATACCAAAATTAGTCATACTTGATAGGTTAACTAATTCCGAAGGAATAGATCCAGTTAATTGGTTATCTGATAATATCAAAAAAGCAATTTTAGACAGTTGTCCCATTTCAGGAGGAATAGTGCCTGTTAACTGATTATTATTTAGATGCAACTTTGTAATATTTACTAATTGTCCAATTTCATTTGGTATACTACCAGTTAATTGGTTTCTCTGAAGGTCTAATTCCGTTAGATTTACTAATTTTCCTATTTGAATGGGTATACCCCCAGATAATTTATTTTGACTTAGTGATAAAGATGTTAAATTTAGTAATTGACATATTTCTATTGGCAAAGGTCCGCTAAGTTGATTCGAATATAAACTTAAAGCTTTTAGTTTCGACAACTGTCCAAGTTGAGAAGGAATACTACCCGATAAATATTGATTATAACCCAAACTAATATTTTCTATATTAGTTAATTGACCAAACTCTAAAGGTATATTTCCACTTAGTTGATTACCATTTAAACCTAAAGATTTAAGACTTATTAATTGACCTAGTTGAGCTGGTATCGAACCAATTAATTTATTATAGCTCAACATTAGTGTCTCTAATTTATTCAATTGACCAACCTCTAAAGGTATATTTCCTGTTAATTGATTGAAATATAAATATAAACTCTTTAAATCAGGTAATTGTCCAATTTGAAATGGAATTTTTCCAGATAGTTGATTATTATCTAGATAAATAAATTGCAATTTACTTAAATTACCAATTTCTGATGGGATTTCATTACTCAAAGTATTATTTCGTATCCCTAAAGAATTCAGTTTTAACAATTGACCTATTTCAACAGGAATACCACCTGTTAAAAAATTAGAAGATAATTGCAAAGAAACTAAATCAGATAATAATCCAATTTCAACAGGCATACTACCCGTTAGCTTGTTATTATTTAAATCGAGCGAAACAAGTTTTGTTAATTGACCAATTTGTGGAGGTATTGTACCCGTTAAATTGTTAGAATAAAAATTAATTTGAGAAACATGTCCATTAGTTACAGAAACCCCAAACCATGTTGACACGTCAGAGCTAGGATTGGTAACATCCCAAACTTTATTATTACCAATAGTATTCGTCCAATTTGCTCCCCCTGTACTATTATAAAAAGCAATAAGTGCATCCCGCTCTGTTTGCGGTATATCAACAAATGCCACTTTTTCAGTATTTGAAACATGCTTTTTATTCATTTTAGCAATTTGCTCAGCTGTAATTTTTTGCAAAATACCATCTTCAATTTTCTTAATCTCTACATACTGCTGAGCCTGCATCACCCGCATCATAGCAATCTCACGAGCGAGGTCTTGGTCTTTTACCCCATGTTCTTTTAGCATAACAGTGGTGCGAGTAACATCAAACCCTATCTCTCTATCATTAAGTTCCTGAGAAAATCCAGCCGTGGTAATAAAAAAACTTATAATACTAAAAACTAATGTATATTTTAATTTCATCTTGGTCTTATTCTTATTTAGTGGTTACTCCTGCTGTGCTGCAGCTAACAACCTGTTTTTTTAGTACTGCTTTTTTGCTCGGTTCTATTTTTAAGCTTTTCCTTCCGGTGTGGGATTGCTTGTTAGAGACACTTACTTCATTGACTTTTAGCTGCGCTTTAAAGTCAAAATGAGAATCCTTCAAACATGCAATGGAGTCATAATCCTCAAAACCATCAGAAGCTAATTCACTGTATTTGGTGTTGGAAGCAACAGCTACTGGGAAGCGATTGTTGTACCCATACAAAGCAGACGAATAGCGGTTCAAAGCATCCTTATTTTCTACCTCTTGCCCGTAAGGATTGTATTGGGTAACTTGAGAAGCAAACGTCCATCGTTTATAATTATCAACCGTAATTCCCCATTTGCCTCCCGTAAGTATATAAAATGGCGCAAAATCGGCAAAATATCCTGTTTTACGAGGTGTCGGATCAACAGTGTAGTTTCTTCCTGTTAKGTATGCATAGGACTTATTGGCTCTCCAGTTCCCTAGTATGTTATAGAGATACGGGTTATAGGAACGTGCGATAATATCCTCCTGCTCGTCCAGACTGTTGTCTTTTTCGTATTCAAATTGCAGTTTACCATCTTTTCCAAAAAACATTCTAGGCAAATTACATTCGCATTGTGAAGGCCACATATCATTATATTCTATCGCAGAAGCATTCACGATTCTATCGCTTGCAGAAGTAGAAAAGAAAGGATTCCCTCCTATATTTTCTTTTACTTTGGTTATTTTATTATTGGCATCATAATCATATAAAGGATTTCGCATAGAAGTTACGCTCGCCATAGAAGCCATTTGCATGTTGCGGTGTCCAGAACGAATAACTTTTATTGTTCCTGTATTAATACTATTCCACTTAACCAGTAATCCATCTTTGTCCAACAACTGGAAATTTGATTCTTTTACTTTTACAACCCACGCTTTAAATGCATTTTTGGTTCTGCCATCAGCCCCAATTCCGCTTATATACACTTCGTCTCCATCGATCAAATAATCAGAAGCCTTGTAGATTCCAGTAAATTGATATTGATTGTTTCCCGTTTTGGCAACAGCCCACTCCAAACCACTGTTCTTAGCTGCCTGACTCATTCCATCATAGCTCCAATAAGCAGGGAAATTAAAATTAAAGTATTTGTCATTGTATTCATTCACCGTTTCGGTCAACAATACATCACCCGTTTCAGCATCCCAAGCCAGGTTTTTGGTAGATACTTTTGATCCCAGATCATAAGCTATTTTCTCCGAAAGAATGCCTGAAGTGTGAATAACCTTTGTGGTCACTGCAGTACGTATCTCACTTTCGTCACTAGAATAACTTGGTAAGGGTATAGGAATTACCACAATTATAAAAGTAAAAGGTAAAATTGCAGTATTATAATGGATTCCGAGAGTAGAACTATTGGACTTACAATCTCTAAAATCATTAATCACATCATAGTCAACACCTACCAATTTAGACTCTATAACGCCTTTAGAATTTACAGTTTGTATAGTATTGTTTAACAATCCATTGTTTTTACTTTCTGTGTTAGAAATCTTATTATAATTATAGACAACTCCAGATATTGCATCTTTTTGTCCTTCACCATACACCCATTGGTTTTTCATTTTACCATCCATATCATTGGTATGAATAGAAAATCCTTGTGAATATGTCAAATTACTTTTTACCTTTAATTTTAAAAAATTAGACAAAGCACTAGATTGTTTAAAACCTCCAGACAAAATTGTTCTATCAACAATCGTTGGAAAATCATCCGCCGTATAAAATTCGGTCACAACTGTACCTGTCGCATGTTTTTTTATAATTAATGGATTTGTAGCATTTTCAACATTATTTCTTGGTAAATTACTAACTGTTACCCTACTATAAGTGATTTTTGGTGAAGGAAAAAACGATTCCCCAAACGGTTCCTCCACATAATTATCATTTTCTGGACCTAACAATAAATCTCTTTTCTTTTTTTCATAAAAGGGTTTTACAAAAGGGTTTTCTTTACAACCTAAAGGTTCATAGGTTGCAACTCCTGAAGAATTTTCTGTAGGATTTCCTTCTTTATCAACTGTATTATACGAATACTTTTGTCCATAAAATTGTTTGTAATTGGTATTATTCTCATGACCTGTCATCACATCCCATTGGTCATGAATGCTTATGTCTTTTACTCTACTGCCACCTCCCAGTTTCTTGGAATCTGGTTGCATTAAACGAATCCATGACTTACCGCTTATAAATCTACTGGCAATTCCTGTTTGTTTTAATTTACCATTTGGACTCTTAAAAATATCGAGTAAAGTAGGTAACCAACCAACCATTTGAACAACAATTCCTTTTAAATTATTAGTATCTTCTTGGTTGTCCATACTATAAACAAGTCTGTTTAAATTATGCCTTCCAAAATTCCACCCCGCTTTGGATATTGGATTTTCTTCTGCTTTACCATTAAAACCATCTTCTTTCGGTACATATTCAAGAGGTATAGCCACATATTGTTTTCCATTTATTTCACTAAAAACATAATCCTCCATTTTTTTATTAATCTTCATATACCCCGTAACATAATCGTATTTATCGGTTCCATCAATCCCTGGCAAAGGATTTGGATTTGTCATATTGAGTAAAAACCTAAAATAAAGAAGATTACCATCATCCCCTATCGTTTTCAAATACTGATCGTAAAAAATGTCTGCAATAGAACGGTTGCTATTAGATGACTTATCTACAATTTTATGATCTAATTCTACATAAACATAATTACCTAATTTTTTTATAACACTATTATTTGCATCACTAATGTTAGCTGCGACAAGTCCATTTTTATCACCACTACCTACAACTTTAAACATTTGCATAGCGTCTTTATTCTGCACCTTTCCATAATCATCCGATTCATAATTTAATTCCATTTGTCCACCCGATGGTAAATGAATGGATTTTAAAAGCCAAGCTGAAGAATATTGATCTGCTTTTACTCTATCTTTTTGGTCTACAAAAGGATATTCTGTATTCGTTAATGCAGCCGTAGTAGCGGAACCTGTTTCAGGATTTACTGGTTTGTAATTTCCCCAAACATCATAAGCCTTCATGTCATAATCAGGATTGAATCCGTAATTAAAAACATAAGGAGTGAATTTCCCCATGTTCGAATTTTTATAGGTAAAATAAACTTTACTAAGAGTTAATTTTCCTTGTTGTCCTTTAAATTCAACATTCTTTCCTTTATTTATATTATTATCAATCCCTTGACATAAACTGTAATTGTATTCAAAATGTGCTACTTTTATTGGAGTAGCTTTATCTCCTTTAGACAAATACTCTGGTTTTGAATACAATGAGATGCTGTCTAGTTTATACATTTTTGAATCGTCTCCTCTTCCCCCATTTTCATCTTTCACACCATAACCATCATTTCTTTCTGAAAGATGAAAAACAGCAATATGGGTTTTGGTGACAATCTTTTTGATGTATAACATCTCTTTTTCACCATATAAATAATTTCCTTTATTGTCTTTTTTACTGGAACGCAATCCTTCATCATAATTAGCAGAATCTTTAACGAAAGGGATTCTCCATTTATAAATATTAGTCTTTGTCTTATTATCATATTCAAACTTGGTATAGGTTCCCAAATCATCATCTGAGGGTCCATCACCTTTTAAATCCTGGTAATCTGATGATAAAACTGAAGTCAATAAATAAGTATGAGCATATGCAGGAGTAGTAACCCTATTGAAATATTGGTCTCCCTCTTGACTATTTTTAATCGAATTATCTTTTTCAGGGTTATATTTCACCAATCCCTTTTTATAATCTACAACAGGTGTACTTCCTACATCAAAAGTTGCTTCTTTTTTTATCGAATTATAAGCGGCTCTGCCATAAATATAGCGTTCGCCGCCTTCTTTTGTGATTCGTATTTCGGCAGTATGATTGTCTTTGGCAAAATCACTAAACTGTGTTTTAAAACCATACTTTTTAGCTTCAGCTTTTGTTAATTTTTCTATAGATTGATTTCTTGACAATCTTTCCTTTCTAACTATCTGGCGTTCATTTGCAATAACCGCTTGATTTGTAGAATAATTTGAATTTGTTTGGGTATCAAATCCACTGCCAACTATACCAAGCTTAATAGGATTATAATTCCCTAATTCTTTATTAAATAAACTTAATTCCTTATCCGTATGAAAACCTCCAATGTTCTTAAAAAAAACTTTTTCATAATCAGGTCTATTATCTTTTCTTTTTTCTTTAAATCGTCCTAGTGCAGGATTAGAGTTTTCCCATAGTTTAGTATAACTTTTACCAATTGTTGCCGTTGCATCAAAGCCATTATGGGATCCGGTTCCGATACCAATCTCAATTCCAAGAGTTCCGCCAGAACTCCCATCAGTTACCTCATTGTCATACACATATCCTACTTGTGATTTATAAGGACGAAACATCCCTGAAACTCCTTGCCCTTGTATGCTGTATATATCATACGTGTTATTTGTAATTGGCAAAGAAGTAGTATTTTTATTGAATGACCTGTCTTTTTCTCTATTAAAATCTAATATATCCGACTTCCCAGCATTATAGGTGTTTTCAAAACCATAGCCTTTTTCTATTTTGTATTTCTCAGAGTCCTTAATTCCTTGGCTAGTCCTAAATCCTGAAAAATTAAAACTCGGTTCAATTCCCCAAATTTGTCCGCCAAATGAAAGGCTAAACATATAATTATTTGAGACCATACCTACCCGCTTTGTTGGAGTAAATGAGGCATCTAAAAAGGATAAAGATCCAGACATGCCAGAAACTCCACTTTTATCTGCTTCCCACTTTGACTTGACGGATCCGCCTGCGTCCTTCTTTTTAACAGTATAAGACAAAGTCATACTTTCAACGCCTTTTCTACTATTGTAACTTACGCCTGTACTAATACCTAAATCGTTATTTCGGGTAGTATTTTTATTGTTCTTATTACTAAAAGACAAAGTAGGAGAAACGGTAACCCCTTCTGCAGCAGAAGATTCAAGATCCATCCCTACTCTTAAACTATTTCCAATCTGAGCACTTAAACCACCATTTACGGCAGCCGTAAAACCATCATAGTTATTATATTTAATCCCCATTCCAATATTAGCTTTTAACTCTTTTAGACCCGTAAAACCAACATAAAAACTCGTATTAGATCCAACGGTCACATTAGGCTTCATGTTATTTTCATAAATCATTTCATCACCATTAAAATCATCCGGTAATCCTCTAAGCTGTCTTGAAATTTGACCCACGTTAAGATCCCATCCCAATCCTACCCATGAAGCTTCTTGATCCATAGATACACCAGAACTATAGGCTAGATTTAAAGGATATCCGCCAACATCCATAATAGGAATATTGTAATTAAAATCGCCACTAGCCAAGTCCACCATATCTGAGGTGCCAATAGGAGTGAATGATTCAAACTCTGGTTGCGAAGGTCCTCCGGTCAGTGCATAAATTTGCATTGGCTGGAATGTTTCTAAAAGAATCATAATCGCTAAATAAATAGCAACTGTTTTTTTAAACTTACTTTTTTTCACTTGTTGAATCATAAGGCTATAGGGGTAAAAGGATCTTTGAATTTAAATTTTAATGTTCCCTTTCTAAAAAGGTAATCATTGTAAATCAATTGTATTTTATCGTTGGGGTCTATTCCTGAAAAGAATAATAGTACTTTTTGAAAAGGAGCGATTTTATAATTACGCTCAAAATTTACACCAGAACAGAGGATTGTATCTTTTTTTGAAGTCACCACATAGAAATCTTTATCAAGGCCAAAAGACATATACTTTACAGCAGCGGTATAATCCATTCCTGTAAAATCTTTGCCTAACAAATCTTTCTCCTCATCTTGCTGGAAGGTAAACTCGATAACACGCTCTCTTTTATTTTCTTCATAAAGGGAATCGATGTGCTGCAGATTTTCAATTCCTTGATCTTTTAATAAAAAATATTGAATGGGAACTTCCGTTGCAGTAAAACCAATATCATCTACCACCTGTGTATAGGAACGGGATTTCCATCCTATTTTTTCAAGGTTGAAATAGTGATCTCTAATTTCGGAATCTTGTTGATTGTTTTTTGGTTCTTTTTTACAAGAGACCAGAAGAAAAATAAATAAAACAAAAAATAACACACTACAAACCTTCATACTTTTTGTTTAAATAGGTAAGAAGATCATTTGTAACATCAATTTTTTCATCTGCAAACAGCACCGTTTGCCTGTTATCAGCACCAACTACTAACTGATAGTTTTTATCTTTGGAAAATTCAGCAGTGTAACTTTTTATTCTTGACCAAATTTTTACCGTTTGCTCAGAAGCAAAAGTTTGATTGAACTGTTCCAATTCTTCTTTTCCTTGAATAAATTGCTGCATCAACTCTTTTTTTTCTGAAACAGTAATTGTAGGAGATTGTAAATTGGAATATAAATTATCTAAAATTGATTTTCTGGAATTAAATTCTTTTTCACCTGCCCTCTTCATTTCTTTGGTCATTATAAAACCATCAAATAATTTTACAGTATCAACATAAACAATTTCTCTACTAGACTTAAAGAAATAGCAAACAAAAAAAATAGTCAACACACTTATTAATAAGCAGTTGACTACAAATAGCGGATTTAATTTATTTTTAAGCACAAATAACTTGTTAATTTTTTAAGTGCAAAAGTAATCTGTTTTTACAATATAACAACTTTTCTTTCATTTAAAAGAGCGTAAAAATGAAAAAATTATTTTTAATATAAACTATCGCAATTATATTCAATATAATCATTAAAAAAACAACAATACTTCAATAAAATAAATTAACAAGAATTTGATTTGTCAAAAAAGTAAGCAAATAGCTCATCTTAAGTGTTTTGAACAATATTATTTTCCAAATTCAAAAAATTATATGGATCCACAAAACAGTTTAGAGACCTTCACAGCACTTTTTAAATTGTGAAAGCTTTATTTGTATACCAAATAAAATGAGTTATTTTCGCCATTCAATTATTTAACTAATGAACCGATTCCTACATTTTATTATAATTTTTATCGTATTTTTTAAAACTTATTCACAAGATTCTGCTCATTGGAAATCAGTAAATAAAGCAACTGATTTTTCTAACCAAAAACTTGGCGATAATTCTGATTTAGACCACAAATTACTTTTTTCTTTGAATGAAATCAGCTTTAAGCAAACATTGAATAATCTTCAACAGAAATCAAACAAAAATGCAGTGACAAAAATTTCAATTCCTAACAGCAATGGATTATTAGAATTGTTTGCTATAAAAGAATCCTCAAATTTCTCACCAGAATTACAAGATGAATTTCCAGATATTCGAGCCTATTCTGGAACTGGAATTACTGATCCGAATGCTTCAATTAGTTTTAGTGTATCTCCTAACGGAATTCAAAGCATGGTTTTAAGAGGTGATAGTTGTTCAGAATTTATCGATCTTTTAGATAAAGACAAATCAATTTATATTCTATCGACTTCAAAAAACAGAAACAAAGGAGATTTGCCTTTGACCTGCAGAACTGCTGATGTTGTATTGAATAGAGAATTAACAAAAAAAACCGGTCAATTGAAGTCAAATACCGGTATTTTTAAAACTATACGTTTAGCGTTATCCTGCACAGGTGAGTACGCAAATTATTTTGGTGGAACTGCAGCTGGTGCTTTAGCAGGAATGAATGCTACAATGACACGGGTAAATGCTGTTTTCAATAAAGATTTATCATTAAAATTAGAAATAATTTCCAATAATAATCTGATCATTTATACCAACGCTTCTACCGATCCGTATTCTGATGAAGCACAAGGATTAAAAACTATTTCTGGCTGCACTGGTGATTGCCCAGGAACTTGGAATAAAGAAGTGCAAAAAACTATTACAGATGTAATTGGAGAGGGAAATTACGATATAGGCCATCTATTTGCTGCTTCCGGAGGCGGAGGGGATGCGGGCTGTATTGGGTGTGTTTGCAGTCCATTAGCAAACACAAACTCAACACCTGTTTTCATTACAGGTAAAGGGAGTGGGTATACTTCACCAGCAGATTCAAAACCAGAAGGAAGCACTTTTGATATTGATTATGTTGCACATGAAATGGGACACCAAATAGGTGCCAATCATATTTTTTCATACGATATTGAAGATACAAATGTAAGTGTTGAACCTGGTAGCGGTTCAACTATTATGGGATATGCGGGAATTACAGATTATAATGTTCAAAGCCATTCAGATAGTTATTTTGGGTATGCTAGCATTTTGCAAATTCAGGAGAATCTAGCAAAAATATCTTGCCCAATAAATACTGTTTTAACAAATCAAACACCAACAATTAATGCTGGTATGGATTACATTATTCCTAAAAGCACGCCTTTTGTTTTGAAAGGAACTGGTTCAGATCCAAATAACAATACCCTGTCTTATTGTTGGGAGCAATATGATTCTGCCACCGATCAAAAAGGTTCTAATAGCATTGCATATCCCACAAAAACCAATGGCCCTCTTTTTAGATCTATCTTACCAAGCAGTTCGCCTAACCGATATATGCCGGCTTTAGATAAAGTTCTTGCAGGTCAATTAACAACAACTTGGGAATCGGTTTCTTCTATAAACAGAACATTAAACTTCACTTTAACAGGAAGAAATAATGCTCCTCTGGGTTTAGCACAAACCAATACTGATGCTATGGCAGTAACAGTAACAGCTAGTGCTGGCCCTTTTACAATAACGTCACAAAACAATCCTGACACCAATTGGACATCTGGTACTGCTGAAACTATAAACTGGACCGTAAACAATACTAATACTTTACCCGGTTCGGCCAGTGTTAATATCAAACTTTCAACCGATGGCGGACTAACTTTCCCCCTAATTTTAGTATCCAATACACCAAATGACGGTTCTGAACAAATCACAGTGCCAAATATTAGCGCAACAGATTGCAGGATTTTAATAGAACCAACAGCAAATATTTATTATGCGGTGAATAGTCAATCTTTTTCAATTACAAATTCAACCGCTTCTTCTTGTAATAAATATACTTTTGCCACACCTTTTTCAATCCCAGAGTCAGAGACATATAGTTCATTAACGATTGATGTGCCATCATCAACAAAAAACATAGCCAATGTTAATCTTGAAATAAAACTAACCCACCCTTATCTTCCTGATATTCAAATAGAATTAATTAACCCTCAGGGAATAGTTGTAAAATTGTTTGACAGTTTTTGCGGAGCTTCAAACAATAAGTTAATTTTAAATTATGACGATTCAGGAACTGCCCTTTCTTGCACTAAAACAACTTTACAGACAGTAATTCCTGCTCAACCACTAGCCGCTTTTAATAACTTTAATCCCGAAGGTAAATGGATATTAAGAGTAAGAGATGCATTTCCCGGAGATAATGGGGTGTTAGAATCTGCGTCATTAACAATCTGCACAAAGTCAAATTCTTTAGCAGGAACAAATTTTGAAATCGATGATTTTAATCTGTATCCAAATCCAAATAAAGGAAGTTTTAATATTCAATTTAACAACACAAGCACAAATGATATAAAAATTTCTATTTATGATTTAGTAGGAAGGCTGATTTTTGATAGAAAATACAAAAGTGAACTAAATTTTAATCAGAATATAGAATTGGGTAAAATTCGAACTGGTATTTATATAGTGAAATTAACTGATGGAGATAAAAAAACTGTGAAAAAATTAATAATTGAATAATGATTGTAATCACTCAAAATTATGATGTCTTAAAATGATAGAAAAAATAAACATTTTTAAAATTAATTGTATTTTATAAAATTAGTTTTAAGATAAATCTAAGTATCCTTTGAAATAAAAATAATTGAAAATAAAATAATATTTAGACTACAATAATTTTTGAAAAATAATTTATAAAATATTACCTTGTGCCCATTATTAAACTTAATCTGCTTTGAAAACAAAACTGTTATTATCTCTACTTTACTTTTTTATTGCGTTATTACTAGTTTCATTTTCAGACCCTTATTCAATAAAACGAATCAGTGATCAAGATTTTAGATATGAATTCTATGTTACTGATAAAACAATAACACCAAAACCTAACAAAGTGTATTATTGGTTTAAAGGTGGTGCAATTCATAGTGCTCAAGGTGGTTCCGGAGGAAATTTACTAAATGATGTGTTTTTAAAAACCTACCATAGTAATCAAATCGCCGAAAAAGGAAACTTCAAAAATGGTCTAAAAATGGGGATTTGGAAAACATGGTATCCCAATGGCTCAATAGAAAGCACTCAAAAATGGAGCAAAGGACTACGAACAGGCAGGTATTACAAATATGATAAAAATGGACTTGTTGCAGAAACTGGTTTTTATAAAAACGACAAAAAACAAGGAAAATGGTATGATTTTGAAAAAAAAGACACTGTTAGCTATAGTCGTGGAATCCCAACTGTAAAAAAACGAAAATTATCGAAATTAGATAAATTAAACTTAAAACTTCAAGAGTTAAAAGACGAACAAAATAAAAAAACAGCAATCAAATCTAAAAAAAACAAAATAGCTGTCGCAAAAAAAGCCGAAAGAGATTTTGTAAAAGCACAAGAATTAGCATTAGAAAATGAAAAAACTAATGCAAGGCTTCGCAGAAAAGAGGCCAAAGAAGCTAAAATTGTTGCAAGAAAGACAGCCAAAGCCAATAAAAAAGCACAAAAAGAAGCAAAAGAAAAGGAAAAAGCTATAGAAATATCAAATAAAGAAGCTAATATAAACTCTGGCGCTACGCCTAAAAAAGAAAATTTCTTTAATCGCTATTATAATAAATTATTTAAAAAGAAAACAAACAAATAAGATATGGTTAAGGCTCACAGTTTACTATATGCCATTTACATTTGCTTGATTGTTTCAATAATTTGCGGAGCTCTGTTATTTTTTTCGAATTTATACGGACAGCTCAATTTATACTATAATCTTCAAGAAGAATTATACATCAATAATCAATCAATAGTTAATCTTGCATTAGAGAATAAAGAGACATTACAAGAACCAATTCAAGATGAAAAATCAGGCATTATAGGAAACTATTCAATAAAATCCTATGGCCTGTTAAATCTTCTGTTAGTAACATCCGAGACAAATAAAGACACAGTTCAGTCAGCACATTTTATTGGACAATATACCAAAGATAAAATAGCATTGTTTTTGACCAATTTTTCTAAATCACTTACTTATACTGGTACAGTAAAATTAATTGGAGACAGATCACTCCCTTCAACTTATATCGAAACTGCTTATATCAACAATAAACCCAATCAACTTATAATTGATGGAAAAAACACTATTTCGGAAAATCAACTTCCAGAGATTAATCCTGATTTTAAGAAAATATTCTACGGAATACGAGCTGAGAAAACAAATTTATCCGATGTAGAAAAGCCAAAAGATTCATTATACTTTAATTCTTTTTTTAATACAACTAAAGAAATCTATCTAAACTCAATTGTTTCGAATGTGATTTTTAAAGGCAATTTTATTTTACGCTCCAAAGATTCCTTGCATATTAAAAAAAATACCGTTTTAGAAGATGTAATATTGATCGCACCAAAAATAACATTTGAATCTGGATTTAAAGGTACAGTTCAAGCATTTGCCTCAGAAAGAATAGAATTAGAACAAAATGTTATATTAAATTACCCTTCTGTCGTATGTATTTATAATAACTCCAGTGATGACAGTAAAATAAAAATAAAAAAAGAGTGCAAAATAACCGGTGCTGTTGTTTTATTTGGCAATACAAACGAAATGATAGACAAAAACAGTATAGAGATAGATGAAGAAGGCTTGTTATTTGGAAACATTTATTGCAGTGGCAAATTATTTTTAAAAAGCAAAGTTTATGGTTCTGTTTATACCAATAAATTATTTTACAAAACAGAATCTGCTTCCTATGACAACATGGTTTCGGATATAGAAATTAATGCTAAAAAATGGCCAGACTATTTTATTTCAATTCCAATATTTGAATCAAAAAATGCATCTCATGGCATCATTAAAAAAGTATTATAGCCTAAAAGCAAATTCTATATTGGAATCAGTCATTGCTTTGACTATTATTTCAATTTGTTTTTATTTCACAATTATGATTTTTGCAACAGTTTTTACACCAAGAACATCTGCAAAATTCTATAATACCCAAAATAAAGTAAATGAATTATTCTTTTTAACACAAATAAAAAATGACTCATTACTAAATGAAAATGAAGAGGAAAATTTATCAGTTGAAGAGGAATACATTAATGAAAACTTAAAAAAAACAACCATCCGTTTTAAAGACAGCACACAGTTTGGGCTTGAAAAAAGTTTTTATATTCAAAATAGTCATGAATAACAAAAAAATGACACCTGCTTTTTCTATAGTAGAGGCTATTGTTGGCATGGCCATAACGGCTATCATAATGAGCATAATCTTTGTCGTTTTTTCTATTGTAACGGAAAGAATGATGGATTATAAAAATCAAAATGAATTAATCTGCGACTTAAATAGGTTAACATATAGTGTCAACAAAGATATTTTTGAAAATGAAAAAATGAATATCATAGACAATGAAATTACATTTAAAAGCTATTCTGGGGAAAACATAAAATACAGTTTTCTGGAAGATTATGCTTTGAGAAATAATGAAATATTTATAGATACATTCAAAATAAAGCTAAATCAAATACATATTGACACAGTGAAAAGTAAATCTGAACAATTTGTTTTTCAAAAATTAAAATTCAATATAGAAATAAATGAAAACAAAATGGACTTGAAATTCTACAAACGCATTTATGCAAATGAATTATTATTAAAAGAAAATAACGAAAAATGAGTCTTGATTTAAGCACATATAAACCTGCAAAATCTGAAAAAAAACCAATTAAAATTGAAAATATTAATCTTCAGTTTTCAAAATCCCTTTCAGACAAACAAAAAGAAGTATTTTACCGGGAGTTGAGTATGCTTTTAAAATCTGGAGTCGATTTTAAAAAAGCATTAGAAATATTAGGCAACCAGTCTTCCAATAAATTTGAAAAAGAAATAATCATTGAATTAAAAAACAAAGTTGTAGAAGGAAGAAGTATCTATGAATCAATAAAAGAAACAAATCAGTTTTCCCCATACGAGTATTACAGCATCCAAATAGGAGAAGAAACTAGAAAACTAGAAGAAGTTTTAGCCGAATTACAAAAATATTTCAACAGAAAAATTCAGATGAAAAGGCAAATCATCTCTGTGTTGACATATCCTGCAATTGTAATGCTGGTTACTTTTTTAGTGCTTTATTTCATGCTCAATAAAGTAGTTCCAATGTTCAGTTCTGTTTTTAGGCAATTTGGAAGTGAATTACCAAAAAGCACTCAGATTATTATAAAGTTATCAAATCATTCAGGAGCAATTTTCACAGTTATATTAGCTGTTATAATTGGGCTGCTAGCCACACATACACTATTAAAAAAAGATCAAAATTACAGAGCATTTACAACAAAAATAATTTTGAGAACTCCATATTTTGGAAATTTAATTCGGAAAATTTATATTTCCCGCTTTTGTCAAGCCATGAATTTACTAATTACTTCTAAAACAACGTTAATAAATTCTTTGACATTGACCGCAAAAATGATAGGCTTTTATCCTATTGAAGTTGCTATTGAGGAAATAAAAGAAGACATAACAAGAGGTGCTTCCTTACATGAGAGTTTAAAAAAGCACAATGTATTCGAGAACAAAATGATTTCTATGGTTGAAGTAGCTGAACAAGTAAATCAGCTTGAAACTATGTTCGAAAGATTAACAGAACAATATAATGAAGAAATTAGCCATCAGACCAAGATGATAGGTGTCATTTTAGAACCTATGATAATTATAGTAATTGGAGTCATTGTGGGGGTTATAATGGTTTCGATGTATGCCCCAATGTTTGACTTAAGTAAAATAATAAATAAATAACAAAAATTTCATTACAATTTGTATTTTTGCCAACATTTAAATTAACAATTTTTAACGAATAAAATAAGATAAAGATGTTAGATAACATTAAGAAATATTTTCAAAATACTAAAACAACAATGGTTAAGGCCTATTCTCTGACCGAAATTTTAATAGTATTGTGCATCATCGGAATACTGTTATTAATGGTATTGCCAAATCAAACATCAGTGATTGGTCAAGCAAAAGCTATTGAAGCTCAAGCAATGCTAAATCAAGTCTATGGCCTAGAAAAAAGTCATTTCTATAGACATTCAAAATATTCAAGCAATCTAGAAGAACTTGGTTTCGAACCAGAACTCACAGTAGATGAAGGCGGTCAAGCGGTATATAAAATTGAAATTGTAGAAGCTTCTAACGATTCTTTCTTGGCACGTGCAACAGCAACTTCAGATTTGGATGGTGATGGTACCTTTAATACATGGGAAATAGACAGTAAGAAAATGTTAACAGAAGTAACAAAAGAATAAATTGGAAATAATTTTTACAGGTTTATTACTTTGTCTACTAATTGTATTTTTTCAAGATTGGAAATACCGTGCAATTCATGTGGTTTTGCCTTTACTGATTTTCTTGTCATCTTATTTTATAATAAGACTGGAAAATAAACTTTCAAATAAAATTATGCTCCTAAACATATGCTTTTTTCTAATAACTCTAAGCATATTAATCATCTATATGAGTTTAAAAAACAAACACTTTTTAAATCCTTTTCAAAACTATTTTGGATTAGGTGATTTGTTATTTTATATCTGTATTGCCCCATTATTTAATCTTAAAAACTACATTCTATATTTTATACTTTCAATGTTTTTTGCCATTTGTCTGCAATTTACATTGAGAAAAAAAATGAAACACGATACGGTTCCTCTAGCTGGATTTTCGGCGTTATTTTTATTCCTAATTCTTGCGATGGATAGTTTATTAAGCATCCCAAAAATCTCTTTAATATAAATGCAAACTATAATTGTTCATCCAGAAAATCAGCATATTTTGTCCAACGACCTAGCAAATCAGTATAGGGTATTGCCAAAAACTGTGTCTGATTCCAATTTAGAACTTTATATAGATGAATCAAATAACAATCTGGATACCAAGGAAGAATTAGAACTTTTTATTGGAAAAAATATATCCTTAATCTCGTTTGATTCATCAGAAATTGAAAAAGCATTATCAATTTATTATCGCAAAGAACGACAAACGAGTTCAAGTAAATCTATTAATGTTGATAAAGGTGATTTCCTTGAAAATTTACTGGGAGAAGCAAAATCTCTAAAATGCAGTGATATACATTTTGAAATTTATGAAGATTCATCTAGAATTCGGTTTAGAATTGATGGCCAATTAATTGAGCGATATAAAGTTGAAAGAGACAATTATCTTGAATTAGTTAATAAAGTAAAGATAAAAGCTAAGCTAAATATTACCGAAAAACGCTTACCTCAAGACGGAAGAATTACAAACGATTCATTTGACATAAGGGTCTCCATTTTACCAACATTATTTGGAGAGAAAATAGTTATGCGTTTGTTAGGACAAGATGCATCAAATATTGACTTGAATACTCTTGGGCTTCAGCAAGAAGAATTACAGAATTATCTAGAAGCTGTAAAAAAACCAAACGGAATTATTTTAATAAGCGGACCAACCGGCTCTGGAAAAACAACAACCCTCTATGCTACTCTAAGATTACTCAATGACAATAAAAGAAACATTGTTACTGTAGAAGATCCAATTGAATATACTCTAAAAGGAATTAATCAGGTTCAATTAAAAGAAGACATCGGGCTTACTTTTTCGACTGCCTTAAAATCATTTTTGCGTCAAGATCCAGATGTAATCATGCTTGGAGAAATTCGGGATTCAGAAACTGCTTTAATGGCAATTAGAGCATCTTTAACTGGACACCTTGTACTATCGACCATCCATACTAATTCAGCGATAGGAACCATCTCAAGATTAATCGACATGGGTGTTCCATCTTATCTCATATCCGAAACTTTAAACCTTTCTGTAGCTCAACGGTTGATAAGAAAACTGTGTGATGATTGTAAGAAAGAAGTTGAATGCAATAAAAGTGATTTCCCTAGTAATTTCCAATTTCCTTATGAAATATCTAACTATTATAAGGCTGTAGGCTGTAACAAATGTTATCATACCGGATACAAAGGCCGCACAGCTATTTATGAAGTTTTACCAATCGAAAACACCATTGTTGAAGCCATAAAAAACAATACAATATCAAAACAATTTAATACTAATGGTGACCATAAATCATTGTCAGAAAAGGCATTTGATATCTTATCAAAAGGAGAAACAGCACTAGAAGAAATTTATTCTATTTTAATAAACATATAATGTTCAAACAAATTATTTACGTTCTAATTGGTTTATTTTTCACAAATACTATTATTGCGCAACAAGATATAAATGAATTAGTCAAAAATTTTGATGCAATGTCAGCACAAAATAAAGGGCTTGACGAATCAATAAAAATAGATATAAATGGACTTACACTTCATGACTTCATTTCAACTATCGCAGAAGATCATCAATTAAATGTTGATGTTGACCAAAGTTTAAATCAAATGGTATCCAATAATTTTTTTGATGTAAAAGTTAAAGACGTATTTATACATTTAGTTCAAAAATATGACCTTGAAGTAACTTTTAGAAACAATATTATCATTTTCAACAAAAGAATAGAAAGAATTATAGTCCCAAAAAAAACTGCTAAAATAATCGATGTCACATATAATCCTCTAAATGATTTCTTATCTGTTAAACTAGAAAATGACACTTTATCATCCGTTATTAAAACAATTATAGACAAAACAAGTAAGAATTTAGTTTTGGCACCAGCGATAAGAAACATAACGGTTTCTGCCTATATATTAAATCGGCCATTTGATCAAGTTATACAAATGATTGCAAAGTCAAATAATCTATTAGCTGCAAAGGATGATGATGGAATTTATTATATTGAAAAAAACAACACAGAATCAACAGCAAATTTAACAAGTAACAATTCTAATTTAAAAGCCAAACAACCGAAAGCTCCTGTTGGGCTTCCTGGCTATTTCGATGTTTTAACTAATAAAAATGGGTTATTATCTGTAAAAGCATATGCTGCTGATGTAGCTGATCTAGTAACAGAATCAGCGGAGAAATTAAAAATTAATTATTTTTTTTATAACAAACCTGAAAATGAAAAAATCACGCTTTCTGTAGAAAATATAACATTTGATGATCTTTTAGAACAAATTCTCGAAGGGAAAAAATATACATTCAAAAAACAAGGTGAATTTTATTTAATAGGGGAGCAAATTACAGAAGGATTAAGAGTGACTGAACTAATACAGATGGAAAATAGATCTATAGAACTAGTTCTTGGTTCCTTGCCGAAAGTTTTTTCGGATAAATTGGAGATAAAAGAATTTACAGAATTAAACGGGTTAATAGTTTCCGGATCAAAAAATTCCGTTGATGAATTAAAATTATACATAAAACAAATAGACAAAGTTGTTCCTATGGTTCAAATTGAGGTAATTATTGTTCAGTATAATAAATCATATTCTATCCAAACTGGAATGAAGGCTGGAATAGACAAATTAAATAAAGTAGTTACCAGTGGCACAATATTTCCGACTACAGATGTTGTAGTAAATTCAACTTCTGTAAATAGTTTAATTGATGCCTTTAACGGTTTTGGAATTTTCAAATTAGGGAAAGTGGCAGAATCATTTTACGCCAATTTAAAACTACTTGAAAACAATTCTATAATTAATGTAGAATCAACGCCAAAAATAGCAACAATAAGCGGTCATGAAGCAAAATTATCTATTGGTGAAACCAGCTATTATTTTGAACAGACTAATCGATTAATTAACAATAATATTGGAAACGATGTTTTAAATTCTGGTGTTTGGAAATCTACAGATGCCAATCTAAGTCTATCGATAAAACCTTTTGTGTCAACTGATGAAAATGTAACTTTAACCATTGTTGTCGAAAAAAGTTCTTTTTTAGCTAGAGCTGGTGAAGATGCTCCTCCAGGAAAAGCCACGCAAAAATTTGAATCTCTAGTTAGAGTAAAAAATAACGAAATGATTTTATTAGGAGGTTTGGATGAATTAAAGAAAGAGAATTCAGGAACTGGTACTCCATTAATTTCTAGAATACCAGTTATTAAATGGTTATTCAGTAGTCGCCAAAAAGGAAAAAGTACGTCAAAATTACATCTATTTATTAAACCAACAGTGGTATATTAATGATTACAATTTTATCTAAAATAATAAAAATTAACGAATTACACGTTATAGGAATTATTAAAAAAGAAAACGAAGAGTTTTATCATGTCCTAACAGTTAAAAAAAAAGGAACTAAAGTTACTATAGTTTCTATGGCTTCATTTACTGAATTTGAAGACCTTAAAAAAAACGTAGATCAAAATTTACCGTTACTGTTGTTTATTGATGGAAAGGGCGTGTTAAACAAGGCTATTGATTTTAACAATGAAGCTGATGTAACTTGGTATAAAAACATTGATTTAAACACTATATATTATACAAGCTTAAAAGGCTTAAACATTGATTTTATAAGCTTTAGCAGAAAAAATATTATAAACGATATTCTCTCAAAATTCAAAAAAAATAATTTTCAGATAATTGATATTTATTTAGGATCATTTATTTCAGCAATACTGATAAATTCAATAAAAAAAGAAGTAATACTTTCAAATGATTTACTATTAGAATTCAAAAACGACAAACTACATAAATTTGTAAAACAAACTGATTTTACAAAAAAAGAGAATTACATTATTGGAACCGAAACTATCACTAGCACATACTTGCCTTTATATGCTACAATAATTGATTTTTTTATAAAATCTAAGGAAATTTCTAAAACAAAAATAGAAACTTCAAATACAGACGAAATTATATACAAGAAAGCTTTTAAATATTTTGGAATCTCAATTCTAGTTGGTTTCTTGATTTCGCTTTTGATAAGTTTCTTTTTAATTCAGTATTATACATCAAAAAATACAGCTCTTACTATTCAAAATATATATACCGATAAAAATTATCAGCAAACATTGGCTTTAGAAAAACAAAAAGAAAATAAACAAAAAATACTGCTAGAATCAGGATTCTCTTCATCAAAGTTTTTATCTTTCTATTCTTATGAAATAATTAAAATAGTTCCGCAAGATGTCTCTTTAACCGTTTTAGAAATAACTCCATTAACCAAAGAAACCAAAACAAACCAAAAATTAATTTTTGAATCTAATACCATAAATGTAAGAGGAGAAACTTTTAATGAATCTTCATTTAACACTTGGATGGAAAGTTTAAAAAAAATGAATTGGTTAGAAAATTTTGAAATTATCAGTTTGAAAAAAGACAAAAAAAACAAATCTCAATTTGAAGTAAAAATCTCAATAAAAAATGTTTGAAAAATATTCCTATAAGAAAAAATTTTTAGCGTTACTAGTTTTGACTTTTATAATTGCGATAACAGCGTACAAAAGGTCATTTAGTGCATTAATACAAGTAATAAAAGAGCATAATGCTTTATCAAAAAAAATTGAAGATGTAAACCAAAAAGCAGAAAATTCAAGTATTTTAATTAAAGAAGTTGCTTATTTAGATAGGTTAATTGGCAAAGGGGGAGTCCCTAAAGAGGCAATACAGCAAGAAATTGTAAACTTTACAACAAAAAGACATCCTAAAGTGTCTATTAATATTTTAGAGCCTATACATCTTTTTCAAGATGAAAACCACACTATTATAACAAATCAACTAGATGTTACTGGCAACATTAATCAATTATTACAATTAGGGTACGATTTTGAAAAAAATTTTAGTGATTCAAGAATTGTAAATATGCATTTCTATGTCTCAAAAAAAAATAACAAAACAGATCTTTTACATTTTAAAATTATATTTCAAAACTATGAAAAAAATAAATAGAGTTTCAATAATAGCAATTGCATTAATTTTGTTTTCTTGTGATGATGTATTGGAAAAAGACATAACAAATGATATGATAGAAATTATATCACCAAAAGATTATGAAGAAATTGAAAGTAATGTTGTCACTTTTAAATGGAACAGTCTTTCTGATGCAGATAAATATCGCATTCAAATATTTAAAACAGATAAAACAAAAATATTAGATTCATTAATATCCAAAACAAATTTAAAATATCCAATGCTAAAAGGGGAATACCAATGGAGAGTAAGGGGAGAAAATTTTGCATATCAATCTTCCTATTCCCTTCAAGCTGACTTTTCTGTCATCGAATCAACCGATTTAGGTAAACAACAAATAATTTTAAAAAATCCAATTGACAATTCTTACACGAAAAACAGCACCGTAACTTGTACTTGGGATGTGCTAACAATGGCAGATTCATATGTGTTTGAATTATTAAATGTGACAAATGGAGAAACTAGTGTTATTCCAGAAACTAGTATTACAAACCCAACATTTGTAATAAATAACACTAATTTAAGTGCAGAAGCTAAATATAAATGGAAAGTAAAAGGAGTAAATGGGACATCTGAAACTCTTTTTAGTTCAAATACCTTTTCAGTTGACAGAACTAATCCTAATCAACCTAGCAATACACTTCCCATACAAAATGCATCATTTACAACAAACCAAACAATTAATTTCAGCTGGTCAATCCTAGCCGATGTAGGTGCTATTCAATCAACTATTACATACACTATAGAATTTGCAAACGATGTAAATTTTACAACTATAATCCAAAAAAATGATGTTTCGACAGCGTCATTTGATAAAGCTTTCACAGCAATTGGGAGTTATTATTGGCGAATTAAAGCAACCGATTTGGCAGGAAACGCAAGTATCTATAGTACTCCTTTTAAATTTATAGTAAAATAAATAACTCCCTATCATCCTATGAAAAAGAAAATTAATGTCGCTTTAATATTAATTGTTTTGACTGTATGGGGTTTAGTAGTAACAAAAACTCTAAAGCAATATTTTTTTTTAGATAAAAAAACAAATTATACAAAAAATTACGATTCAAATTTAAAAATAAATCAAATAAATAAAGACACTTTTTCTATCAATCATATTGATAGAGACCCTTTTTTAAACAAAGAAAGCAGCGTAATTACTTCTTCGTTAGCTCAAGACACGCATTTTAAAAGCACTATTATAAAAAAGAAATTAAAACAAGGAATAATTAAATCTGTAGAAATTTTAAATTGGCCACTGATTTCTTATCATGGCTATATTAATTCCAAAGATCGAAAAGATGAATTATTAATATTAGTAAACATAGATAAAAAACTGCATAAACTAAAACTAAATGAGCAGTCAGGAGGCATTACAGTAAAAAAAGTTTACAAAGATTCTATCGAACTAGATTTCAATAGAGAGAGAAAAATATTTCGATTAAATTGATTTAAATTAGTAATCATAAAAAAACCCTTAAACATTAATTGCTTAAGGGTTTGTTTTATTTATATTGTCCCGTCCTGAAATCACACGACGATGTTAACACAGTTGAATACCGAATACAACTGGCATGCCTCAGTCTCAAATTTTCGTATTTTTATATTCTCTTCAGAGACAAGCTCCGACGTTAAATGGCACTTTTTTAAGTCCCTCCTGAAATCTGGGATGGAATGTATAATGTCTTTTATTTACAAAGGCATTTGTTGAATTAACAGGTGATCTCAAGCTAAATACTGATTGAGAATCCCGAATAGAAAAATCTTAATCGTAAAAGTACATTCCCTGAAGTTTTTTTAACAAATACTTTATGTTATGAAAAGAAACGAATTATCACTTCAAATTGTTAATCCCCATGCGGCAGGGATAGATGTGGGATCTCGTAGTCACATGGTGGCGGTGGATCAAAATAAAGATAATGTTCGTGAATTTGGAGTTTACACCAAAGATAACGAACAGCTTATTATTCATTTGAGAAATTTTGGCATCAATACAGTTTCAATGGAAAGTACTGGATCTTATTGGCAAGTGCTTTTTAGTACATTACAAAATGCAGGATTTGAAGTACTATTAGTTGGCGGTAGTCAAACCAAAAATGTAAAAGGCAGAAAGACGGATGTCATTGATTGCTTGTGGATACAAAAATTGCATTCCCTAGGCTTATTAACGGGTAGCTTTTTGCTTAGTGATGCTGTACAGGAACTTAGAACATATTATAATTATCGACAGCATTTATTGGAACAGTCCGCTAGATACCTAAACAAGATGCAAAAATCAATGCGTTTGATGAATATCAGACTTGATATCGCTATAAGAGATATTACGGGGAAATCAGGTCTTGCCATTGTAGAGGCAATTTTAGCAGGACATCGGGACACTCAATATTTAGCATCTCTGGTTGATGTCAGGGTAAAAAAGACACAGCAGGAAATTGCCGACTCCCTTAATGGAACTTGGCGTGAAGAATTACTTTTTGAATTAAGAACTTCTTTAGATTTTTTTAAAATTTATGAAAAAGCAATAGTAGATTGCGATAAAACAATAGAGCAAGTTTTAATCAAATATGCTCCTCCATTGGTTTTGACTGCAACAGATGAAAAGCTATTAAAAGTAAACAAGAAAAAACACAGTAAACACTCTCCAGAATTTAATATTTCACGAATTGCTTTTCAATATTTTGGAACTGATCTCTTTGCTATTTCAGGTATGAGTCATAGTTCTATTCTTTGTTTGCTTACCAATATGGGAAATGATTTACATAAGTTTCCTTCGGCTAAAAGCTTTGCAGCTTGGTTACGTTTGGTTCCCAACAATAAAATAAGTGGTGGAAAARTAATTAGTAGTCGCACTCCTTCTGGTAAAAATCAAATCGCTAAAGTTCTTCGTCAAGCTGCCAATTCAATCGGTAACCAAAAAGACCATGAATTAACTCCTTTTTTTAAAAGAATAGCTTTTAAAAAAGGAAGAATAGTTGCCATTACAGCTACGGCAAGAAAGCTTGCAGTAATTATTTGGAATATGATTATTAAAGGCGAACCTTATAATAAAGATAAAGGAAAGATAAGCTGTGAAAAATCAAAAGCGATTAAATTATGGCAAATTGAGAAACGTATAAAATCACTTCAATTAAGTAACGAGGAATTAAATAATCTGTTTTCTAAAACTTCATTTTCAACTGTATAAATATAGTTGTATAGAAATAGCGATACACAAAAAAACCTATTGTAAATACTTTTAGTTCGAAACAACTTTACCATAGATTATTTTCTCCATATTTTATCATACCAAGAGGATTTTTTAACATTCACACCATATCCATAACCATATCCATATCCTTTTGTTGAGTCGGTATCGTTTAGTAACAAGCACATATTCGGCAGTTTCTTTGCTTTATACAATTCATTAGGAATATTCAGCATACGTTTTTCTAAAAAGTTAGCACGAGCAACATAAATAAAACAATCAGCATGTTTAGCGACCAGCAGAGTATCTGTAACTAAACTCACAGGGGCAGTATCAACAATAATATAATCATACTGTGTCCTAAGGGTTTTAAAAAGATCATCTACTTTATTGCTCATTAACAATTCAGCTGGGTTTGGAGGAATTACCCCAGCTGGAAGAATGTAAAAATTCTCAAAACCATCTTGTTTTACAATTAGATCTTCCAATTTTAAATCTTTAGATGACAAATAATTAGTAAAACCTCTGCCCGGCAAAGCAAAATATTCGTCTAATCTTGGATTCCTGATATCCATTCCAATCAGCAAAACTTTTTTGCCAGACAAGGCAAAAGTTCCCGCGAGATTAGCAGACACAAAGGTCTTCCCTTCCTTAGGAAAAGTAGAAGTTAGAAATATTGTTTTAGCACTATTTTCATCTGCTTTACTCAATATAAATTCTAGATTAGTTCTGATAATTCGCAATGCCTCTGCAGAACTGGTTCTACTTTCAGATTTTATAATTTCTGAAGGCGAATCAGAACTAGGAACATCTCCTACAAAAGGAATCATGGTTTTTCCCTCCAAATCTAACCTGCTTTTTATTTTAGTATCTAATAAATTAATTACATAAATAATTCCAAAAGGAATCAATAACCCTAACAATAAAGCGGCTAAATAAATAATATTCTTCTTAGGAGAAACTGGTATTTTTGAGGCTTTGCCTGCATCAATAACACGTGCATTCGGTTCTGTTGCTGCTAACGAAATAGCTGTTTCTTCTCTTTTTTGCAACAGGTACAAATACAATTCTTCTTTAACTTTTTGCTGTCTGGCAATTATTCTAAACTGATGTTCCTGAACTGGAATCTTTCCAATTTTAGCATTCAAAACACCTTCGCTTTGTTTTAAATCATTCTTTTGAATCGTTAAATTAGATTGCATTCTTAACAGACTAGCCGTTACATTTCCTTTTAATGATGCTATCTGCTGATCTAATTTAATCACAGAAGGATTTTCTGCAGTAGCTGATTTCAGAATCCTATTACGATCCAATACTAGTGTATTATAGGAATCAATTAAATTACCGGCATCACCCTGACTGCTAATGATATTAGCTGGAAGCAAATCAGAATTAGTACTTTTTTTAATAAAATTTAACATAGAAGAAATCACATTTAATTGAATTTCTGTTTCTACGCCTTTTTTAACATATTCATCAGACCCTTTAACATAAAGCTCTGCTTCTGAATCAATATCTGTTATTTTATTAGAAGTTTTAAAACTCTCCACATTCTTCTCCACACCATCTAACTCCTGCGTTATTATTTCTAACCTGTTATTTATAAATTCAGAAGTGTTTTCAGCGATAAAATTTTTATCGGTAGCAGCATTACTGTTATAAATTGCTATCAGATTATCTAAAAAATCCTCCGCTTTTTTTACAACTGGATCTTTTATCAAAATTTCTACAACACTACTAGTCTTACTTATAGGATTCACTATTAATCCTTCTCTAAAACTATTAACTATATCTTCGAGCGGACTAATTACTATACTAATATCCCTATCACTCTCTTTTATATTTTTTGATATAAATTTTGTTTTATTAATAATCATTTGCCCATTTTGAGTAGTTATTAATTGGCCATAATGAAATTTATTAGTAGTCGAGTATATTTTTGAGTTTTCATCAAGCAGTTCCTTTTTTAACTCAAAAGTATCTGAAGTTAATTCCTTATAATTTAGATTCATTTTGCTTTTGTAAAAGCGATTCTCAGGATTGACTAGTGTGACTTCAATTGGAGCTTCATTGTAGAGCTCATTATCCGTTATCTTTCCCTTAAAAACTATACTTACAGTAAGGTTTAACTTTTTTACAGTATTTTCTATTAGTGTTCTTGACTTTAAAATTTCGATTTCATTATCAACATTACTTTTCATTCCTCCGCCTAATCCCATATCAGCAAAAGCAGAAAGCTCAGAAAGCATACCTCCTTTCTTTTCATCTTTCACCAAAATTGTAGTCGAAGCCTGATATTGAGGTATGGTATACCTTAAATATAAAAAGGCCAAAATCAAACTAACGCTAATTCCTAACCCAAACCATTTCCAGTGAATCAGATACTTGTCAAAAAATACTTTTAAATCAAAATCATTCTCAATATCATCATTAAAACTATTATTATAACTGTTATTTTCCATGTAATATTTTAGTTTGAAGAAGTTACAATTAATGTAATTACAGTTATAATTAATGAAGTAATAGAAATAAGTACAGATGTATTGGGACCAACAGCGGCTCCATTTATCTTATTTTTATTAGGTTCAACATAAATCACATCATTTTGCACTAAATAATAAAAAGGGGAGTTGATAAAATCTGCCTTAGTAATATCCACTCTATTATAGGTTTTAACCCCATCAATCTCCCTAATGATTAATATATTATCTCTTTTACCATAAATAGTCAGATCTTTTGCCATAGCTAAAGCTTCGATCAAAGTAATCCTCTCAGAATTTACTGTATAGGTTCCTGGCAAAGTAACTTCTCCTTGTATTGAAACTTTAAAATTCATGATACGAAAGTTAATAATTGGATTTTTAATATATAAAGCTATTTTATCATGAAGCATTTTTTGCACTTCAGTTCGGGTTAACCCACCCACATTTAATTTCCCCAAAACAGGAAACTCTATATCCCCTTTGGAATCAACTAAATACAACTGCATCGTTTCTTGACCGCGATAAATATCTTGCCTGCTTGGTGTAACCACACTTACTGTCCGCAAATTAAATGGGATAGCGATTTCAGGATCTTCCGCAGATACAATAATTGACAATAAGTCATCTGGCCGAATTTTGATTTCGTAACTGTTAGCGTTTTGTTGAGATGGCATTCCATCAATATTTTGATAATAGACAATATCTTGTTTAGAAGCACAAGCATAAAATAAAAACAACAGCGATAAAAAACCAGTGATCTTTATAAAAAAAGAAAATATCAATTTCATTAGACTTATAATTTTAGTTGGCAAATATAGGAATTTAAAAAATCATTCATCTTCGATTAATGATTTTCATAGATAAAGTAAACAAACATTTTCTTTTGAATCAATTTAATAAGCATTCTCTTCTCCCTTAAATATATTAACAACTGTTTTTATGATAATTTTTATATCAAGCAACAAACTCCAGTTCTCAATATACCAAATATCAAAATCTACCCGATTCTCCATATCTATTAGTTCTTTTGTCTCCCCACGGTATCCGTTTATCTGCGCCCAACCTGTAATTCCTGGTTTGGCATATTGACGAACCAAATAATGATTGATTAGTCCCGTATATTGTATTGTATGATTAACCATATGTGGTCTTGGCCCTACCACAGACATATCTCCCCAAAGCACATTAAAGAACTGAGGAAGCTCATCAATGCTAGTCTTACGAATGAAGGTGCCGGATTTTGTCAGGCGACTATCACCTTTTTTTGCCTGCAAATCATTAGAAGAATCATTAACCCTCATACTTCTAAATTTTAAACATTTGAAAGATCTGTTATCTCTTCCTGTTCGTTCTTGTGTGAAAAAAACTGGACCAGGTGATTCTATCTTTATAATCAGCATCAAAAGAGGAAAGAGCCAAGGAAATATCAATAAAATAACGCCTAAAGAAAAGAATATGTCAAAGATTTTTTTTACTAAACGGTTTACAGTAAACTCTAAAGGTTCACTGCGAAACATTAATACTGGCGTATTTTCATAAAAAGAGATTTCAACTTTACTTGACTTGGTATACAACTGAAAATCAGGTATAAATTTAATCCGCACCATATGATGCTCACAAATTTGAATTAATTTATTAATAACTGCAATATTATCAATATGCAATGCAACATACATTTCGTCGACTTGTTTCTTAAAAAGAAACTCTTCAATATAATCAAAATCTCCTAAAATTGGGGAAGATATAAAGGCAAATGGATCTACCTTTTCATCGAAAAAACCTAAAAAACGATAACCATACGTCAAGTCTCTTGCCAAGACCTTACGAATTCTTTCACCAGTATCATTCGCACCAACAATAATAAAATTTCTAAAATTATACCCTTTAGCCCTTATGTACCCTAAAAGCCTCATACTTAAATATCTTGAAATCATCAAAAGGCAAAAGAAAAAAATATAAAAATAGGACAATCTCAGACTCGAAATATTGGGATATCGTAAAAAACCGACAAAAACAGCAATTAAAGCAGCGTGAATTACAATCTTCTTTGTTGTTCTTTTTAAAATAGATTCAATTGACTCGATTCGAACGATCCTATAAGAATCACGATGCAATAATAATCCAATCCATAAAATATTTCCTAATAAGGAAATTGTCTGTACTTCTCTTAAGAAAAGATGCTCAATATTACCAAACCTGCATAAAGCAGAGAGAATTATAGCGCAATTCAACAAAATGATATCCCATAAAACAAATAACAGTTTGAAATAGCGAGAAAAATTGTGGTTATTTAGTTTTTGTAAAATTGACATATAAAAATTAATTATTTATTATTTTAAACGACATTTTTCTAATTGCCATAAAAATTATTTTTCTTCAAGGATAGAGATTTTATTCGAAAACTTACCCCCCAATCAATAGTGTATTTTGAAAATCAAAATTTTAATATAATGTAAGTTCATAAATTCTTTCAGCAGTTATAATAAATATAACTACTTACCAAATCTGAAAAAGCAGAAAGAACTATACCTCCATTTAATAAAGACATCAAACAACAACAATAGTTTGAAATGGTTTCAGAAACAATATTCAGATGGTACCAAAATTTTTCCTATTTAAAGCGATCTAATTAAAAAATTTTATAAGTTTTTCTTTTAAAACAAGTTTAATAAAAACAGGACCATAATATAAATATCTCTTCCACATCCTTTTTGGTTCTTTTATCAATCTTACAAACCATTCTAAACCTAAACGTACCCAAAACTTATTTGGCCTGACAATAGTACCAGCGTAAAAATCAAAGACAGCACCAATTGAGCAGATTATCCCAGTATCTAACTGATTTACATGCATATACGACCATTTCTCTTGTTTAGGAGCAGTCATTCCAACGAACAATACATCAGGTTTGAAAGCATTCACCTCATCTAGCATCTGTTTATTTTCATAATCTGAAAATTCAGTTTTATATGGCGGTGAAAATGATGCTAATTTAACATTAGGAAACTCCCTTGATACTCTTTCAGTAATCTTATCCAATGTTTTTTGAGAAGATCCTAAATAAAAACAGGACCCGCCTTTTTTATCCAAATCTTTTAAAAGAAAGTGATGCAAATCAGCACCAGCAATTTTTTTTATTCTCTCACCATTCAACATTTTCACAGCAACAACCACACCTATACCATCAGGCAAAAGAATATCTGAATTTTGTAATGCTTTTTTAAAATCAATATCAGTTTGTGCAATACAAAAAGAGTATTGATTAATAGTATTTATGAGCGTTTTTCTACAAAAGTTATATTGGCTTAAATCATTCTTATAAATAGAAAAATCTAAAAAATCAGTTGTGTTTTTCAATTTGTATTTTTTTGATAAATATTAGCAAGATCATTTACAATCGTATCTAAAGAAAATTTATTTCTCGAAAATTCCAAAGAAGCTTCACTAATTTTCTTTCTTAAATCCTCATCTGATATCATTTTTTTTAACATTTCACTCAAGACATTTGTATCGCCAGGCTGAAATAACAGCATATTAACTCCATCTATAGCGACATCTGGTATACCTCCGACAGGTGTTGTTACAACTGGTAATCCATAAGCCCAGGCATCAAGAACTGCCATAGGAAAACCCTCTGCATAACTTGGCAAACAAAATAAAGTAGCCTCATTGAATAATTCATCTTTTTTATCACCTGAAACCCAACCTTCAAAAGCTACTTGATTACTGATATTCAAATTTTCTGCAAGTTTAGTTCCTTCTGCTATTTCGCCATTACCTGCGAAGCAAAGCTTCCAATCAGGATAAATTGATGCTATATTTGAAAAAGAATAAATTAGATCTTTGTATCCTTTTCTACTGTCTAAAGTTCCTGCATACAAAATGGTATTTGTTTTTTTATCTACTTCCCGCCTTAATACCTTTGGACAAGGATTGTATAGTACTACAATTTTATCTAAACTAATATTTAAATCCTTAATAAGACCTTGTTTCCAGTTTTCAGATAAAACAATTATAGTATCTGCCATATTAAATACCTTACTATATAGATTAAAATATTTTTTATCAATAGTTGAATCAGCACTAAATGCATGAAAATGAATTATTACAGGGGTTTTCATTTTTTTTGCCAAAAATAAAAATGCATATTTCCTCTTTACCGACATTGGAGCACTAAGATGAACGTGAATTAGCCCTGCTTTTGGAAGTAATAAAATATACTTTACAAAACTTTTAAAAAAAAAACAAAGTTTAATCAATTTAGATTTATCGACATGAGTCTCAATCCAGATACAATTCCATTCATTCCAAAATTTCGTTGTTTGGTAAGCCTTTATAACAGCAGTAATCCCGCCTCTTGTTTTAGATGAAGTACCTATTACTAAAACTTTCTTTTTATTAATTTTCATTGATCTTTTTAATAATTTTTGCAGGATTACCGGCTACTATTGAACATTCAGGAACATCCTTCACTACAACTGAACCTGCTGCTATAATTGAATTATTTCCAATCCTAATATCGCCAATAATAACACTATTTGAGCCTATGTTCACATTATTACCAATTATTGGACACTTGCCATTTTCTCGTGCTACGCCAATTGTTGTATTATGTCTTACAATAACATTGTTTCCAATAACTACGTTTTTATTTATAATTAATGATTGACCATGAAAAACATTCAATCCAAATCCAATTTTTGTACTATCGTCTATATCAATACCAAATATCCATTGAAATAAAATTTTATAAACTATCCTTATTGGAAACCCTAAAATTTTTAAAAACTTAGACTTCGTAAAAAAATTACTTAATCGAAAAAAAATAATGAATATTACACCTTTACTATTTCCTTTTAATTCTTTTATTTCCTTAACTAACATCATCTTTTTAATTAAATATTATACTTTTTACAATGAGATTAGTTAAACTAAAAAATGTTTTTTAACCAAGAAAGAAGAATGAGAGGATAAATTTGTTTTTTTAATATAAGATAAAGAACTAATTTTTGATAGAATGGAAGTCTTGAATAATCATATTCAGTACTGATTTCATTCCAAATATTATTATTACAAATAGTTTTAAGAATTTTTATCTTCTTTTGAAATGTTATTTCATAATCATTCAAAATAAACACTAATGATCTAGTATAGCCTATTAATAATCTTTGAGCTCTATTAGTAACGCCACCTAAAGGAAAACGTGAACAAATTTCTTTATATAATATTACATATCTTTCAAACCTGTCTTCTCTAAAAGTTTTTGACAAAGAAGTGGCACTTATATTATCACAATAATAATAAAATGCTTCTGGAATCAAACCAATTTTACTAACCTTTTGCAAATAATCTATATGAAAAATAATATCTTCAGAAATAAATTGTTTTTCAGAACAGAATCTAATATTGTTATTATCAATAATATTTTTTGAATAAATTGCTCGCCAAACACACATTTGATATTTTCTATCAACTAAACTATTCACTTCTGAACCAATCATATCAAGAAGTAAACTCTCAATATCTGGTCGCGAATCAAATATTTTCACATCGCTAATCTCTTTAATAGGATAAATATTGCCTTTGTTGTCTACTGAATTAAAACAACAATAAACAGTATCAAGTTTTATTTCATTTGCTTTGTTATATAGTGTTTCATACATATTAATATCTACAAAATCATCCGAATCAACAAAAGCAATAAATTCACCTCTTGCAATTTCTAAACCACTATTACGAGCATATCCAAGGCCTCCATTTTTTTTATGAATTACTTTTATTCGTTGATCTTGAATAGCAAAACTATCACACATAGCTGGGCACGAGTCAGGAGATCCATCATCTACCAAAATTATTTCAATATCCTTTAATGTTTGATTCAACAAAGATTCAACACATCTTGAAAGGTAATTCTCAACATTATATACAGGTACAATTATACTAATTTTTGGTTTTAACATAGTTGAAATAATATTTTAAAAAAAATTCGTATCCCAAACAAATAATGAATCTTGCGAAAGGAAAATATATTTAAATCCAATAGAAATAGCATATAAAACAATTATTAAAGTCATAATTTTAAATATAAGTGATGGCTTTCTTTTTAATTTATAATAATATAATATATAAGAAACAACGATAAACCAAAACAAATACATTTCGATTGCTATACGTCTCATTAATTCAATATGAAAAAATGCTTGAAAAAGAATTGCACCTAAAGCAAATAAATTATAAAATAAAACTAGTGATTTTTTCTTATCTACATTTTTGTAGTTATCAATTAATGCCCTACCTGAAATTAGAATTGAAACATCAAATAAAAAATTTGCCGTTTTTGTAACAAAAGATTGCTCATAAATTGAATTAACAGCATCTTTTGAAAACCAAATATCAGCATTTTCTACATATGATTGAAAATGATTATTGCCTCCTAAATTTATTTTTTCAAACAATGGTGTTAAAATGCTAATGTTCTTCATGTCAAAAAGAAAAGATGCAAACGTATAAAAGGGAACAGTCCAATATATACTAAAAGGTTTATTGTATAATTTCAATACAACTGTCATCAATAAAACAACAATACATGAGTTATGAAACAAGATTGCTAATATCGAAAACACACTAAACCTAAGCCAATCATCATTCAAAACATATTTTATAGCAACAAAAACAAATGAAAGAGCAAAAAACTGGCTAATAAAAGATTCTGAATAAAACAATGTTGCACATAAAAAAAGAACAAAAGAATACTGAGCGACTTCAATATATTCTTTTAAGAAAAAAAATACGCAACTAATTAAAACTAAACTATAGATAACGAAAGCAAAATAAAATGGAATCCMAAAAAAATCTAAACTATAATTAAACCAATCAAAATAAGTACTGGTATCCAAATAAGTACTGGCAAATGATATATATCTTTTCATATAAAAAATATAATCGACTCCTCTTCCATAACGAAATCCTTCAATAAATGAATATGATAAAACAGGAAGAAATACTAAATACCAGTAGTTTTTATATGATATATTATTACTCCTTTTAGAGATTTTATAGCCATATATGCCAAACAATATATATAAAAAAGTTGTTAAAACTAAATAATCAAGTTTTAATGTTTCCAATTTGTTAATTTAAAATTATATCAATCCAGCGGCTTTCAAAAAAAAGTCAAAATTTTCATATGGTGCAATATGATTTTTTTTCCAATCATCGTAAGCTTCCATCATTTGAAACTTTATTGCAATAGTTTCATACTTTTCTGCGTCTTTTCCTGAAACAAACAATGGAAATTCCTCCTTAAAATCAGCTTCAACAGGCATGCGCCCATATCTTTCTTTAATACTTCTAGCATATTCGAATGCTTCCTGAACAGAATCAAGACATCTTTTTTTATAATATTCTTCCAATGAACAAATAACCTTTGCTGGCACGCCAGCTACTACAGAATTTTCAGGAATATCTTTATTTACTATGGAACCTGCACCAATGATGCAATTATCACCTATAGTAACTCCCTTTAAAACAGTACAGTTTTTTCCAAAATAAATATTATTCCCGATTTTTACTTTCCCAGAAGAGTTCACGAATTTTTTATACACTCTGAGAAAAACACTTGTACCATAATCATGAGTTAAAATTGTAAAGTTTAAATTCATATCTACAAAATTACCAATCTCAACCAATGATGGTCGTGAAACATCTATTGCTGATGATCTTGGGCCCCTAGCAATACATCCATCACCAACACTAATTCCTAGTTTTCTCAGATAGTTTATATATCTATCAGAGTTTGATTTGCAATAAAAATAGACATACAGTTTATTAATAAAATTCATTTTTTTTTATTTTAATTTTACTTATCAATATTAATTCTGATTTTCAATTTTACTCAAGTCACATATTTCAATAAAAGACCAAACCATTCAAATAAAGCTAAACTTTATGAGATGTATACAAATCGATTTATAAACATTTGATAATCGATTCTCAATAAACTTACAACAATTCTAAAAAACAAAAATAATAACTGAACTTGCAAAAAATAAATAATTAGCTTTAATAATATACCTTCATGAAATTAATTAGCATATTTTACAAATAGCTATAATAATAAAATATGTTTTGTTATTGACATGACTTATTTTTCTATACTTTGCTCTAAAATTTTAAACTTTCGTGAAACATTTCTACTTTGAAATTATGAGCTTTCAAAATTGCCGCTTTCTTCATTTTCATTAGTCTTTCTCGATTTTGAGAAAGTTGAGCGATGGCCATGCTAAAAGAATTTACGTCCTCATTATTACAAAATATTGCTTCATTTTCATTGCAATAATCTCTTATTGATCCTACATCACTTGTGACTAAAGCTAAACCCATAGCCAAAGATGTTGTTATTACATTACTTCCAACTGTATCGTACATAATATTAAGAGAAATATCAGCTTCATCCATAAGCTCTCTCAAAACATCTTCCTTCACGAATCCAACTAATTTAACATTATTCAAAGCCGTAAATAAATAATCAATATTACTCATTCCTTTACAAAGAGTAAAATTCACATCTGGATTTGACTTTATTATCTTGAATAAGACCTCGTAATTTCTCTTTTGATTTCCCATCGCAATAACATTCACTTTTCCATTAGCAATATCTGGTTTCTCCTGTTTTTTATAATAATCCAAATCTACATAGTGATAAAGAGTTTTAATCTTTATAACAGAGATACCTTTGTCTATAAAATATTGAGATAATGACGAACCCAACGTGATAATCGTATCCAAAGGGGCCATCCATCTTTTAATTTCTCTGTCTGTAAAGAAATCATCTAAGGCGTGGGGTGTTAAATGAACCAACCCCGTTATTTTCACTTGAGGTTTGTATTTTTTTATAATTATTGCGAAATAGATTTGAGGCGAAAGTTTTTCCATATATTCTAAAAGAAATACCTCATCACCATCTTTTAATTTCCTAACTATTTTTAAAGCAACATAAATATTTGTTAAAGGAATAACAATTTTAAATAAAATCTTATTTTTCAGCCTATTAAAAAAAGTAGGCTTTTTACTCTTTATCTCCTTAAGAACAACTAAATGATATTCATTAAAAAATTTATCTTTCAACAAATTACACATGTGTTTCATGCCTGCATGGTTATTTGCAGTGTTTTCCCAATCTTGGCATATTAAATATTTCATACTTGATATTTAGATCAACAAATTAAATTTAAAAATTTTAAGTCTTTAGCAAATAAGATACTATTTCTACATTACCAGATTTTTGTAAACATCAATATACTTAATATCGCATTTATTATCTTTTGATTACCTCAGTTTTTATTTATTATATACTTTAAAATTGAATTTCTCAAAACTGTTAATAATATACTAAGACATTAGTTTTTAAAATAAAAAAGAACAACATAAAATCAAAGCTATTTCCTGTATTTTGGAAAAACACTCTTATTTAATCTTTTTTTTCGCAAAGTTTATAAAATATAACTCTATATATTTATAAGTAAAACTGGATATTAATACCGTTGAAAACAAACCTCCAATTAATAACAGTATTGAAAAATAAAAACTATTATTGATACCAATTTTTTGTAACAATGCTGTAAGAAAAAAAAGAATGATCATATGGGTACAATAAACTGAATAAGAATTTTGTCCTAGAAACTGTGGTATTTTACTACCTAAAAACAGATCTGATAATTTGTTCTTGTTTTTTTGGAAATATAATATTAATGCCCAAATTATAATTATAAAACTAATGTAGGAGTTTTTAAAAATATAAAATAGTATAGATATTAAACTTAAAAAAATAAAGATCCATTTATCATTAAAAGATAGGTATCTTTTAAACAAAGGCAAAGAAAAATACCCAATTAAAAAATATATAATCATACTATTAAGTAAAAATGATTGCTGATTCATATAATTTATTGACAAAATCATAATTAATATTAAAGTAATCAAGATAAAACCATTTCTAATTATATTTTTTTTATTTAAAAAAAAATATAAAAATGGAATTAAAATATAAAACTGCCATTCTAAGGTCAAACTCCAAGATTGCCCCATTATAGAATAAGAAAAAGGAAATTTTGCTTGAGGAAATAGACCATGAGTTAAACTTAAATGGCTTGAAATATTCAATATTTTATCAGAATTGTAATAGCTTTCAATTAGTTTAATTCGACTATCAATCTTGGGGTTTTCAAAAGGAATATCCCTCAAGGTATTCAAAGAAAATTTTAGCATTAATAAGGAAATAATGAAACAAACCAGATATATGGGGAATAATCTGAAAGCTCTTCGTTTAATGTAAAAAAAATAATTTTCATTTTTCTGAAGCAAAATATGTGTAACAAAGCCACTTAAAATTATAAAAATAGCAACAGGAAGAAATGAATTATTAAAAATTTTAAATAATATATTTTTTGAATTTATAGATGGTAAAAAACCTGATGCATGGTATAAAAAAACCCAAATCGCCATATAACCTCTCAATCCTTCTAAATAATTATATTTCATTTTCTTTATTATTCTAATTCTCTTTTAAATTCTAAAATTTTCTCATCTATTTTTGCGTCAATATCTACTATAATACTATCATTTGAAAGGTAGAACTGCTCTATGTTTTTCAGTTTAGTAAGAATTTCTTCAAATACAACTTTCTTAATAAAAAATTCAACATCCAAAATGTTCCCACTAATTTTTTTTATCCAAGGATTTAAAAAAGTTTTTCTGTTAAACTTTATAAAAGTAGTATTGATATTAGCAAGGCCAATCGAACTTAGCCAATCCATCCACTTAAATTCCGAGACCATTGAGCCCTCTGTAACTGGTGTAGATAATACATACCTTCTCCAAGGCACTCTTAATACATCTGCGAGAATAGCACCATGCATGGCTTCTGTAATCAAATATTTTGATGAGGCTATTTCTGTCAATGTAAATTCAACTCCATTTTCACTTAGTGGAGATATATAATGATAACCTAAACGATCGCAAATCAATTTCCAATCAAAATATTTAATTGATCTAAAATAGGGCATTACACTAATTTCATATTTCTTTTCTGAGTTTTTTAATAACTCAAAATTCTCTGTGACACGTAATGCATAAGCAGCATCTGTTATAAAATCGTGTTCATTATTTAGCGAATATGAAGATAAAGGACCACGCAGAAACTTAATATCCCAAGTCTGGTCATATTTAAAGGGTTGATAAGAAGGTCTAATACCTGTACCAAATACAATTTTTTTTCTGTTTTGTAAATCAGTGATTAACTTATTTTCGTTGTAAAGGATTGAACCTATTCCGAAGAAAGCATCGTCATTTTCTATAGTTTCTTTGCCAAAAAGTTGTGGCCATAACCATCCATTTAAGTCGTCACCAAAATTCCCAACAGGATCTTTGTAATATATATATTCCATATATTTGATTGTGTTTTTCTCTATTACTTAAAAATTATATTCTGAAATATATTGTTTTATCATCTTAATTATTTCATTATGTTTTTTGTTATCATATTTTTAACAAATCTATATTCCTTTTTAGAAATTCCTAAAAAAAGTATTGTGAAAAACATTGTGAAAAACAAAACAAATAATTTTAAAATAAAGTACATCCATCCATTTGTTAAAAATATATAAAATTCAAAAAGCGTAAAAACTCCAATTGTAACTATTGTAACTACAATTATTCTTAAAAGTACAGACTTGCAAAAATCAAGAATGGAAATCCCTATAATAACTCTTAAAAAAAATAATCTAAAGACTAAACTTAGTAATGAAATTACTGCAGTTGAATAATAAATTAGTTCTGGATTCTTATATATTTTTAATAAAACATAAGCAATAGGCAGATTGAGAAAAATTAAAGTTCCTATAATAATTTGATACCATTTTATATTACCTGTAGCTTGGGCGCCAATCATTAGTGGACCTGAAATACAGTCTATCAATAAAATAATCAAACAAAGAGTTACAAAAACAGAGGTGTATTTTGGCGGGTTTTTCAACCAAAATTCTAAAATAAAATCAATATTAAAAATAATGGGACAGGCTATTATAAACATTAAGAAATATGAAAATTTTGCACTCTGAAAAATAAGATTCAAACATTCTTCATTATTTCCAGCTGCATACTGTTTAATAATTTGAGGATTTACAGCCATCTGAAAATTAATTACAAAAGTCTGAACAGTTCCTTGTATTTGCATACTAATGCCATAGGCAGCATTCAAAACGGTTCCGAAAAAAAGATTTAATAAAATATTAGAACCTTGCGATCTTGCTACTCCTGCTATATTTCCAAATAAATTCCATCCTGAGTAGGACAACAAAACTTTATAGAATGATTTGTCAAAATAGAATTGGTATTTACTTTCTTCATAGTATCTCTTGCAATAGTATTTGTGTCCCATTCTTACAATAAACGATACTAAAAACAGCAAAGCTGCGTATAGAATCAATTTATCAAAGGCAAAAACAACTAATAAATAAACAATTATTAATTTCAAAATGACTTCTACAAAGCTCATGTAGGCATAGATATCCATTTTTTCCCGAGCTACAATCAGTGCGTCATAAGGAACTTGTATTATTCCTAACAGAAAAGTAAAGACAGAAAACTGATAGACCCAATTAACTGCTGTCATTCTGTCTAAAGGTAAATTCAATTTATAATTTACAAACCACAACCCAATAGTTTCGGATAACACAAAAACCAAAATACATATACCAATATGAATATTAAGTGTGGCATTAAAGGTTTTTTTCAATTGTTGCAAATCATTTTTACCTATGTCAAAAGCCAAAAAACGCTGTGTCGCAGAGGTCATTGCACTGTTAAAGAAGCTAAATAAAGTTACAATTCCGCCAACTATGCTATAAACTCCATAATCTTCAATCCCAAGCGTATTTAATACCACTCTTGATGTATATAAACTTACGCCCATCGTAAAGAACATTCTTATATAAAGAAAAAGTGTGTTTTTTGCTATTCGCTTATTGTTTATAGTAATAGTATTGGACATTAAATATCTTTTTATTTTTTGGCTATTTATTTTAAATGTTTAACCTATTAAACCTTTCCTAAATGATTCATCTTTTCTACTCAAAATAATTCAGCTACATAGTTACTTGGAAAAAAGGCAGCATTTTTTTAATCATGATTTGAATAATAAAAGACAAAAACACAATATTTACACATTTAAATACCGCAAAAATTAATTGCTTAATCGATTAATAGGTCTAACTTTTCTTAAACAATTAAATAATTAACCAGTTGGTCTTTTCCTAATGAATTTTGTGTGCTTAATTTTAAGCATGAATGATGCTTAAAAATTTTTGTTACGAACTTAGTTACTGTTTGATAAATTTAGTGGAATAATTAATCGTATCGTTTATGACTTTAACTATATACACTCCTTTGGTTAATCCATCTATATCTAAATTGGTTGTTTCTGTATTTAAATTTCTTTTAATAACTAATTTACCGTCTAAACTATAAATATTGATTTGTATTGGTACAATATTAGTTTTCACTGTCAATACATTTGAAACTATATTTATTAATATATTACTTTTTTTTGGAATATCAGTATTAAATAATTTTCGCCATGAATTTTCAATTAACAGAGTAGAAATCTCATTGGGTGATACTTCTTTTAATGGTAAATTTTTATCAATAGCAAATACTGCAGCCATTGCAGCCACTTGCCCCAATTGCATGAATACTGCTTCCATACGAATTGAACCATAAGCAACATGGCTTGCTGATAGACAAACAGGAACTATTAGGTTATTGCATTCTGTTTCTTTCGGAAGTATTGAGCGATAAGCAATTGGATAAGGATGTGGAATTGGATATTGAACGTCACCTTCATTTTTCACCATTGCAAAGCCATTTTTAAGTACTACTATTCTTTGACAATAATGTGAATCTATAGTATATCCTGCTGATATAATACCATCTTCAACAACTACTTTAGATAAACAATTTGCCTCTGTCATAATATATGATCCCAGCATTCTCCTTGATTCTCTAACGTAAAGCTGTGGTGACCAATTATTGTTATTTATGTATTCATCTTTGGGGTACCCCCATTTAATTACTTCGGATCTTATGGATGCAGGAACTCGATTGTCATGACTTAAAAAATATAATAAACCTATATTATACTCTTTGTGGTCTTTATAAATCTGCACTCTATCGTTATAAGTTGCTTCTGGATAATTATAGTTCATACCAATCATGTCGGTTGAAAACGCGCCGTTATTATTAATGTCTGTTTTGTTGTTAGGCATTGAAGACCAATTAAAATATCCATAAATATCCTTTTTATCTGGTTGAGCTTCAATGAGTCTAATTAAGAGTTCGTATTTTAGTGGATCATAATTCTCGGGTCTAGTTATTTCTATTTTGTTTTTAGGGTCATTAGTCAAACAAATCCGAAAATTATACGCTTGTATTTTTTTGTCACCAGTACCATCGCTACTTAACGCAGCATTTGAAATCCCCCACAGCAATCCACTGCTTGCGTCACCTTTAATATTATAGGGGTCTACACCATCAGGGAATTGATGCCCAAAATTAAATGTGCTTTGGACGCCATTGAGAGTTTCATTATAAACATTATTGTTTTCTCGACCTATTATATAAGAAACACCTGCCCTTGCCATTAAATCTCCCTCATAAGAGCAATCAATAAAATACTTTGCCTTTATATTTTTAATATTTAAATTGTTTTCAACTGATTCTAAGTCAATGCTTTTTATATTATTATTTATCAGGTTTGCCTTGATAATTCGGTGCTTAAGCAAAACAGTGACATTTGCCTCATTGATATAATCATTGAAAACAGCTTCAGCTACATGTGGTTCAAATTTATATTTTATTGATGTGCCATAATAATTTCCAATCCTCTCATAAAAATCGTTTGCAATTCCTAAAAGAACCTGTCCTGTACCTAAATCAGTACTCCCTAGTCCACCGGATGTCAAACCTCCTAAGAAGATAGAAGGCTCAATTAAAAGAACAGAATGCCCCATTTTTGCAGCGGTGTATGCGGCTATAACACCAGATGGTGTTCCACCATATATACAAATATCATAAGTTTGTGCTTTAGATATCTGGAAACAAAACAATAATGAAATAATAAATAGTGTTTTCATCAATAAATTATAAAATAATCTTAAGTTTTTAAAATTGTCAGCTGTGTAGAGTTTTACTCAAAGTAACTCAACGTAGTATAACCTCATTCTTTCAAAAGCTGATAATATTCTTAAAACAATTTTAAATCACTTGCTACCATCTCTTTTACCAAAGCAACTAAATCATATTTTGGTTCCCAACCTAATTGTGTTTTAGATTTTGTAGGATCTCCAATTAGAAGATCTACTTCAGTAGGACGGTAATACTCCGGATCTACACGAACCACTACTTTCCCAATTTCTAACTGATATAGTGGATTGTTACAGACTGAGACTTTAGCTGTTTCACTTTCATTCTCTCCTTCAAAAGTTAGCTCTATTCCTATTTCTGCAAAAGACATAATCACGAAATCTCTAATATAAGTTGTTACACCAGTGGCTATTACATAATCTTCAGGTACATCTTGCTGCAAAATTCTCCACATCGCTTCAACATAATCTTTTGCGTGTCCCCAATCTCTTTGAGAATTTAGATTCCCCAGATATAGACAGTCCTGTTTTCCTTTTGCAATAGCTGCCGTTGCCATAGTAATTTTACGTGTAACAAAAGTTTCACCACGTCTTGGAGACTCATGATTAAACAAAATACCGTTACAAGCAAACATATCATAAGCTTCCCTGTAATTTTTCGTTATCCAAAAACCATAAATTTTAGCGGCACCGTAAGGAGAACGCGGGTAAAAGGGTGAGTTTTCATCATAAAAACCGTTTTCGTTTTTATTTTCTGCCAAGCCTCCATAAAGCTCTGAAGTTGATGCTTGATAAACTCTCGTCTTTTTGGTTAAGCCTAATATCCTTACAGCTTCTAAAATTCGTAAAGTTCCTAATCCATCTACATTTGCCACATATTCGGGAGAATCAAAAGACACCTTCACATGAGACATAGCTCCTAAATTATAAATTTCGTCAGGCTGTACTTCCTGAATTATTCTAATAATATTAGTCGAATCAGTCAAATCTCCATAATGCAATTTAAAATTAACATGCACTTCATGTTGATCTTGATAGATATGGTCAATACGCTGTGTATTAAAAGAAGATGCACGTCTTTTAACTCCGTGAACCTGATATCCTTTTTCTAATAATAATTCAGCTAAATAGGATCCATCTTGGCCTGTAATTCCTGTTACTAATGCGATTTTTTGTGTGCTCATATATTTATTGTACTGCTAATTATTTATTTTATTAGTTAAAACCGTTAATTTTATTTCTAATTTAACTTTCTAACCACTTAAACTTTTATTGCATTTTCACTTGCTTAAATGCCTCAATATTTTCTAAAAACCAGTCATATGTTTTTTGAATTCCATCTTGCAATTCAACCTGATGTTTCCATCCTAATTCATGCATTTTAGAAACATCCATTAACTTTCTTGGTGTTCCATCTGGTTTGCTGGCATCCCAGACAATTTCACCTTTATGTCCTGTAATCTGCTGAATAGTTTCAGCTAATTGTTTTATCGTCAAATCTTCTCCAGTTCCAACATTATATAAATACTCGGGCAACTTGTTCTCTAATGCAAAAATAACAGCTTTTGCCATATCATCAACGAACAAAAATTCACGCATTGGTGTACCGCTGCCCCAAAGGGTTACCGCAGCATTATTGTTTTCTTTTGCTTCATGAAATTTACGGATCATAGCCGGTAAAACATGCGAAGTATTTAAATCGAAATTATCATATGTACCATATAAATTTGTTGGCATTAGACTCACATAATCTTTACCGAATTGTTTCCTGATTGCTTGACAGGTTTTAACTCCAGTGATTTTTGCTATGGCATACCATTCATTAGTTGGCTCAAGTGTATCAGTCAGCAGATAATCTTCTTTTAATGGCTGAGGAGCCAATTTTGGATATATACAAGAACTTCCTAAGAAAATAAACTTCTCTACTCCATTTTGCAAAGCTGAATCAATCAGATTGTTCTGGATCTGCATATTTTCCATAATAAATTGATATGGATAATCATTATTAGCAAGAATGCCTCCAACGCGAGCAGCGGCATCTATAATAACTTCTGGGTTTTCTTTTGCAATAAAATCACGAACTGCTTTTTGATCTCTAAGATCTAATTCTTTACTAGAAGCTCCTATTAAATTATTAAATCCACTATCAAGTAATGTTCGCCAAATAGCACTGCCAACCATTCCGTTGTGTCCAGCAATATAAATCTTATTTTCTTTATTCATCTATTTAACTCTATTAAATATTAAATCCTTAACGACACGACTCTTTCGTCAAATGCACTAAAGATGATTCCATTTTTCATAATTTTTGATTAACTTTCTCTCACCCTAATACACAGCTTCGCCATTCAAACTCCCATCTCTAGAGCTGAATAATTTTCTTAATCGGCTGTAAATATACAGACATTATGATGTTTTTAACAAGTCAGCCTGAGAAAAAAAAACATAAAAACATAAATACCCTAAAAACCAACATTTTATTATTAATATCATTTTTAAAACATAAAAAAAAATAAATATCATAAAAAGTGAACATGAAATTATTCAGTAATTATTTACAATAAACAACGAACATTCAGATAATTAGTTTATTATCTATCAACAAATTACTCTTTACAGTTATCAAACTTATTTTCAATGAATTGATTTTGTTACACTTTTTCCAATTTACTTGTCAAATCTCAGGATTCACTAGAAACTATTTTCTTAACTTTGCAACATGTTTACACTTTTCAAATCAAAACCTACTCTCAAGGATCTCATTCCTAATAATTATATTGATATTCACTCTCATCTTTTACCAGGAATTGATGATGGCGCCAAAACATTTGAAGATAGCTTAAGCCTTACGCAAAAGCTTTTGAGCTTTGGTTTCACTCAATTTATAACAACACCACATATCATCCAACATGTTTGGGATAATAACCTTGAACAAATTCTGGCTAATAAAGCGGCCACTGTAAAAGAACTGGAGAAAAACGACATAAATATTCCTTTTCGTGCGGCAGCCGAATATCTAATGGACGACCAATTTGTTCGATTATTCCAATCTGGAGAATTATTAACGCTAAAAGATAATTATGTTCTTGTAGAAATGTCTTATATTAATCCACCTATTCATTTATACAACATTCTTTTCGACCTCAAAATAGCAGGCTACATACCCGTTTTAGCTCATCCCGAGCGTTATTTATTCTACCATAATAATTTTAACGAATATATAAAACTAAAAAAAGCAGGCTGTCTATTTCAACTCAATTTATTGTCAATAGTAGGATATTATGGAAACAGCATTACCAAAATTGCCGAAAATCTTTTGAAGAAAGGAATGTATGATTTTGTTGGCTCAGATGTACATCATAATAATCATCTAGCCGCTTTTCAACAAAAAGTACAACTAAAAGATTTGTTACCATTGAAAGAAATTATTTCTAATAACCAATTTTTCAAAATAGAATAAGCCAGTTCAAAAAACAGTTACAAAATAAAAACGCTTATAACAAATATTTAAAACCTGTTACAAGCGTTTTTTTTATTATCTGAAAAATGACGCTATCAAATAAACGATGTTTTTCAGCGTCCTCTTTATAAATCCTTATCTTTTTTAAACTGCAAAAAAGTATTTTCGACAAATTACTATTTTTTATTTTGCAGCAGGAATAATATCAATTATCACAGTACGGTTATAAAAACGTTCTTCAGGAAATTTATTTTCAAAAGGAGATGCACTTTCATCTTCTCCAAAACCATGCACTTCAAATTTTACATCTTTTCTGCCTGCTTGCGATAATGCTCTCTCGATAATGTTTTTTACTTCGTTAGCTCTATCCAAAGATAAATTTAGATTATACGATTCCTCTCCAATAATATCGGTGTGGCCATGAATGATAACTACTCCGTCTTTTGGTATTTTAGGAGTAACAACCTCAGTCAGGTATTTATCATACATAGCAATTGCTTTTGATTTATTAAATTCAAAAACTATGCTGTATCTAAGTCCTTCATCCGTTTTAGAGGGAGTCCAGAGTACCATGTGGGCCGTAGTATCTTTTACTTCGATTTTACCGCTTTTGGTCTGACCTATCATTTTTACTTTATAATCACCTTCTGAACGTGTTCCCATGATTTTTTTACCTGGAATTTTTACCTGTTCTTGAGTATAAGGCCCAAAAGTTTTCATCTGCCCGTCTGGATCTGTAGTTTCCAAAGACCATGATGAATATGCTTCACCTGAACCTGATGCATCAATAGTAACATAACTATCTATTGGCGCCTCTTGAACGGCAGTAAACTCTAATGGTTTCAATGGAGCATCTGGCCCGCTTTGAAATTCCATCAATAATTCAGGCGAATTACTTTCTATAGAAACCCTGCGGTCACCTTCGCGGAGTAATTCTAATTCTTTTGTTCCTCCCGGCTGTTCTGATGGAATATTCGGTTTTAATTGCCCTTTAGCAGTTATTCTTGCAGCATTTATTCCGAATACATTAACCAAATAAGTTTTGATAGATTCGGCCATCATAGCACCGTCTTCCGATCCTTTTTCTGATGACCCTACAAGAGTAATCGATGTTGAAGGATTTTTTACCATTCGATCACCAAGAATGTTAATTACATTATAATAAACCGTCATTTGTCTTGCAGAACGGCCAGATGGGTTGACAACTGCAGTAGCAGCGATCTGATCTTCATTAAAATCTTTTACCTCCTCTTTTCTTAACAATTTGTAACGGCTTGGTATCTGATTTGAACCTAAATCATAAAAAACATAATTTCGCAATGGAAATGTTTCTCTTACACTGCGCTCACCAGGAATATTCTTAGGCGCATATACCGAAAACTGAACTTGAGTTTCTAAAGCTTCAGCAGCCACAATTTCATGTCCTTGTCCAAATTTAAGCGCAAGACCTGCCCTGATCGTGGTTACGTTCCAAGTTTCGGTTGAGCGTGGATTTTGTCCGAAATAAGGATGAAAAGCCACAAAAGGAGATAAAACAAATTGTGTTTTATGACTTTGTGAAGATAATTGAATATCATAACCTGCTCCTATCTGCATAGAAATAAGCGTTTTGTCTATCGCATCAAAATCTCCTTCTACACGGGGAGCTGGCTCTTGATTTGGATAAGCTGGATTTACTCCTAACGAATACTTAAATGATTTATCCATATTGAAAGCCAAACGCGGTCCTCCATACAAATAAAAATTAGATTTGAAAGGCGCAAAACGGATACTAGGCTCTACTGTAATGTAACTTAGATCCGTAGATAAATCTGCTGGGCAGTCACAAGGACTGATTACTTGATCAAAAGAACCTTTACGGCTGTCATAACCAGCTTGAAACATAAATCCCCATCTTGCATCCGGTTTATGAAATTCTATAAGCGGAGCCAAATAAAGTCCTGCCCCATCTCCTTCATGAAATGTCACCGGAGGAGTTAAACCCGCATTAAGCTGGTGTGTCGAACCATCATAAAGATTATAGTTTGAAGCAGTTGCCACACCAAAAAACCAAGATGGTCTTGTATACTGAACTTCTTGTGCCTGAACTGGTGTTTGTGTGCTTAACCATAATAAAGTCAGCAGAAAAAGACTTTTTAAGGATATATTATTGGGAATCCATGCCATGCATAACTCCGTTTTGAAATTAATTTTAGCTTTCATTTTATACTATTTTATTGTTAAATTATTGAGATAAATCCCGTCCGAAAACGGGATATACTGTTTATCAGTACTATTGTTTTATGGTACATTAACCGTAGTATTTACCATTGTTACTGATGACACTAATGATATTGCTCTTCCGTTAAGTACCGTTTGTACTGCATTCCCAGGAGTAGAAAAAGTAACACCTGAAGTAGCAATAATAGTTCCAACCATTGTACCGCCTCCGGCACCATTAATAGTTGCAGCACTGCCTACATACCAAAACACATTTTTGGCTAATGCACCATTCTTTAGTATTACACTTTTAGCACCTGTAGGACCTGCGATTCCAACTGTCAGACCAGCTGCCGTTTGAAAAATCCAAGTAGCATTTGGATCACCTTTTGCATCAAGTGTAAGATCACCATTACTGATTTTGAAAGTACCGCTAGCTGATTTATAAACACCCGGAGCTAATGTTAATCCGCCTAATTCGCCTGCATTTGGATCTGATCCTCCCGGTTTTGAAGCTGGTGAAATACTCAAATAGGCAGCAGTTGCATCAAGCTGTCCTTGTTGTGCTACTGCAAATGAAGTAGCATTTCCCGGAGCTGGAGGCGCGGCAAATATGCTTCCTGTCACATTCCCAACATTTAGAGGCGTCTCGGTATAAATTCCAGTACCGTCATGAAACCCAGTGATAAGTGTTGAAGCCGCAGTAGTCGCGATGCTTCCGTTATTGATTACCGTATTTAATCCTTGATTTGTTATTCCCGCATTTCCTCCAAAAGCTCCAAATACAGAAGCAGTACCCAGATTAACAACTATTGCAGCAGGAGGAGCCAGTACAGTGGTGAACTTCCAAACATAGTCACTAGCCAAAGGAGTCCCAACAACGTTTTTAGCTCCATTTGTAATTGTAGCGGTATAAACCGTCCCTATTACAAGAGAATTTGTTGGATTAAACGAAGCTGTAGTACCTGTATAAGAAACCGTTCCTGGAATTGTTACCGTTCCTTGTTTCAAAGTAAATGTGGCCGCATTGATTGTAGAAGCATCCATTGTGGTACTAAAATCAGCGGTTACTGTTTGATTTAAGGCTACACCAATAGCATTATTAATAGGATCTGTTGCTGTTACTGTCGGCACAACATCTGTTGTAAAAGTCCATGTATAATCTGCTGTCATTGCGGCATCCAATAAATTTTTTGCATCCTTAGTTATAGTTACAGTATAGATTCTATTAGCCAATAAAGGATTTGTTGGAACAAAAGAAACTGTCGATCCTGTATAGGTAATTGTTCCCACTACAGCATTCACTCCCTGACTTACTTTAAAAGTTGTTCCATTTAAAGTTGCTGGATTCATAGTCATATTGAATGTTGCCGAAATTGTTTTATCAAACTTCACAGCAACAGCATTGTTAAGAGGATCCGTTGTAATCACCACAGGTCTTAAAAGCGTACCCGTTGAAAATGTCCATACGTAATCAGTCTGCAAAAAATTCCCCATTAAGTCCTTTGCTTTTGTCGTAATTCTAGCTGTATAAGTGGTATTCTCTGCTAGCTGAAGTGTTGGTTTGAACGATGCTGTTGTACCAGCGTAAGTAACTGTTCCTGCTACTGGCGCAGCTCCAACTACTGTAAATGTGGCTGAAGTAATTGAACTTGGATCCATTTCCTCGTTGAATGCAGCGGTAATAGTCTGCCCTACTGGAACATTGACTGCATTACTAACAGGAGTTGTTGTCAGCACTACAGGACATACTCCTATGATTTCTTCGAAATCATCATTTGCGCAACCAGAAATTAGGACAATACATAGTATCGCAAAAGTGAATAGTAAAATTTTAGCTTTCATTTTATTTTGTTTTTAAGAATTGAATTGATTTATCCAATTAACCAACAAAGGTGACTTCACTATCTTCCATAAACATTACACAATTCCAACCAAAAGTTGTATCATTCACATTATTTCACACTTTAAAATATAAAAACCAATTAATTATCAATAATTTAATACAATAATTAAAAATTTATCAAGTTTTAACACCCCTCTTTCTTACCCATTGAAATCAAAATCACTACATATCAAGGAGTAACACATGAAATTTGATTTTCGCTCATAATGTATTTCAAATTAGCCGCATTGATTTTATTAAAAATAAGGATAATAGACATTGTCCTTTATTTTTATCAATTAAAATCCAAAAAAACTAGTGGTAACGATTATAAAAAACTTAATTTGCAAACCCAACTCAAATCTTTATCAAAAAAATTAATGCGTTTTTATATTCTATTTTACCTGTTTACTCTTTATGCCATTCCTACTGCACAAGCACAACTAAAAGCAATTACTGACCAAACTGACTATCCTTTCTGGATTAATCTGCCCAATCAGGATATATTGGATAAAAAAGCACCTGTCATTCTTTTTTTACATGGGAAAAGTTTATCTGGAACAAATTTGGATCGGGTTAAACGTTACGGAGTAATTCGAGCAATCGAAAAGGGGAAAGAAATCCCTGCTATAGTAATTGCTCCACAAGTAGCTCACGGTGCTTGGAATCCAGACAAGCTTTTACAGCTTTTGGAGTATGTGCAAAACAATTACAATACCGATTTGTCGAAAGTTTATGTATGCGGCATGAGTTTGGGAGGTTACGGAACTTTTGATTTTGCAGGTAAATATCCTGATAAAATAACGGCTGCAGTAGCCATTTGCGGAGGCGGAAATATAAAAGACGCCTACAATCTGACAAAAATTCCTTTGTGGGTTATACACGGAAACAAAGATTATATTGTTCCGCTTTCGGAATCAAAAAAAATGGTCAAAGCAATCCAGACCTGCGATCCCGATGCTAATGTCACCTTTACCATTGTAAAAGGGGGGAATCACGGCAGTGTTGAGCATTATTTCAGAGAAGATAAAATTTATAATTGGATGTTGGAAAAAAGTAAATTCATTCCATAAAAAAAGGCAAACTATATGGTCAATAAATACTATCCAGCGAACCGTATTGCCAAGCGGCGATTAGCGGTAGCTATTGTTTTTCAATTGTCACTTTTTAAATTCAACTAGAGTTTGGTCAATTATATTTTCAATTTCTAAAAAATTGTTTGCAAGTTGTAAAATATCTTCTTGAGCTTTTTCATTGTCAAATTCGATCCATCCCTCCATTAATGTAAGCGGACCAAAATCTGTGCTTACATTTTCCCATTTATACAAATGTTTTTTTACCTTTTCTCTAAAAGAATTTGCAAATTTTCTACTTTCAATAGAATATCCATATAATTTTCGAAGTTTCAATGCGTGGATATTATAAAATATTTTTTTCTGTTGTAAAGTTGATTCGTCAACCCAAATTGAAAAAAAAATTCTTGTTTCAGCAGTTAATGGATTATCTATTGAATTTGCCCAAGATTTTTTATAAAGCTTCAAAAAAGCAGCATTTAAAATTTCTCCAACATTTGTTTCAATTTTTTTTTCATTAAGCAATTTTTTATCAATTTGAGTTGCTGCTTTCTGAAATAAACTTATGTAATTTTCAAATTCCATTTCCGTTCTTTTTTAGACTATTTTTTTACAATGTTCGGACTGGCCACTCGAGCGATAGCGAACAGGCGAAGCAAATTATCCCAGATACAAAACCAACTTCCCATTAAGACAGTTGCCCAAATCCATTATAGCAATTGTTGTGCGATGTCCTTGCTATGAAATTTTTGTCGACAAAATTAATTCATCAATCATATGAGTATCTTCATCTAATTCTTTTGATTTCAAAAATAATTCTCTTGCTTTTTCAATTTCACCAATATCAAAATGGTAAATTCCAAGATTTCGATATGAATATGAATTATTTTTGTCAAGTTGAATAGATTTTTCTATGTCAGCTAAACCTTCGTTAATTCTCCCTGTTTTAATTTTTGAAAGTCCTCTGTTGTTATAAGAATAAGCAAAAAATTCATCAACTTCAATTGCTTTATCAAAAAGCGGAATTGCTTCTGAATATTTTTCGAGTAAAATCAAGGTAAAACCTTTGTTGTTTAAAGAATAAACATTTTCGGAGTTTAGTTCGATAGATTTATTATAAAAATCTAKGGATTCATCATTCAAATTCAGTTTACTATAAATAAGCCCTCCATTTGAATAATCGTCCGAAGTTAATTTGAATTCGTGTTCGTAATCGTCAAATAATTTTTTTGCTCTTTCAAAATTTTTGATTTCCATATTTGCAAACATATTTAGTCGATAAATATTTTCGCCTTTTAGTTTTATCTTTAGAAAGTAATCAAAAAGATTTATTGATTTCTTGTATTCTTTTTTGTTAAACAAGTCAATTGCTTCAGCATATTGATTTGGAAATTTTTTGTACTTAAAAAGTTTAGATATTGTATAACCATCGTTGTAAGTTACTGTTCCGTCAAATAACTCAATTGGGTTTTCATTTGGCATCAGATTTCCAAATAAATCTAATATTGAGATGAAGAAAAATATTACTGCAAAATGCAAATATAAATCACTAAAATCTTTTAAAAGTGCTATATATAAATAAAGTGTAGCAAAAATAGAAGAACAAATCGGTCCAGTTAAGACATAAATAATCTGTCTATTAATTGAAATGTTTTCTGCTGATGGAACACACAAACCGTTTTTCCAAGATAACATTTCATAACTTAACCAAACATTCAAATGTCCAATTCTGAAATTTATACTTTTATTTGGATTTCCATAAGAACCAATGTATATTGAAACTTTTTGTTTTGTCAATATAATTGCTGGAATTGCGTGTCCAAGTTCGTGCAAAATTACAACTATGCCTCTCACAATTGTTATTAAAAGAAGTGATTTAATTATAAAAGGTAATTTCATTTAAGGATTTTTCTCGATGATTATCACACAACGTTCTGACATTACAGCTGTTTTGGGACTAAATTAAACCCATTATTTGGGTTTACCAAAACATTCCAAATACAAAACCATTTTCCCATTAGCCTATTTCCCAAATCCGTTGTAGATATTGACGGTAGTTTATTGTTTTCTGTCTTCAGGAAATAATTCAAAATAAATTCTCAATAATGTTTCTCCAAGATTGGATAAAAGGTAATAGAATTTTATTTCGCCTCCTTTAAATTCTGGGTCATATTCATCGTATTGGTGTTTTTTTTCTATTGGAGTTTGTTCTGATGGTTCTTGAAATATCAATCCTAATCCTATCAATTCTACATAATCGCCTTCCCAAATTTCTTTCTTCTCTCCTATTTTAAAATCATTTACAAGATTTAATTCATCTAAATATGCATCTTGAATTAATTTTGTTAATCTTAAAAATTGCCAAACTGGAATTTCACCTGTTGCTTTTAACTTGCATAATCTGCCATACACTTTGCACTTTTTAATTGTTTCAAGTCTATCTATGGCTATTAATATTTTTTCAATTCCACTTTCATCTTCATCATCTAATTCATTTGTTAAGGCTGTTCTTTCTTCAAAATCAATTTCTCCTAATTCTAATAAAACATTCATTGCTTTTTTTATGAAAATTCTATCAGTATAGGAATTGTAAACATTTTTTACTGCAATTAATGACTTTAATATTGGAACTTCTTTAAGTATATCATTTGTTATTTCACTATCTAAAACTTTTTCAACAAGTTCAATTGTGATTTCTTGTAAATCCTTTGATTGTATGATTTCTTGTATTTCGTTTTTCACTTTTATGATGTTAAATTACTGTCAATGTCTAGTACTCAGCGGGTTTGAGACTAAATTAAGTCCATTATTCGGATTTGCCTAGTCATCCCAATATAAAAATAACTTTTGCATTAAACCAATTGCCCAAATCCCTTCTAGTATCTGTTAGCAAAAGTTTTTTATTCTGTTTTGCATATATAATTATGGATAGCATCCATAATCGTCCCAGGAATAACTCTTTCGTTGTAAGTATCATCATATAACCTTTGAGCTACATCTCCATTTTTGTTGTATTTAATTCCATTAGAAGTAGAAAAGGTTTTTGCTGAACAATTCATTTCACAAAATTCTAAAGTATATCCGCCACCACTTTTAATAAGTTTACCTTTCTTATTTTTGACGGTTTTAACTGGATTAATCATCTTAATCCAAAATTCTTTCATCCCATAATTTTCTTTCTCAAAAAGGATATAAACTTTTGTTCCATCCTTGGCTGAACCTACGTACTGATATTCATCATCGTTTTGAGAAAATGAATTGGCTGAAATGATAAAAAGTAAAAAACAGAATAATAAATTTCTCATATTATTTTGGTTTAAGGGTTTTGTTTTTTGCTGTGAACTAAAATTTCTATGAAATAAACTTTCGCTTATCTATCAGGTAGATGTATACGAAGTTTTGTTCCTATAAATACCAAACATACAAAACCATTTTTACTCTTCTATACGGTTTCCCGTAATTAGCACAAAAAATAAAATGGTTAACCAAAAATGTAACTCTTTACATTTCCATTCTCAGCAACGATAGAAATCGAAAAACACCAGCAACAAAAAAGCGATTGAGAACAGCATTACCTATTCATCAATCGCTTGTTTTATTTTTTGATTTTCTTTATTTCAAAATAGCCTTCAATTCGTCTATGCTTACTTTTTTCTGTTCTCCAGAAACCAAATCTTTTAGACTATATTGATTGTCATTCATTTCTTCCTCGCCCACAATTACCGCATAAGGAATAAAACGTTTATCGGCGTGCTGGAATTGTTTGGCAACTTTGGCATTATCGGGATATAATTCTACTTTAATTCCTGATGCACGCAATTCTTTGATGGCTTTCATCGAATAGAAAGCTTCTTTCTCTCCATAATTGATGAATAAAGCTCGTGAAGTAGAAGTTACCGCTTCTGGGAACAAACCTAACTCTTCGACAACCAAATAAATTCGGTCAAGTCCAAAAGAAATCCCTACTCCGCTCATGTTTTTCAATCCAAAAATACCTGTCAAATCATCGTAGCGTCCGCCTCCGCCGATAGAACCCATTGCAACGGTTTTTGGAGCGGCTACTTCAAAAATAGCCCCTGTATAATAATTCAACCCTCTTGCCAATGTTACGTCCAAATCCAAACTGGCGGTTGACAATCCTAAATTGGTAACATTATCGCAGATGAAACGAAGTTCCTCAACTCCCTTTAATCCTTCGGCTGATGAGGAAAGCAAAACAGACAATTTTTCGATTTTCTCTGAGATTGTACCTGTAAAATTGAATAACGGCTTTACTTTGGCAATTGCTTCCTCGGCAATTCCTTTTTCGATCATTTCTTTCTTTACGCCGTCCTCGCCTATTTTATCCAGTTTGTCCAAGGCTACCGTAAAGTCAATCAATTTATCGGATGCACCTATTACTTCGGCAATTCCGGAAAGTATTTTTCGGTTATTGATTTTTATTGTAACACCTGCAAGACCCAAAGCGGTAAAAACAGAGTCATATAACTGCACCAACTCCACTTCCTGCCAAAGAGATTTTGACCCTACCACATCGGCATCGCATTGAAAAAATTCTCTGAAACGCCCTTTCTGCGGACGGTCGGCACGCCAAACGGGCTGAATTTGGTATCTTTTGAAAGGAAATTCAATTTCATTTTGATGCTGCACCACATAACGCGCAAACGGAACCGTTAAATCATAACGCAACGCTTTCTCAGAAATGCTGGACGTCAATCTCGTGCTGTCTCTGGCTTCCAGATGTGTTACATTGGCTTTTGCCAAAAAATCCCCCGAATTCAATATTTTAAAAATCAACCGATCGCCTTCTTCTCCGTATTTCCCCATTAAGGTTTCAGAATTCTCAAACGATGGGGTTTCTATAGGCTGGAATCCAAACTTTTCAAAATTGCTTTTTATAATTTGGATAATGTATTGTCTTTTTGCCACCTCAGCAGGTGAAAAATCTCTGGTTCCTTTTGGAATGCTTGGTTTTGATGCCATTTTTTTAGATTGCAGATTTTAGATTGCAGATTTTAGATTATTGATATCCAAAATCATATTTCATTTGAAAAATTCAAATTGTTCATTTTAATTTTCCAAATGCAAATATCTTACTTTTAAAATAATTCCTTTTGAAAAATTTGTGATTTAATTTATATGAATATCCGTGACTTGTGCCAAGCTTGAAAAATAGCCACAGATTAAAAAGATTCGCACAGATTTTTCTAATAATGCATTTGAAATTTGTGAAAATCTTTGAAATCAGTGGCAAAAAAAAACATTATTGGTACGCTTTATAAAATCTTAAAATAATTTAATGCTCTTTAATAATGGAATGCCCTAGCCCAGATAGAAGCGGAAATCCTTTATTGTCTCGTTTTTTTTAACGAGACAATAAAGATTGAAGCGGATAGCTGGAATTAGCTCCTTAAAAATATTTTAGAGGAATTTCTCAAATACTAATTGTAACAAAAATTGTATTTTCGTGTCAAACAATCATGATGCTAAAATTATTTAAAGAAAATATCCGAATCGCTTTGGGTTCTATCCGAACTCAATTACTGCGAACCACTTTGACGGTGCTGATTATTGCCATTGGCATAACGGCACTGGTTGGAATTCTGACCGTTGTGGCAGCACTGGGCAATACGCTATCATCTGACTTTGCTTCAATGGGAGCCAATACGTTTAACATTAACCAATACGAGAATACTTCCCGGCGGCGGGGTGGCGGGGAACGCGAAGTTATAAATCCCATTATATCCTATCCCGAAGCGGTTGCCTTCAAAAATAAATACAATTACCCGATGACCGAAACGTCATTGTCTTTTACTGCGACATCAACTGCTGAAGTAAAATATGAAGCCTTAAAAACTGATCCGGAAATTAGTGTTCTAGGCGTCGACGATCATTTTTTAACCAACTCGGGGCTAGAAGCCGATTTGGGTAGAAATTTTACCAATTTTGACATTTCTAATAACGCTTATGTTTGTGTAATAGGTTCTGATTTTAAAAAAGGCCTTTTGAAAGATGTTAACCCAATAGGCAAAACGATTTCGATAAGAGGTGCCAAATTCAAAGTGATCGGAGTCCTGAAAGAGAAAGGTTCTACTTTTGGAAACAGTCAGGATTTAAGGGTTTTAATTCCTATACAAGTGGCCCGTTCATTATTTACTGCTCCCAATATTAACTATTCGGTGAGCGTTATGGTCGGAAAAAAAGAATTATTAAGCCCAGCAACCGACTACGCTATTAGTGCAATGCGTAAAATTCGAAAATTAAATCCCATAAAAGGCAATAATTTTGGCGTAGTGCGAAGCGATGATTTAATCAATAAAATATTGAGCATTACACAATATTTAAGTATGGCCTCTTGGCTTATCGGAATTATCACCATCTTGGGATCATCCATCGCTTTGATGAATATTATGATTGTTTCGGTAACAGAACGTACCAGAGAAATTGGCGTTCGAAAAGCTTTGGGTGCCAAAAAAACGACCATCGCCTTTCAGTTTTTTATTGAAACATTGCTAATTGGACAAATAGGCGGTTTTGTCGGGATTATTTTTGGAATTCTAATTGGTTTTGGAATTTCGACCGCAATGAACTTTGCCTTTGTAATTCCGTGGGGAGCCATCATGGCCGCTTTTATAACCAGTTTTATTGTTGCTGTCGTATCTGGATTATATCCTTCAGTAAAATCGGCAAATCTGGATCCTATTGAGGCGTTGCGCTATGAGTAGGTTACAGATGGCAGAAGACAGAACGCAGATTTTAGGTGGTAGAATTAAGATTGCAGAAGACAGAACGCAGAAAATAGATAGCTGGTTTTAGATTATAGAAATTTAGATTGCAGAATTACTAACAACTAACCTTCAAATAACAATATGAGATTTCAAGATTTATTGGCTTATAAAAAATCATTTGAATTAGGAATGTCAATTTTTAATATTTCGAAAGGTTTTCCAACTGAAGAGAAATACTCGTTAACAGACCAAATTAGACGTTCTTCAAGAAGTGTTTCGGTAAATATTGCAGAAGCCACTAGAAAAAGAAGATACGTTAATCATTTTATTTCCAAACTCACTGATAGTGATGCCGAAAATTCAGAAACCCAATCTTGGCTGGAATATTCACTTGCCTATGAATATATTAATCAAGAAACTTTTGACGGTTTAACTTCAAAAAGCCTTGAAGTTGGAAAACTATTAAATTATATGATGGCTAATCCCGATAAATTTAATTGAACTTTATATCTAAAATCTGCTATAACTGCTATCTAAAAACTAAATTCTGCTATCTATTTTCTGCCTTCTGAATTCTGAAACCTGCTACCTGTTTTCTGCCCTCGTCATCCTATCGTTATCATATATATCTTTACGTAATTCAACATTTTTGAAATTCATTTTTTCAAGTAATTCAACCATTTCTGTTCCCAAATATTGATTGATTTCAAAATACAATTGTCCTGAACTAGATAAGTTTTTTTGAGCCAATTCGGCTATTTTTCTATAAAAAATCAAAGCATCATCATCTTCCACAAAAAGGGCCAAATGAGGTTCATTGTCCAAAACATTTTTCTTGATTTCCTCTTTTTCGAGATTTCTTACATACGGCGGATTCGAAACAATAATATCAAACTCTTGTTCTAAATCTTCTGTATCCAAAATACTTTGATGAAGAAAAATCACATTCACATCATTGAGGTTAGCATTTTTTTTGGCTGTTGCCAAAGCTTTTTCGGAAACATCAATAGCAAAAACCTTAGCATTAGGCAGATTCTTAGCCAGCGAAATGGCTATACATCCACTGCCCGTCCCAATATCCAGAATTTTCAACTTTTGACTTTTGACTTCTGACTTTTGGTTTTCTAAAATCCAACCCACCAATTCCTCTGTTTCGGGTCTCGGAATCAAAACATTTTCATTGACCTCAAAATCCAATCCAAAAAAACTTGTTTTTCCCAACAAATACTGAATCGGAATTTCCAATTTCAATTGTTCCAAAATTGAATTCCAAATAGCAATTTCTTCCTCCGAAAACACTAAATCGGGTCGCAAAGCCAAATCTATTCTCTTCAATTGCTGTTTTTCTTCCAATATCAAATAGAAAAAACTCTCGGCTTCTCCTTCATCATACATCGAAGTAAGAGCTTGAATAAATTGGGTTCTGTATTCTTTTATTTTCATCTTCTATTATAAATATTCGGCTTTCAATCAAAAATCCAAAATCGTTAATCATAAATTTAAAATCATAATTCCCTCAGCATCCAAACCGGACAGCTTGTATGTCCTGTACTTCCCATTGGGGAACAAATATTTTCGAAACCTGCTTTTTTATAAAGCTTTTGAGCATCCAGCATAAAAGGCATCGTTTCCAGATAACATTTTTCAAAACCAAATTCACGGGCGCTTTGCAGACATAATTCCATCATTTGGCTTCCAATTCCCTTTCCGCGGATTTCCGGCAGAAAATACATTTTTTGCAATTCACAATAAGTTTCGGCTTCGTTTGCCAGCGGTGCCACGCCTGCTCCACCAACAATTCTCCCTTCACTTTCGACCACATAATAAACCGATTTTGGTTTACTGTATTCTTCAAACATCAAATCAAGATAAGGATCTTCATAAGCTGTACCAACTTTCGGGATATTCAATTCGTCAAAAACATCCCTTATCAATTGAGCAACCGCTTGATTGTCTTCTTTTTGTATTTTTCTAATAATCCAATTGTCCATAAAAATGCCCTATTATTAATTCAGTACACAAAAATAGCCATTGTAAATGGGAAAACATCTTAAGTTTTGAAACTAAATCCTAATCTCAAAATTATTACTTTTGCAAAGTGAATACACATGAAAAATACATGAGACGCTGCATAGCCCTAGCCAAAAATGGACTGGGAACAACCTATCCCAATCCTATGGTGGGAAGCGTCATTGTTTATGAAGGCAAAATCATAGGTGAAGGCTGGCATAAAAAAACAGGCGAACCCCACGCCGAAGTCAATGCCGTAAATTCGGTACGAGATAAATCATTGCTAAAAAAAGCGACTATCTACGTGAGCTTGGAACCGTGCAGTCATTTTGGAAAAACACCTCCATGCTGTGATTTGATCATAAAAAATAAAATTCCAAATGTGGTAATTGGCACTGTAGACCCTAATATTAAAGTAGCAGGAAATGGCATCAAAAAATTAATTGAAGCGGGTGTTCAAGTCACTGTTGGAATTCTCGAAAACGAATGTAACGAACTCAACAAGCGTTTTTTTACTTTTCATCAAAAGAAAAGACCTTATATCATTTTAAAATGGGCACAAAGTCAAGATGGCTTTATTGCACCTTTAGAAAAATCAGAAAAAAAACCAGTTTGGATCACCAATACCTATTCCCGACAATTAGTCCACAAATGGCGGACTGAAGAACAAGCTATTTTGGCAGGTACACAAACCATTATCGATGACAATCCAAAACTAAATGCCAGGGATTGGCAGGGGAACAATCCAGTTCGAATAATATTAGATCAAAACAATCGTATTCCAAAAGAAAATGCTGTTTTTGACAATCAAATAAAAACCATTGTCTTTACTAATTCCAAAAACACTATCTCGGAAGAAAACACTACCTTTGAAGGAATAGATTTTAAACAAAATTTAGCCCCGCAAATTGCTGATACGCTATACAATTATAATATTCAATCAGTTATTATTGAAGGAGGACTTCAAACTTTACAGACCTTTATCGATGCTGATCTTTGGGATGAAGCTCGAATTTTTACAGGAAAAATGACTCTAGCCAAAGGAATTCAAGCTCCTTTACTGCCGAAAACAAATTCCGAAAAACACTTAATAGATGAGGACGAACTTACAATACTAAGAAACCATGATTAATGCTATCATTTTTGATTTTGGAGACGTGTTTATTAATTTAGACAAACAAGCTACAATGGATGGTTTAAAAAATCTTGGCATATCCCATTGGAATGAAGATTTAAACCAATTGAACCTGCAATATGAAGTTGGATCCATTTCGGGAGAAGATTTTTTATCTGGAATTCAAAAACACACCAATAATGCTTCTATCGAAGATATTCGTGAAGCTTGGAATTCTATATTAGCAGACTTCCCATTATATCGATTGGAATTTCTCCAAATGCTTTCCAAAAAATATCGCTTATTTTTATTAAGCAATACGGATGCCATTCACATTGATACTTTCGAACAAAAATCAGGAGCTTCCTTTTACAGTGATTTTTACCAATGTTTTGAAAAAGTATATTTTTCATTTGAAATTGGAATGAGAAAACCAAATCCTGAGGTTTACAATTTCATACTCGATCAAAATGGACTGCAGGCAAAGCAAACATTATTCATAGATGACAAAAAAGAAAATACAGATGCTGCACAGGCGCTTGGTCTTCATATTTGGAACTTACAAGTAGGTGAAGAAGATGTAGTTGATTTGTTTGAGAAAAAAATTATTCAATAGCAAAACAATGACAATAGCAATATCAAAGATCAATTCCAATAGTAATAAATAAAAATTAAAAAAATCAAACTCATAAAATTAAAACAGTAAATATTTAAAATTGATATTGACATTGATTTTTGGCATTGATTTTTGGCATTGAAAAATGAAAGATACCTACAACACCATTGCATTTCCCTCTGAAGAATCCTTATTCAAGGAAAAGAGCAGTAAATTCTTTGGATACGCATTCCCTATAGAATCCGAAGACGAAGTAAAACCCATCATCGAAGTCCTAAAAAAGAAACATCCCCACGCGGTTCACTATTGTTATGCCTATCAAATAGGAGCAGAAACCATTCAATACAGAGCAAATGATGACGGAGAACCTAGTAATACTGCCGGCGCACCAATTTACGGTCAAATACAATCTTTTGGACTTACTAACGTTCTTGTAATTATAGTCCGCATTTATGGCGGAATAAAATTAGGCGTTGGCGGATTAATTACAGCTTATAAAACTTCTGCCCAAATCACACTAGAATCTTGTGAAATTATCGAAAAAACAATTGACATACCTTTTCAGATTTCATTTGATTATAAAAACATGAATAAAGTGATGCGGGTAATCAAAGAAAAAAAACTGGATATTACTTCTCAAGAAATGAAAATAAATGAGGAAACTAATTTGCCAATTGGCAAAATTGTAGTAAAAACCAGAAAAAAAAATGCCGAAATGATATTCGACACTTTTAACTCATTGTTTGAAATTGACATAAAAAAATTATAAATTCTCATTAAAAAGAACTCATTTTGATGATTATTCAAAAGTTTTTAGTAGTTCCAAAATGTAATCTGGAGGAGCTATCGGCTTACCTGTTTTCAGCGACACAAAAACCAACATAAATTGAGCAGTTGTTAATAACTCTTTCGATTCGTTATAAATTGCACAATCAAATTCTATCTTCACGGACGTCTGACTTTTGAAAACCGTATGCACGGTTAACAGTTCATCATAAACGGCCGATTTTTTATAATTGATATTCATGTTCACAATGGGAAGACCTATACCGCTTTCTTCCATCATTTTATATGAAATCCCTTTGTTTCTAAGCCATTCGACTCTTCCTATCTCAAAATAGGGGATATAATTTCCGTGATATACGACGCCCATTTGATCCGTTTCGGAGTAACGCACACGAACTTGAATTTGATGATCTTTCATTAATTTTGCATTAAAAATTTAAATTTTAAAAAGCTACTTACAACAATTTTTTCAAAAATTATAACTTAAAATATTTTTTTTTACAGATAATTGTTCACATATTTGTTATCCCGAAAAAAGAATAATTTTCTCATTCTTTTTGTAAGATAATAAATACCCGGAATAAAATAATTTAACTAGATATATGAACAAGACTGCACAATCAGTATGGGAAAACTGTCTGTCCTTTATAAAGGACAACATTCAAGATCAAGCCTATAAAACTTGGTTTGAGCCAATTAAATCAGTTGAACTTACCGATAATGCATTATATATTCAAGTACCAAGTAAATTTTTCTACGAATGGCTAGAAGAACACTATGTAAAATTATTAAAAGTAGCCTTGACCAAAGAACTTGGAAAAAATGCAAAGTTACTCTATAAAATTAAAATGGAAAACACTTATGGCAATAAACAGCCGTTTACGGAACAGTTGCCAAGTGCTAATAGAGGACCTGTAAAAGCGCAGGAAGTAGATGCGCCTTTTAAAAACCTTAACCCTGAATTAAAAAATCCGTTTGTAATTCCTGGAATCCGCAATTTAAAAATAGAATCTCAATTAAATGCCAATTACAGCTTTGATAATTTCTTAGAAGGAGATTCTAACAGACTAGCACGTTCAGCAGGTATGGCTGTTGCCAATAAACCAGGGGGAACTTCATTTAATCCATTATTAATTTTTGGCGGGGTTGGATTAGGAAAAACTCACTTGGCACATGCAATTGGAGTTGAAATTAAAGATAAATTTCCCGAAAAAACAGTTTTATATATTTCTGCCGAAATTTTTACCCAACAGTATATCGACTCGGTAAAGAAAAACAACAGAAATGATTTCATTCATTTTTATCAGTTAATCGACGTTTTAATCATTGATGATGTTCAGTTTCTTTCTGGAAAATCAGGAACACAAGATGTATTCTTTCATATTTTTAACTATCTGCACCAAAATGGCAAACAGGTAATCTTGACTTCTGACAAGGCTCCTGTAGACATGCAAGATATTGAACAGCGCTTATTATCCCGATTCAAATGGGGATTATCTGCCGAGTTACACCAACCAGACTACGAAACTAGAATTTCTATCTTAAAAAACATACTATACCGCGATGGCGTAGAAATGCCTGATGAAATTATAGAATATGTAGCCAGAAACATCAAATCAAATGTCCGCGAACTGGAAGGCGCCATTATATCATTGATTGCACAATCTTCTTTCAACAAAAAAGAAGTAACCATTGAATTGGCTAAAAGTGTCGTTGAAAAATTTGTAAAAAATGTAAAGAGAGAAATCTCAATAGATTACATTCAAAAAATTGTTTCCGATTATTTCCAATTGGATTTAGAAACCCTACAGTCTAAAACAAGAAAAAGGCATGTAGTGCAAGCTAGGCAGCTAGCCATGTTTTTTGCTAAAAAATTCACCAAAGCTTCATTAGCCAATATCGGTTCTCAAATTGGAGATCGTGATCACGCTACCGTACTGCACGCCTGTAAAACGGTTGATAATTTAGTTGCTACCGACAAACAATTTAAAAAGTATGTCGAGGATATCAATTCGAAATTAACGTTATAAAGCAATGCCTGTTAAAATTTTAATGGTTTGTTTGGGGAATATCTGCCGTTCTCCACTGGCAGAAGGTATACTGGCCTCCAAACTTCCAAATGACAAATTTCTTGTCGATTCAGCAGGAACAGGTTCTTGGCATGTTGGCCATGCTCCAGATAAACGTTCCATATCCACCGCACAAAAAAATGGCTTAAACATTACTAATCAAAAAGGGAGACAGTTCACAAGAGCTGATTTTGATGCTTTTGATTATATTTTTGTAATGGACAGCACCAATTACAGAGATGTTATTCATCTCGCTCAAAACCAAGCTCAAAAAGAAAAAGTCCAGCTCATTTTGGACGCTATTTTTCCAAATGAAAATGTCGATGTTCCAGACCCTTATTATGGTGTGGCAAACGGTTTTGATATGGTTTATGAAATGCTCGACGAAGCCTGCGATGTAATTGCCCAAAGGCTGATTGCCAAACATTCAGAATAAAACTAAATCTGTTTTTTTTATAACTTTGCCAGTGACCGCAAATACGCTGGTAAGAAATCATTCTTATAAGGCTAAAAAACTTCTCATTTTCTAAAAACAAAATCACCTTATGAAATCAGCACCTCTTTTTGGAAAACTATACTTAATTCCAACTACAATGGGCGATTGCGACCCAATGGATGTATTACCGCAAACCATAAAAAGATGCGTAGATCTCATAGATTACTATGTGGTTGAAAATGACAAAACTGCCCGAAAATCAATCAAACTCACTAATCCCGAGAAAAAACAATCAGAATTAAAACTTTTTGTACTCAATAAATATACCGAAACCAAAGATCACCAAGATTTTATAAAACCCCTTTTAGAAGGTAAAAACATGGGGCTTATGAGCGAAGCTGGTTGTCCTGGTGTAGCCGATCCTGGTGCGGTAATCGTAAAATTAGCTCACGATAAAGGGATTCAAGTTGTTCCTCTTGTTGGCCCATCCTCTATCCTTTTAGCTATGATGGCTTCCGGAATGAACGGTCAAAGCTTTACTTTTCATGGTTATTTACCCATTGAAAAAGACGAAAAAAGAGCCAGTTTCAAGAGTCTGGAACGCATATCTTTTGAAAAAAATCAATCTCAGATTTTCATCGAAACACCGTACCGCAACAATAAATTACTCGAAGATTTAATCCAGACCCTGCATCCTGAAACGCATCTATGCATAGCCACCGATATCACCTTACCAACGGAATACATCAAAACAAAGAAAATTTCGGCATGGAAAAAAGAAACCATCGATTTACACAAACGCCCCACTATTTTTATCATTCATAAAATGTAGCAGCTATTTTGGGCATTTCCCAAGAAAAACTGTTTAATCCAAAACATTAATCCTCCTAACCTAAACTCGATTATTATCTCCAACGGTTGAAACCGCTGGCCATAGCTAAACTTTGGATTGTTTTTTTAAATGATGGTAAAAAAGCAAAATCTTTCCCTCTAGGTACTATCTACAATTCCTAATCTTTCTGCTCCAAAAAATCAATAATCGAGTTCAGATTCCTAAGATTTTTAATAAAAAGGATCATTCTAAATTTTTTTTAGATCAACAATTCATTTAATCAAAATCAGAAACAAACTTAGCCAATCAATAAAACAGCTTTTATTTAAGAGAATAATAAGTTTTTAAAATTAATGTAATCGATTGCATTTGAACTGTTTTGTTGTATATTGCATCGATTTCACTCTTAAATTTATTAAACCAAAACCTTTATTAAATGAGAAAATTATTATTTTTAGGTATCTTTTTACTTGGCCTTTACAACGTTTGTGGACAAAACTATTACATGGCAAGCCCACAAGGATTTGGTGCAGGTGCTACTGGGGGCGGTACTCCTACTGCTTCTAACACAGTAACAGTTGATACTTATGCTAAACTGAAAACTGCACTTACATCAACTACGGTGGCTAATTCCATAATTTTGATTTCAGGAACGATTGACTGTGTCTACACAAGCATATTGCTTACTAATAGAACCATTATAGGATTACCCGGAGCAAGACTAAGAAACTTACAGATAACACCTGGAGACTCACCAACATCTGCCGCTAATTCCGGAATCCTCTACATAAAATCCGGCTCTAATAACGTTATCATAAGGAATCTTATTTTTGAAGGCCCTGGAGCCTATGATGTTGACGGAAGAGACAATCTTACTAACGAAGGAACCAATATCTGGATGGATCATTGCGAGTTTCAAGACGGTATGGACGGCAATTTCGATATTAAAGGAGATGCTGATAACGTAACAGTTTCATGGTGTAAATTCACCTATTTAAAAACTCCAACAGCTGGAGGATCTGGAGGGTCAGCAGACCACCGTTTTACAGATTTAGTTGGTTCAGGCATTGCTGATTTTCCTTCTGACGGCCGTTTTAGCGTAACTTTTCAAAACTGCTATTGGGCAGAAGGTTGCAAAGCCAGAATGCCAAGAGCCAGAAATGCCGAATTGCATGTCTTAAATTGCTATTATAAAACCAGCGTTTCCGGAGCTTCTGCTGTCGGACTTGGAGCTGGAGATAAAGGAACTACCTGTTATATTGAAAATTGTAATTTTGAACAAATAGCTACTATTTCCAGTCCTGTCAGTGAGGGTTCAGGAACGGTTGCCGTTAAATTTGATAATTGTACAAAAGGAACAGCTCCTACGGCTGTTACAGGTTTTGATGTTGGAACGGCCACTAAGCCATCTTACACATACAATCCGTTTTCTACAGCCAATGTAGCTTCCTATGTATCAAATTCATCTTGTGGCGCAGGAGCCACCTTAAATGTCACTAATACTGGCACTATATCAACCAGCTGTACTAATTTAGGCACTGAAGATCATACTTTAAACGAAGACATAAAACTGTATCCCACAGCAGTTGTTGCTATATTAAATATTGATTTATCCGATACTACCTCAGGAAACGCAACCATAAACATATATTCTATTACTGGAGAAAAAGTTTTCACTTCTTATAAAAACGTATCTCCTAATGAAAAGTTGTCTCTCAATTTAGCCAGCTTATCCAAAGGCATCTATTTATGCAATCTTAAAATAGGCGAATTTTCAACTACCTATAAATTTATAAAACAATAAGTTTTTTATTTTTTGAAAAACAATTAGTCAACCAGAAAGGGTATAGTACAATTTTTCATAATTTTGAAAATAAAATTAGAACTAAGCCTTCTTTTTAAAACCAACAATAATTATGAAAACCTTCATCTTAATTATAAGCTTTTTTATAAGTATTTGTTGTGCAGCTCAAGACAAATTAAATTTCAATTCAAAACCTATTGATTGCGAAGATAAATGGGTTGTCTTTCCGTCTGACTCATCCGGCTCCTACAACTATGGTTTTGTATACATGGACAATCAAGCAGGTTTAACTTTTGATTTTGCTGGTTCATTCAAAATAAACAGCAATGGAAAATTTCTTATCAGTAAAAATGAAGCGGAAAGTTCTATGAAATTCAGATTACAGCCAAACAAATCATTAGTAGCAATCATTCCTGAATCTTATTTTGTCGAATTTAATATTTCAAAAACTCCTGATTGGCTCAATGCTTACCAAGAAGGAGAAAACGCTACCAATAGGTTATTCAGATGGGGCTTCACTTATAATCTCTGGAACGAATGCGCTAAAGGGTTAACGTACTTAGAAAAAGTAAAAAAGATCGACCCGAATTACAAAGGACTTAAAACTGAGATTGCTTTTTCATATAATTGTTTAAATCAACCTCAAAATGCGATTAATATCCTAAAAGAAGTAATTAAACAAACACCGGACGACGCTTATGCTTACAAAGAATTACTTTATTCACAAGTGCATAACAACCAGCTCCCTGATGCAATAAAGACCTATTATAAAATAGAAAAGGATATAATTGACAAAACTTATAAATCTGAAAACGCATTCAATATTTTATGCGCATTCTACAGTCAGAATAATTTAAAAAAATTCAACGAGTGGATAAACTTTACTCAAATTGACAAAGACAATCACTTTGGACCTTATGTCGAAAAATTTAAAAAGGATTTGGAAAAGATGAATTAGTTTCCAAAACTGCTTTTATACAACTGAATAAATTTATCTATTTCATGAGTAAATTACCAAATGTAACAACGAGCATTTTTACAGTAATGTCCAAAATGGCGTCAGAACACAGCGCTATCAATCTTTCTCAGGGATTCCCAAACTTCCCTGTTGACGAGAGATTAACAGAAATAGTTTCCCGATTAGCACTTGAAGACGTTCAACAATACACGCCTATGTCTGGTTATCTGCCATTGCTAGACAAAATTGCTACATTGGTAAAATCATCTTACAATCGTGACATCCTTCCCGAAACTGAAATACTAGTAACAGCCGGCGCAACCCAAGCCATATTCACAACATTACTAGCCTTGCTAAAACCAAATGACGAAGTAATCATTCTTGATCCAAGCTACGATTGCTACGAAGCACCAATTTTGTTAAGCCAGGCAAAACCGATTCGTGTAGCACTCAATGACGACTACACGCCCAATTGGAATATGATTGGCAATTCATTTTCGGAGAAAACCAAAATGATAATCATCAATAATCCGCATAATCCAACGGGTAAAATCTTGACCGAATCCGATTTGAAAAATTTAGAAACACTTTTAGAAAAACACCCCAATGTATTATTGCTTTCCGATGAAGTTTACGAATACATCACTTTCGAACAAAAACACATTTCAACCCATACCCGAAAAAAACTGCTTGACCGTTGCATTACTGTTTCTTCTTTTGGAAAATCATTTCATGTAACGGGCTGGAAAATTGGTTACCTTGTAGCTCCTGACTATTTGATGAAAGAAATCAAAAAAGTGCATCAATTTCTAATCTTTAGTGTCAATAGCATTTGTCAAGCCGCCGTTTCAGAATATTTGGACTTAGTGGATGTAAATGAGATCCGCTCATTTTATCAAGAGAAGCGAGATTACTTTAGAGCATTATTAAAAAATAGCCGATTCCAACTGATGCCTTGCGAAGGAACTTATTTCCAAGTAGTCTCCTATGCCTCAATCTCTAACGAAAGTGATGTTGATTTTTGCAAACGGTTAATTACTGATTATGGTGTTGCAGCGATTCCCATATCCACTTTTTATGAAAATGGAAAAGATTTAAAATTAATCCGCTTTTGTTTTGCTAAGGATAATTTAACTTTAGCAGAAGCGGCGAAAAGATTGGAAGCAATATAATTACTGAGATGCAAATTTTCTAAGAGTCTGTGTTTTTTTTTACATAACCATTTTATGTCTTGGAAAACTCTGTACCTAAAAAACTTAGCAATCAATAAAAAATTATGCATGCATACTATTTTATTTTTATTACATTTACATTCCAAATAAAATAAATTATGAGTTATACCGATAAAATGCTGAGAGATGATGCTTTACATGGCAAAGTAATAGTAGTTACAGGAGGCGGAAGCGGATTAGGAAAAGCGATGACCAAGTATTTCTTAGAATTAGGCGCAAAAGTTGCCATTACTTCAAGAGATTTAGACAAACTAAAAAGTACTGCACAAGAATTGGAAACTCAAACAGGAGGAACTTGTCTGCCCTTGCAGTGTGACGTTCGCCATTATGAAGAAGTCGAGAATATGCTGCATGAAGTATTAAAAGCTTTTGGCAAAGTCGATGTATTATTAAACAATGCAGCGGGGAATTTTATTTCACCAACAGAACGCTTATCATCCAATGCCTTTGATACTGTAATTGATATTGTTTTAAAAGGAACCAAAAACTGCACACTTGCCTTTGGAAAACATTGGATAGATACTAAACAAACTTCGGCAACCGTTTTAAATATTGTTACAACTTATGCCTGGACTGGTTCTGCCTATGTAGTTCCCAGCGCCACAGCAAAAGCAGGTGTTCTAGCAATGACGAGAAGTCTAGCGGTAGAATGGGCAAAATACGGAATTCGTACCAATGCAATAGCTCCAGGTCCATTCCCTACTAAAGGTGCTTGGGATCGATTATTGCCTGGTGATCTTGCCGAAAAWTTTGATATGGCCAAAAAAGTTCCTTTAAAAAGGGTTGGAGATCACCAGGAATTAGCCAATTTAGCTGCTTATTTAGTCTCTGACTTTTCTGCTTATGTAAATGGTGAAGTAATTGTTATTGATGGCGGTGAATGGCTGAAAGGTGCTGGACAATTTAATTTATTAGAAGCCATTCCCGAAGAGCTTTGGGATCAATTAGAAATGATGATTAAAGCAAAAAAGAATCGTTAGCAACACATCACAATGCTAAAATTCATTTTTACTTTTTAAACAAATAAATAAAACACAACTTCTAGAGAGAGCTTATACAGTTCTCTTTTTTGTTTTTAGTAAACACAAAAACAGCAAATAATGCGCAAATTATTTAAGCCATCAGGAGAAGTCTAAAAACTATTTGTTTTTGTTAACAAAATAGATTTTCAAAACCCATAAATAATTGTATTTTTACCGTTCAAAATTTAGAAAATAAATGGGCAAAATCATAGCGATTGCGAATCAGAAAGGCGGAGTTGGAAAGACAACTACTTCAATTAACCTGGCTGCTTCATTAGGTGTTTTAGAAAAAAAAGTATTACTAATAGATGCTGATCCTCAAGCGAATGCCACATCAGGTTTAGGAATTGATGTAGAAACAGTCGAAATTGGAACCTATCAAATTCTCGAACACAGTCATACCCCTCTGGAGGCTGTCATAAAATGTTCGTCGCCAAATGTTGATGTAATTCCCGCACATATCGATCTTGTTGCGATTGAGATTGAGCTTGTCGATAAAGAAAATAGAGAATACATGCTTAAAAAAGCATTAGAAAGCGTAAAAGACCAATACGATTATATCTTGATTGACTGCGCGCCGTCTCTTGGACTTTTGACTTTGAACGCCTTAACCGCTGCGGATTCTGTAGTTATTCCAATTCAGTGCGAATATTTTGCATTAGAAGGTTTGGGCAAATTATTAAATACCATAAAAAGTATTCAAAAAATCCACAATCCAGATTTGGACATTGAAGGTTTATTACTAACCATGTTTGATTCCAGACTTCGTTTATCAAACCAAGTGGTCGAAGAAGTCCAAAAGCATTTTAACGATATGGTTTTTGAAACCGTCATCCAAAGAAATGTAAAATTAAGTGAAGCCCCAAGTTTTGGAGAAAGCATTATAAACTATGATGCTACAAGCAAAGGAGCTGTTAATTACATTCATTTAGCTCAAGAAATTATAAAGAAAAATAGTAAATAGCTGTATGTCAAAAGCAATAAAAAAACAAGCCTTAGGTAGAGGTTTATCTGCATTATTAAAAGATCCTGAAAACGATATTCAATCGGTAGAAGATAAAAATGCAGATAAAGTTGTCGGCAATATTATAGAGCTTGAAATTGATGCTATAGAAATAAATCCATTTCAGCCCCGAAGTAATTTCAACGAAGAATCTTTACGCGAACTAGCCACTTCTATCAAGGAATTGGGGGTAATTCAACCTATTACCGTACGTAAATTAGACTTTAACAAATACCAATTGATTTCTGGAGAACGCCGTTTACGCGCTTCAACATTAATCGGACTTACTACCGTTCCTGCTTACATCCGTATTGCAAACGATAATGAGTCATTAGTAATGGCTTTGGTTGAAAACATCCAGCGTCATGATTTAGATCCAATAGAGATTGCACTTTCTTACCAAAGATTGATTGATGAAATTCAATTAACTCAAGAACAAATGAGCGAAAGAGTTGGTAAAAAACGCTCTACCATTGCCAATTATTTAAGACTTTTAAAACTCGATCCGATTATTCAAACTGGAATACGTGATGGTTTCATCAGTATGGGTCACGGCCGCGCTATCATTAACATAGACGATCACGATGTTCAGACGGATATTTATCAAAAAATAGTAAGTCAAAATCTATCCGTTAGAGAGACCGAAACTTTGGTAAAAAACTATCACGAAAGTTTGAAACCAAAACCGGCTATCCCTGCAAAAACTGCTTCTTTCGAAATTAATGATGAAGATGTGAGTACTTTCAACAAATATTTTGGAACAAAAATAGATGTAAAAGTTGCTGGAAATGGCAAAGGTAAAATTACAATCCCTTTTCATTCTGAAGAAGACTTCAATAGAATTATAAAATTAATAGAAGGGTAGTGAATAAAATCATATTCATAGGTCTATTGCTTTTTCTTTTTGGAAACGCAGCAATTTTTGCACAAGCAAAAAAAGATGCTGTTTTACAGTCAAAAGACACTTTAAAATTAACAGAAATAGATCCATTGACACCCGCTAAAGCTGCCTTTTATTCAGCTATATTACCCGGATTAGGTCAGGCATACAATAAAAGGTATTGGAAAATCCCATTAGTTTATGGAGCTATGGGAACCAGTTTATACCTTTATATTGATAACAAAAAGAAATACAACGAGTATCGTGATGCCTACAAAAGCCGTCTGTCTGGCAATCCTGACCCAAGTTACAATTATCTTACAGACACACAATTAATTTCAGCACAAGAATTTTACCAGAGAAATGCTTCTTTATCAGGACTTTTTGTGATTGGCTTTTATGTACTAAACATTATAGATGCCAATGTTGATGCAGCATTAATTCAGTTCAATGTCAATCAGACTTTATCTGTAAGACCAGAAATAACTCCAGATGCTGTAACATTAAAATCAAATCTGGGACTAACGCTTAATTATCGTTTTTAAATTCGAAAATTATTGGTCTCTTTATAAAAAATTAAAAAACTACACATAATGAAAATTGCGCTTTTAGGATACGGGAAAATGGGGCAGGTAATCGAAAGAATTGCTTTAGAAAGAGGACATGAAATTGTTTTAAAGAAAGATGAATTCAATACTTACGAAGGACTTTCAACCGCCGATGTTGCTATCGATTTTAGTGTACCAACAGCAGCCGTAAGCAATATATCCAGCTGTTTTCACGCCAACGTTCCTGTAGTTTCGGGTACAACAGGCTGGCTAGAGCATTATGACGAAATGATTGCTCTTTGTACTGCCAAAAATGGAGGCTTTATATCTAGCTCAAATTTTAGTCTTGGTGTAAATTTATTCTTTGAATTCAACGAATATCTTGCCAAAATCATGTCAAAATTTGACCATTACAAAGTAGAAATGGAAGAGATTCATCACGATCAAAAACTAGATGCTCCAAGCGGAACAGCTATATCATTAGCCAAAGGAGTTATTGAAAATAGTAATTATTCCAATTGGACATTAGACAGCCCAAAAGAGAATGAAATTCATATCGAAGCAGTAAGAACAGGAACTGTTCCAGGCACTCATACAGTAACTTACAACTCCGAAGTAGACTCTATCGAAATAAAACACACTGCCCATAATCGAGAAGGTTTTGCCTTAGGAGCGGTAATCGCCGCCGAATGGCTGGCAGGGAAACAAGGCGTGTTTACTATGAAAGATGTATTGAATTTAAATTCCAAATAAAATAAATCCTAAACAATAAAAACTCCAAATTCCAATTAGAAAATAGATCGATTTCTAACTTCTAATTTCTAACTTCTAATTTTCAAAATTATGACACTATATCTTTGGTTTGTGTTTTTCTTAGCCGTACAGGTTATCCATTTTTTAGGAACATGGAAAATATACGAAAGTGCCGGCAGAAAACGTTGGGAAGCTGCCATTCCAGTTTACAATGCTATTGTATTAATGAAAATAATTGGCCGTCCAACTTGGTGGACGCTTTTACTTTTCATCCCAATTATTAATTTGATAATGTTTCCTGTTATTTGGGTAGAAACAATTCGCAGTTTTGGCAAAAAAAACACCACAGATACCCTGCTTGTAATTGCAACCTTAGGGTTTTACATCTTTTACCTTAATTACACCCAATCTTTAACTTACGTTTCCGACAGAAACACTAACCCAGAGCATAAAGCCGCCGATACAATTAGTTCATTACTATTTGCAATTATCGTAGCAACCATTGTGCACACTTATTTTATTCAGCCCTACACTATCCCAACTTCTTCATTGGAAAAATCATTGTTAGTTGGAGATTTTTTATTTGTAAGCAAAATGAATTATGGCGCTAGAGTTCCAATGACTACTGTAGCAATGCCTATGGTACACGATACGATTCCATTGACCAAACAGAAATCATATTTGAATTGGCCGCAATTACCTTATTTTAGACTACCAGGCATACAAAATATTAACCGTACTGACATTGTTGTTTTCAACTGGCCAGCAGATACCGTGTATAAATTTAGAGACCATTCAGGACTTAGAGTTGACAAGCCTATTGACAAGAAATCAAATTATGTAAAACGATGTGTTGGCGTTCCTGGAGACAGTTTATCAATCAAAGATGGATTAGTATATATTAATGGAAAAGAATTGATTTTGCCAGAACGTGCAAAACCTCAATTTTCTTACAAAGTAGTTTTAGACGGTAAAACTCCTGTTGACTTTGAATATCTTTTCAAGGATATGGACATCACAGATGGCGGTTATTTCTTAAATCAACAAACAAGAGATACATTAGTTATAAGCGCATTGACTTCTGCAGGAGCAGAGAGATTAAAAAACATACCTGGAATAACAGCTGTAAACAGGATTATTTATAAAAATGCTGACAGCGGTATTTTTCCTCATACTAAACAATGGAGCCAAGATAATTTTGGACCAATTTATATCCCTCAAAAAGGCAAAACAGTCGCCTTAAACTTAGAAACATTACCTTTCTACAAAACCATTATTACCGATTACGAAAAAAACGAACTGAAAATAAACGGCAATGAAATTCTAATTAACGGAAAAGCAGCAACTACTTACACTTTCAATCAAAACTATTATTGGATGATGGGAGACAACCGCCATAACTCTGAAGACAGCCGTTATTGGGGATATGTTCCAGAAAATCATATTGTAGGGAAACCAATTTTTATTTGGTTAAGCTGGGACACTAATGGTAAAGGCTTAAACAAAATTCGTTGGAACAGAGTCTTCACAACCGTTAGCGGTGAAGGACAGCCACAATCGTACTTTAAATACTTCCTGATTGCACTTGCTGCCTTTTTTGTTGGTGAATATTTTTGGAAAAAAAGAAAAGCGCAAAAAAATATTTAGTTAAATGGTTTAAAGTTTGAGGTCTATCAAAACTGGCCTCAAACTTTGAGCTTAAACGTTTTAACAAATGGATATTATACTACATCCCTCCTATTTCCCATCAATTAGTCATTTTGTAGCAATGGCACAATCTGACAGTATTACATTTGAAATGGAGGATAATTTTCAAAAACAAACGAACCGTAACCGAACTTATATTTACAGTCCAAATGGCATTCAATTGCTGAATATTCCAATAAAACATTCTAATTTAAGCCATCAGAAGACAAAAGACATTAAGATAGAACAGGAATTTGACTGGCAAAAACAGCATTTCAAATCACTGGAAGCCGCTTACAGAAGTTCTCCCTTCTTTGAGTACTTCGAAGACGACTTACTCCCTATTTTTCAAAAAAAACATACTTTTTTGATGGATCTTAATTTTGAAGCTTTAGAAATAACAGCTAAGTGTTTGCGGATGAAGTTAGAATTTGGCACCACAACCGAATATTTCCAAGAAATCGAAAATTCCGAAATTACTGATTTTCGTTATTTGGTAAATGGAAAAAAAGACCATTCCCTTTTTGAGCCTTATACTCAAGTTTTTGATGATAAACATGGATTTTTAAACAATTTAAGCGTTCTTGACCTGCTGTTTAATGAAGGTAGATATGCTATGGATTATTTAAAACAACAGACTTTAAAATAAAACTAAAACCAATTCTATATCTTTGTTAAATGAAAACCAAATATTCCATCTCTGAGCTATCTTCTCATATTTTTTGGGATGTGAATATAATGGCTTTGGATTTCGAAAAATCTAAAGAGCAAATTATTTACAAAGTGCTGGAATTTGGCGTGATGAATGACTGGAACATTATTAAAAAAGTTTATGGCTTAGAAGTCATAAAAAATGTTTCCTTAAATTTCAGATCTCTAGACGAAGTTACTCTTTCATTTCTCTGTAATTTATTTCAACTCGAAAAATCTAACTTTAGATGTTACAAACACAAACAATCGAACCAAAACTTCTGGAATTATTAAATAAAATAATGGCTTCTGAAGTGTTTGAAGGATTTTATTTGGTTGGAGGGACATCATTAGCATTACAAATTGGACATCGGTTTTCAATAGACATCGATATGTTTGGAAATGCTGAAATAAACGAAATAGAATTTATTGAAGAGTTATCAAAATTTGGAAATGTCATTATATTAAAAAAAAGCAAAAACATCATTATTTTTTCTGTTGACGKCATAAAAGTTGATTTTGTAAATTACAAATATCCTTTAATTGAAAATCCAAAAGTCATTCAAAACATAAGAATGCTATCTGATAAAGATATAGGAGCGATGAAACTAAACGCTATTGCCGGAAGAGGGAACCGAAAGGATTTTATCGATTTATTTTTTCTTCTAAAAAAATACACCCTAAAAGAACTTTTTTCATTTTATAAAAAAAAATATATAGACGGCTCCGAATTTATGGTTCTAAAAAGTCTCACATACTTTGATGATGCAGAAAAAGAGGAAATGCCAGTTATGTTTGAAGAAGCTGATTGGAATCAAATAAAAAAAACAATATTAAAAGCAGAACAAAAATTAATTTAATTCCAAATAATTAACAATACTTATTAGACCGTAAAACCAACACAAAGTTATTCCATAGACAATTTCGCCATAATAGGATAATGGTCTGAGTTCTGAAAATCGGAAAAACTTTCGAATTGCTTCACTTCCATAGTTTCATCAGCAAAAATATAATCTATTCTTGCTGGGTAATATTTAAATTTATAAGTCGCCCCGAAGCCTTTGCCAGCCTCTTCAAAGCTGTCTCTCAATTTCCCTTTTATATTGCGGTACACGTACGAAAAAGCACTGTTATTCATATCCCCACATATAATTATAGGATATTTACAATCTTTTTCGTGTTCTTTAAAAATGGCCGCCTGTTCCTGTTGCTGTTTAAAAGCTTTACTGATTCGGCTATAAAGATACTTGGATTTCTGCTGATCAATTACATCAATATTTTCTGAAATTTCACCTACTTCCGGTGAAATTTTTATAGACTGCAGATGCATATTATATACTCTAATAATGTCTTTCCCTTTCTTTATATCAGCAAAAACAACATTATTATTAGAATGAGGAAATACGATGTGTCCCTGATCGATAATAGGAAATTTAGAAAATATAGCCTGACCCGTTTTAACTTGTTTTCCCTCCATCAAAACATATTTATAAGGATACACTTTTAAGTCAATATCAGCGGAATTTGAAAACTCCTGAATGCACAATATATCGGGATTTTGATTATTGATAAATTCTAAAATTGTATCTGGAACATCATCGCGGTCTAACCACTTAAAAACGTTAAACAGTCTCACATTATAGCTCATAATGGTAAAATCCTTGTCGCTTTCCTTAAATTCTTTAGCAGAAAATTTATAAAACTTATTAAAAAAAGTAATTCCAATCAAAAGAACTAAACCTGACAAAATCATGCGCTTTTTAAACTGAATTCCCCAATACAGAAAGAACAATCCGTTAGCTAAAAGGAATAAGGGCATGAATAAAGTTAATACCGATAAAAACGGAAAGATTTTTGGTGCCAAAAAAGGCAGCAGATAAGCGATGAATGTTAGCACTATAAGCACTAAATTCAAAAGATACATTCCTTTATTAAACCATGAAAGGTTCTTCATTTTTAATGTATTTTAAACTTCTAAAAGTTAAAAGTTTCGATTACACTTCAATAATAATTAGATAAAAATAGGTTATTTTCCGGCTTGAAACAAAAATTCTTTTTCTTCTTGGCTCAAACTGTCATAACCAGACTGACTAATTTTATCCAAAATTTCGTCTATTTGCTGCTGTTTTTTATCTTTAACCACTATTTTAGAAATCGGTTTTTCGATTGGCTTTTTATAATTTTTATGCACTTTTTTAAAAGGTGTCGACGGTTTTTTAAATAAATTGGTAAAGAAATCCAAAACCGCAGTTACTGTCTTAGTCAAATCAATTCCGTTTTGCAATAACTTCACATACATAAAACCGAAAAAAGCTCCTGCTAAATGTGAAATATGCCCTCCTGAATTCCCTAAACGAAATTGCATTAAATCCAAAACAATAATTACTGCTGTAACATGCCATAATTTGACATTGCCAATCAGTAATAATCTTACATCCATTAGAGGGCTGTAGGTCGCTGCAGCAACTAAAATAGCCATTATTGCTGCCGAAGCACCAACTATAGCACCGCTGTAATGCATCAGATTAAATGCTAGAGCAAAAATCAGTCCCGAAAAAATAGCGCTTAAAATATACAGCCCTAAATATTGTTTGGAGGAAAAAAAAGTCAAAAACAGGTAGCTGGCAAAGTTCAGTACCACCATATTGAAAAGCAAATGAAAAAAACCATCATGAAAAAAAGCATACGTCAAAAAAGTCCAAGGTTTCAACAAAAAAACGGCTGGCTCTGACGACAAAGCAATCCAATTGGGAAAATCAAAAGCTCCAATGCTAAATTGATAGAAAAATAAGGAAACTAAAAAAAAACCTATATTCCAATAGATCATTTTTAAGGCGATGCCTCCTAATCTATATTGCATTTTCAAATCGTCTAAGATATTCATGCTTTTATTATTTTCGATTACATATCTAATTCTGAAACTTAATTACAATTTACAGAATACTTGCCTCATTTAAAATTAATTCCACCGATTTTTGTTAAACTGGTTTTTCTTCCAATACCACATCATAACATAGCCTGTTAAAGCCCCGCCAACATGCGCAAAATGAGCTATTCCTGTACTTCCTGCACCGAAAATAGATTGCCCTCTAAACCCTAAAAACAAATCGACAGCTAATATTCCTGGTACAAAATATTTTGCTTTAATCGGAATTGGTATAAACATCAGCGCCAATTCAGCATTTGGAAACATAAAGGCAAACGCCACTAACAAACCGTAAATAGCTCCAGAAGCACCAACAACAACCCCTTTTGAAAGCATTGATGCATTTACAATAGTATTAAATTGCTCTTGAGTACAGTGCACTCTTTCTAATATTGAATTTATTTCTCCCGGAAGCATTTTTCCTCTTTCGTCAAATAACGTACTGTAATCTGCATTTAACAATTGATGTATTTCTGAATTTGATAAATTTAAGCCGGAGACTTCAGACAGTAAAGAATGAATTTCAAAATAATTCACTCCCGTGTGCAATAATGCAGCACCTAATCCACAAGAGATATAAAAGAAAATAAACTTTCTGCCACCCCAAAAATGCTCCAAAGCACTGCCAAAAGAATAGAGTGCAAACATATTAAATAAAATATGGGCAACATTAGGAAATGGCGCATGCATAAACATATGGGTAATTAACTGCCAGCCTTTAAAGTTATCGCTTTCAGGATAATAAAGAGCAAAAAGATCATACGATACTGGCACTAATTGTGAACCAATAAAAAAGATAATATTAATAATCAATAGCTGTTTTACAACTGGTGTAATATTCATCATAATGCAAATTTTTTATCTAAATCTTCCACACGCATGGTGATGAAAGTGGGTTTCTGAAATGGGGATACATTTGGATCTTTACAGGCAAAAAGACCATTCACTAAATTCTCCTGTTCTTTTTCGGTTAAATAAGCGCCTGTTTTAACTGCCAAACTTTTGGCCATCGATTTGGCAATAGTATCATTCTGGCTGAAACTGTTCTCAGGAATTCCGTTATGCAAATCACTCAACAGCTGATCCAAAACGGCCGTTACTTCGCTCTCGGTAATATTTACCGGAATACCCGAAATCACGATATGATCCGAATTTGATTCCTCAAAAACAAAACCAGTATTGACTAATGACTGTTGTAACTCGGTAATAAGTTCCATTTCGGTTGCGGAGTAAAACAAATTAATCGGAAACAGCAATTGCTGGCTCGAAGCATGCTGAACGGTCATATTTACTAAAAATTGCTCGTACAAAATACGTTGATGCGCTCTGTTTTGATCCACAATTACCATTCCGGATTTTATGGGAGAAACAATATATTTTTTGTGAATTTGATATGTTTTCTGAACAGTCTGTTCTACTTCTTCATCATTAAATAAAGATGATGTAACCTCTTCGTTTTCAAAAGAAAGCCCGTCATTTTCAAAAGAATAATCGTTGTTGCTCGAAGCAAATTCATTGCTGCCAGAAACAATAGCCGTATCGTGTTTTACATCCGTATACAAACTTTCCCAACTGGTGGCCGATTCTGCTTTTTTATAAGATGATTGGTAAGTCTTATTTGGTTTTTCTTCAGCAAAAGGGTTAAAACTCCTGTCAACCTGAATCGTTGGCACTTCTGCTTCCAAATTTTTATAATGATAAGGAGTATCTAAATTAGCATCACGTTCAAAATCCAAAACAGGAGCCACATTAAACTGCCCCAAACTATGCTTTATAGACGCTCTCAATATAGCATACATCGCACTTTCATTATCAAACTTAATTTCAGTTTTAGTTGGATGTATATTGATATCAATGGTATTTGGCGGTACCGTTAAATACAAGTAATAACTAGGCTGCGAACCGTCTTTCAAAATCCCTTCATAAGCAGCCATCACTGCATGATGCAGATACGGACTTTTTATAAAACGGTCATTGACAAAGAAAAACTGTTCTCCCCTATTTTTTTTGGCAAATTCAGGTTTGCTCACAAAACCCTGAATATTCATCATCTCAGTATCTTCGACAACAGGAACTAGTTTTTCATTCGTTTTTCCGCCAAAAAAATTAACGACGCGCTGTCTTAAACTTGACGGAGGCAAATTATACATATCGCTTCCGTTATGGTAAAACGTAAAATGGATTTTTGGATGCGCCAAAGCCACACGTTGAAATTCGTCAACGATATGGCGGTATTCCACCGTATCCGATTTCAGGAAATTACGGCGCGCCGGTATATTAAAAAATAAATTTTTGACTGCAAATGAAGTTCCTTTTGGCAAAACCGCCACATCTTGGGACATAAATTTGCTCCCTTCAATAACAATGTGAGTTCCTAGCTCCTCCTGCTCCAATTTGGTTTTCATTTCCATGTGGGCAATCGCTGCTATTGAGGCTAAAGCTTCACCGCGAAATCCTTTGGTATGCAGTGAAAATAAATCTTCGGCTTGACGGATTTTGGAGGTTGCATGGCGTTCAAAACACATACGCGCATCGGTAACATTCATCCCCGAACCATTATCGATCACCTGAACCAATGATTTTCCAGCATCTTTTATGATTAATTTGATGTCGGTTGCTTTTGCGTCCACTGCGTTTTCTAACAGTTCTTTCACTACTGAAGCTGGTCTTTGTACCACTTCACCAGCGGCAATTTGATTAGCAACATGATCAGGAAGCAATTGAATTATACTCGACATTGAAAAATTTTAGATTTAGGATTATAGATTTAAAAATTTAAATCAAAAGGAAGACAAATTTAAGGAATTTCTCTTGGGTTTTACCTCATTGGCACTCATAAAAAAAACCAAAAATACTACAACAATCCTAAATAACTTTTCATCAAGGCCATACAGCATACTTACCATTGGAACACACCTGAAAACAAAACACATCTAACTTGATTTGTACAGCAACAAATTAATAATCTGAACTCGTTTTTTTTCAAATAACAGTACAAAAAACAGCCTACACCATTCAGCGAACGGTATAGGCTGTTTTTTTTACAGTAATTAGTAATTAGCCCCTATAGCTTTTCAGTAATGACTAATCACTAAATTTATTCTTCTATCTGCAAAGGCAAATTTTCAATTCGCAAAGCTCCTGATGACAATAAATGCTGATCGTCAATTCGGTGAGTTAATGAAGCTTGTTGACGAATATAAGCCATTTTTATGGCTGCAATAGCCGCTTCAGTACCTTTGTTTCCATGAATACCACCACTTCTATCAATGGATTGTTGCATAGTATCATCTGTCAATACGCAGAAAATAACAGGGATATCAGTTTGAACATTCAAATCCTTAATTCCTTGGGTCACCCCTTCGCATACAAAATCAAAATGTTTTGTTTGCCCTTGAATCACACAACCTATAGCGATTACAGCATCTACATTTTGGGTCTGCAACATTTTTTTAGAACCATAAATCAGCTCAAAACTCCCAGGAACATTCCAACGGATAATGTGATGGGCAGGCACTTCGTTCTCTAATAAAGCAGTAATTGCTCCACTATAAAGCCCTTCGGTTATGTTATCATTCCATTCTGAAACAACAATCCCAAAGCGAAAGTCTTTCGCATTTGGGACTGTGTTTTTATCGTAATCCGATAAATTTTTATTTTCGGTAGCCATATTATTTAATATTGCAGATTGCAGATTTAAGATTGCAGAAAGAACTGCTATCTGAAAGCTGCCACCTTGATTACTGTGACAAACCTATTAAACCATCCACTGTAGCAGCTTCAGGAGAATTTTCATAATTATCTTTAATATCTGTGAAATATTTCAAAGCATCTTCTTTATTTCCTAAAGCCAAAGCAACTTTACCGGCTTTCATCAAGAAACGAGGCGTTGTAAAATCATTTTTGCTGGATTCAGCCGCTTTGATATAATTTTCCAAAGCTTCTTTTGGCTGATTTTTTTGAGAATATGCATCTCCGATAGCTCCTTTTGCCAAAGCGCTCAACATCACATCAGTTGAACTGAATTTACCTAAATAAGTAATTGCTTCGTCATATTTACCCGTATTCAAGTAAGCGATACCCGCATAATAGTTAGCCAAATTTCCTGCAGCCGTACCAGAATATTCATCAGCGATTTTTACAAATCCAAATTTACCTTCAGAACCATTCAATGCTAATTTATATAATGAATCACTAGCCACACCATTAGTCGCTTTCTCAAAGTTAGACTGCGCAACAAACATTTCGTTAGCGGCATCTTCCTCTTTTGGATTAGAGATAAATTTTTGATAAGCAAAATATCCAACAGTCACCAATGTAATAGCTCCAACAACCCCAATTATAATTTTTTGATTCTTAGCAACCCAGTCTTCTGTTTTAGAAGCTGTTTCGTCTAATTTCGAAAAAACCTCAGCCGTAGCACTGTCTTTTTCGTCAATCATTACATTTTCAACTGCATCGTCTTTTACTTCCTTTTCTTTTGGTGCTTTATATCCTCTTTTACTGTAAGTAGCCATTTAAAATTTAATTTAGTGAACGGCAAAAATAAAATTTTTATTCTAATGCACGTAAAAAAAAACGATTTTATATTAAAAATTGAAAAAAAATATTTTGATTGCAATTTTACCCATAAAAAACAGTCCATTATCCAAATAATCAGGGCGTGCCATCATCAAGAAAAAAGGGCTATTCTCTTTGACGTCATTGCCCTTTTTCCTTGTTGCTGTCAGGCCATCCGCGCTACTTCGGTAGCTTGCTCCTGTCCCTCACGCGAGCGAACGGACGCAGTAAAAAACGAAAACGCAAATTCCCATCCTTTATATCAATATTTTTCAATAATTTGCACCCTCTTTGAAACCGTCCAAAAAAAGGCTTCAAAGTCAACAATTCCAGCAAGACCTTCAGATGTATTTAAAAAAAATATCGTTATTCAATTACAAAAACTTTTCCGAAGCCAATTTCGAATTTGACAGCAAAATCAATTGTTTTGTAGGCAAAAACGGCATCGGAAAAACGAATGTATTGGACGCCATCTATCATTTGTCGTATGGAAAAAGTTATTTCAATCCGCTCGCCGTTCAAAACATCAAACACGGTGAAGAGTTTTTTGTAATTGACGCCGAATTTGAAAAAAACGAAAGAACCGAACAAATTGTCTGCAGTCTCAAAAAAGGGCAAAAAAAAATACTGAAACGCAACGGAAAAGCCTACGATAAATTCTCAGACCATATCGGGTTCATTCCATTAGTCATCATTTCGCCTGCCGACAGGGATTTAATTGTGGAAGGAAGCGAAACCAGAAGAAAATTTATGGACAGCGTGATATCCCAATTGGATTCACTCTATTTGCAACAACTCATCCAATATCAAAAAGTAATGAGTCAGCGCAATGCTTTATTAAAGTATTTTGCGCTAAACCATACCTATGACAACGATACCTTATCTATATATAATGAACAGCTAACCGAATTTGGACAATCCATTTTCGAAAAAAGAAAAGCATTCATAGCCGAGTTTATTCCTGTTTTCAACTTCCATCACCACAATATAACGGGTTCACAGGAATCGGTTCAAGTACTTTATGAAAGTCATTTATTCGAAAATGATTTACTGACACTCTTGCAACAAAGTATCAGCAAAGACCGAATCCTGCAATACACCAGCGTGGGCATTCATAAAGACGACCTTTCTTTTGAGATCGACAATCATCCCATCAAGAAATTTGGTTCCCAAGGACAGCAAAAATCATTTTTGATAGCATTGAAACTCGCGCAGTTCGAATTCTTAAAAAAACAAAGCGGCATAAAACCCATTCTGCTTTTTGATGATATTTTCGATAAATTAGACGAAAATCGTGTATCCAAAATCATCGAAATGGTCAACAACGACACCTTTGGACAGCTTTTCATATCCGATACGCATCCTGAACGCACAGAAACAATCGTAAAATCAACACTGCAGAGCTATACGATTTTCAATTTGTGATTTTTATTTAAGATTACCTAAAGATTCAAAAAAGCAAAAAAAACAGTAGATTTAAAGTTTGAATTTAGTGAGCACGTGTATGATAATTACAAAATATAACTATGAACAAAATAATAGTATATAACGAAATTTTAAGCAGTTGTATTACCCAAATAAATACAGCAAAGAAAAGCATTGCCATCAAAATAAACCAAGGCACTATTTCTGTTTATTGGAATATTGGTCAATTATTATCTGAAAAAGTACAAGCATCCTCCTATGGCAATAGTATAATTTTAAAACTGTCTGCCGACCTCAAAAAAGAATTTCCAGAAATGGGACTTTCGCCACGAAATTTGTGGAATATGAAGAAGTTTTACGATAGGTTTTGTAATGTAAACGAAAAACTGCAGCGCAGCGTTGCAGTTTTGCCTTGGCGCCATATTTTATTGATAATGAGCAAAACAAGCTCTGATGAAGAAGCTTTATTTTATGCATCAAAAACAGTAGAAATGGCGTGGACGAGAGATATTTTATTAAATTACATCAAAGCCAAAACGTATCTGCAGGAAAACACTATTGAAAAAAGTCATAATTTCAAAGAAACATTGCCCGAAATCACAGCCAATTATGCAGACGAGATATTAAAAAGCAGTTATAATTTAGGTTTCTTAGGCGTTACAAAAAGCATAAAAGAAAGAGAACTGGAAAATCGATTGGTTGAAAAAATAAAACACTTTATTCTGGAACTTGGTAAAGGTTTTTCATTTATTGGAAACCAATATCGTTTGGAGTATAATGAAAAGGAATATTTTGTAGATATGTTATTCTTCCATCGGGATTTGAAATCTCTTGTGGCTATTGAACTAAAAATAGGCGAATTTCAACCTGAATATATTGGGAAAATGAATTTTTATTTAACCCTGTTAGATAAATTTGAACGAAAAACTGATGAAAACCAACCGATTGGAATTATTTTGTGTGCCGACAAGAATCATTTGGATGTGGAAATTGCGCTTCAAGACATTAACAAACCAATTGGCGTGGCTGAATACCAATTATTATTACCCAAAAATCAATTAGAAGATTTAATTAAAAAAGAATTGGAACAGAAAGAGAACTGCTAATTTCAATTACATATAATTCCATAATATTTTTTGCTTAATCACAAGGAAATATATGTACCTCTTGAAAGATTTCAAAAAGCAAAAAATGCTTAATTTTACATTAATAAAACACATATGTTCCAATGAAAATAAAACACCTATATCTATTCGTAATTTCTTTCATACTATTCTCCTGCAATGGACAAACATCTCCCAACGTTAAAACTATTGATGTTACTTCGTATTCCGAGAAGATAAAAGCTACCTCAAATGCCCAAATCCTAGATGTTCGCACGCCCGAGGAATATGCAGCGGGACATATCGAAAACTCCGATAATGTGAATTGGCTGAGCGACAGTTTTGTTTTAAAAACAGAAAAATACGATAAAACAAAACCCGTTTTTGTGTATTGCAAAAGTGGCGGAAGAAGTGCCAAAGCATCCGAAAAATTAGCCGAATTGGGTTTTACAACCGTTTACAATCTTGACGGCGGAATGCTAAAATGGGAATCTGCCGGATTAGCAAAACCAGATACCAAAATCATTGGCGTTTGCCCTCAGGAATACGCCGAATTAATAAAATCCGACAAGAAAACATTGGTAAGTTTTTATGCGCCTTGGTGTGCACCCTGCAAAAAAATGGAGCCTTATATCCTAAAAATACAAAAAGAAATGACTGGTAAAGTAGTCGTCATCCGCCTAAATGCGGACGAAAATAAAACCATTATGCAGGAATTGAAAATTAGTGAACTTCCTACTTTAATATTATATGAAAACAAAGTAATAAAATGGCAAAAGTCAGGTTTTATTAGCGAAGAAGATTTAAAAACCCAATTACAATAATCCATCTATGCTCTCAAAAGATACGTTACAATTCCTCGAAGATTTAAAAGCCAATAACAATCGTGATTGGTTTCTTGAAAACAAAAAACGCTACGAAGCCGTAAAAAAAGACTACCATCAATTGGTAGCCTCTTTGCTTGATGCCTTAAAACCGCTTGACCCATCGCTGGAAATGCTGGAAGTCAAAAACTGCATTTTCAGAATTAATCGTGATGTTCGGTTTGCCAAAGACAAATCACCTTACAAAACAAATTTAGGCGTTTGGATATCCGCAGGAGCCAAACATACGGAAGCTTCGGGTTATTACCTGCATGTAGAAAACGGAAAATGCTTTGTTGGCGGTGGATTGTATTGCCCGCAACCCGACCAGCTACAAAAAATCAGAAAAGAAATTCACTTTTTCTATGATGATTTACAAGAAATTCTAAACGACAAAACCTTCCAATCTATTTATCAAAATTTGAATAGAGATGAAAATTCGACTTTAAAAAATCCTCCAAAAGGCTACGACAAAGAAGATCCAGCCATTGAATTCCTGAAATTAAAAAGTTTTACAGCTACTCAGCAATTCGACACTAAATTGGTTACTCAAAAGGATTTTGTACCAACAATGGTTGAAAAAATGATAGCCTTGAAACCTTTCAATAATTTTATCGACAGAGCTTTATATTCGGAATAAATCCAAAGGCTAAATACTATATAAATCCAATTCTTTATGGAGATTTTAAATAATTTTTCTTTAAAAAACTACAATACTTTTGGCATTGAAGCCAAAGCCAAACAATTTGTTGCCGTTCACAGCGTATCCGAATTGAAAAGCATTTTGGAACAAAACAAAAACCAACAGAAATTCATTCTTGGCGGAGGAAGCAATATGCTTTTGACAAAAAACATCGAAGCTCTTGTAATACATATTGATTTAAAAGGAAAAAAAATACTGAAAGAAGATGCCGACTATGTTTGGGTCGAAAGCCAAGCCGGAGAAAATTGGCATCAATTTGTGCTTTGGGCAATAGACCAAAACTTCGGAGGACTCGAAAATATGTCGCTAATTCCAGGTAATGTTGGCACAACGCCAATACAAAACATTGGCGCCTATGGTACCGAAATGAAAGACACCTTTGTTTCCTGCGAAGCAATCAATATCGAAAATCAGGAAATGAGAACCTTCACCAATGAAGAATGCCGTTTTGGGTATAGAGAAAGTGTTTTCAAAAACGAAATCAAAGATCAGTACATTATCGTTTCGGTAGTTTTCAAACTAACGAAACAAAACCATAAAATAAATACTTCGTACGGTGACATCACCGCCGAATTAGCCAAAAATAACATCACAACTCCCGGTTTAAAAGACGTGAGCAATGCCGTAATTGCCATCCGCAAAAGCAAATTACCAGATCCAGCCGAGTTAGGAAACAGCGGCAGTTTTTTCAAAAATCCAATTCTTTTAAAAACTGATTTTAAGAAAATCCACCAAAAATTTCCCGAAATGAGATTCTTCGACATTTCAGAAACCGAAGTCAAAGTTCCTGCAGGTTGGCTGATTGAACAAGCTGGTTTAAAAGGAAAACGTTTTGGCGACGCAGGAATCCATAAAAACCAAGCCTTAGTTTTAGTAAACTATGGAGATGCGACCGGACAGGAAATTTTGGATGTCTCCAAAACTGTTCAAGATACTGTTTTCAATACATTTGGGATTCATATTGAAGCGGAAGTGAATATAATTTAACTTTAAAACAATTTAATTCGAAAAATGCTGGCAATCAAAATTTCAAATCCAAATGACCCTTACGTTTATCCTATAATAGAGGAATTATCGCAAAATCTTTATGAACGATTTGGAAGCGACGGCAAAAATTCATTTACGGATTGGGAATACAGCAATCCAAAATACGTATTTATCATAGCAGAATTAGATGACGAAATTGTGGGATGCGGAGCAATTAGACCGCTTTCTGAAAAAACAGGAGAAGTAAAACGAATGTTTGCCAAATATCCTAGAAAAAATATTGGACAAAGCATTTTGTCTTTTTTGGAAACAAAAGCAAAAGAGTTGAATTATGAAGAATTGGTATTGGAAACACGTGTAAAAAACCAAGAAGCCTGTTCCTTTTACTTGAAATCAAACTATAGAAAAACACCAAACTATGGTAAATATGTAAACCGMTTAGATGCTGTTTGTTTTCAAAAAACACTATAAAATTATAAAAAATGTACATTCCGGATTTATATAAAAACGAAGACAAAGACTCCGTCAGAAAATTTCTAAAAGAAAATGCTTTTGGACTGCTTATCAATCAAACCAATGGAAAATTATGGGCAACGCATATTCCATTGGAACTAGAAATCAATAAAAACGGAGAAGAAGTTTTGATGGGTCATATTTCAAAAGAAAATCCGCAATGGACCGCTTTTGAATCGGATGAACAAGTTTTAGCAGTATTTACGGGACCGCACGCTTACATATCTTCATCTTGGTACGACCACGAGAATGTTCCCACTTGGAATTACTCGGCAGTTCATATTTACGGAAAAATAAAAATCATAGAAGGAGATGCCGCAATTGATTCGCTAACAAAGCTCGTAGACAAATACGAACAAAACTCTAAATGTCCCGTTCGTGTAGCTGATTTATCAAAGAAAACAATGATGCAGACCCGCGGAATTGTAGCTTTTGAAATAAAAATTGAAGCGATGCAAGCCAAAAATAAAATGTCGCAAAACAGGGATGACAAAAATTACGCAAACATTATTTCCGAATTGAAAAAAACAGAAAACCCTCAATCTATGGCTGTAGCGAAAGAAATGGCTAAAAACAGAAAGTAATTACTGATTTTACATTGATAATTGACAATTGCTAATTACCTTTGCAATCGTTTTTAAAAGCCAAAAAATACAATGATACTAACCTTTACTCTATACTTTTTTATTGCAATAGTTGTCATTCAACTTTTTTATTATCTGATTGTTTTTGGAAAGTTTTCTTTTGCAAAAGCACAGGAAATTAGCCCTAAAAACATTCCTGTTTCTATAATTGTTTGTGCCAAAAATGAAGAAGAAAATGTTATCAAATATATTCCTCTATTGGCCGAACAAAATTATCCCGACTTCGAAATCGTTTTGATTGACGATGCTTCGAGCGATACTACTTTGGATATATTTGAAGAGTTTGAAAAAACGTATCCGAACATAAAATTAGTTAAAGTAAAAAATAACGAAGCTTTTTGGGGAAACAAAAAATATGCTTTAACATTAGGAATCAAAGCTGCTCAGAAAGAACATTTATTATTTACCGATGCAGATTGTTATCCAACTTCCAAAGATTGGATAACTGCAATGAGCTCCCAGTTTACAAAACAAAAAACCATTGTTTTGGGCTATGGCGGCTACGAGAAAATAGCCAATTCCTTTTTAAATAAAATAATCCGATATGAAACTTTGCTTACGGCTATTCAATATTTTTCGTGGGCAAAAATAGGCAAGCCATATATGGGTGTTGGGCGTAATTTAGCATACAAGAAAGACGAATTTTTCAATGTAAACGGTTTTATCGACCATATCCAAATCCGTTCTGGTGATGATGATTTATTTATCAATCAGGCCGCAGATTCAGACAACACTACTATCAGCTATACGCCTGAAAGTTTTACATACTCAGCACCAAAAACCTCTTTCAAAGATTGGTTTATCCAAAAAAGAAGGCATGTTGCCACAGCCAGCCACTACAAAACATTCGACAAGATACAGCTAGGACTTTTCTTTAGCTCACAATTATTGTTCCTATTAACACCAATTGTTTTATTAGTTTTTCAATTCCAATGGATATTGGTTTTAAGCCTTATTGGGTTTCGCTACTTAGTTTCATGGATCGTCGTAGGGTTTGCTTCAGGAAAATTAAAAGAAAAAGATGTAATGTATTGGTATCCTATTATCGAAATTATACTTATATTCACGCAAATAAACGTCTTTGTAACTAACATTTTTTCAAAACCTGCGCATTGGAAATAAAAAAACAAATAGAAAAAGCCAAAAAAGGAAACCAGGCCGCCTTTACTTTTCTATTGAACCATTATTGGAATGAGGTGTATGGTTTTATGCTAAAACGCACTGAAAACGAAACCTCTGCCGAAGATATTACCATTGAAACTTTTTCTAAAGCATTTGATAAAATAGCTACTTATAACTCTGAATTTCAATTCAATACTTGGCTGATTTCTATTGCAAAAAATGTGCATATCGATTTAATCCGCAAAAAAAAATCGAGCCTGTTTATTGAAATTACGGATGAACAAGATCAAACGGCCTATAATGTTGCCGACACTACTCCATCAGCAGAAGATGTATTAATCACAGAACAAAATCTTTCTCAATTATTGCAGTTCATCAAAGAACTAAAGCCTCATTATCAAGAAGTAATCCAATTGCGTTATTTTCAGGAAATGAGCTATCAGGAAATCGCCAACAAAATCGACGAGCCATTGAGCAATGTAAAAATCAAATTGCTTCGTGCTAAAAAATTACTTTCAGAAATTATACAGAATAGAAGATAATATTCTTAAATTTCTAAACAGTCAACCCGCACAAATAGTCGGTTTTATTCAAAAATGTAATTATTTAACAAAATAATTAATAAAAATTCACCTTTACACATACTAATATTCCTGCTATTTGCGTTAGAAGTTTAAACCACTTTAGCTTATGATTTAATCTCTACTTTAACCATTAAATCCATAATTATGTCTAAACTAAACCTCTACGAAACAAGCTGGACTGACATCGTATTCGAAAACAGAAACAAAGAATATGGCGCGTATCATTTACGCCAAGAAAACACCAAAACATCCTTTTTTGCGCTCCTCATGGGAATATCGCTTTTGACAGCCACAATAAGTATTCCAATGGTTTATAATTATCTGAATCCTGAGCATGGCACTATAATTGAATCTTTATTGCCCGAGCCAGATCCAGTTGTGGTCACTAAGTTCGACGCTTATGTGCCACCAAAAACAGAAGAAGAAGCCCCGATGCCCAAAGTTACCCACCCCATTACTGAGAACATTAATACCAATACACAGCTTATAAATCCAGAAATAGTTCAAGCCTCATTAGCAACACCAGAAAAAATTGCCACCAATGACGAACTCAAAAACACTACGGATAGCAGTACTGCAAGTACAGGCGGAACAGGCGTAGGCACAGGAACCTCAACAGGAACTTCAGGAACAGAAGCTTCCAGCATTCCTAACAACACTGTTATGAATAGCGCCGTATTAGACAAAAAACCTGAATTCCCAGGAGGCATCAACAAATTTTATACTTATGTCGGTAATAATTTTGAAAAACCAGAACTGGACAGTGAAATGGCAATTCGTGTGAGTGTTTCTTTTGTTATTGAAAAAGACGGAAGCATGACAGACATAAGAGTTATAAAAGATCCTGGTTACGGATTAGGAGCAGAAGCCATCCGTGTTTTAAAATCATTAAAAACCAAATGGAGTCCAGGAATTCTTGATGGTAAAGCAGTTCGAACCTCTTATAATTTACCGATTACAATTCAAACTAATTAGATTTTAACCAACAAAAAAAGAGAAAGCTGAATTATTGTAATTCAGCTTTCTCTTTTTAATTCTAAACACTTCAAGATTTATTATTATTTCTTTTTAGCAGTTGTCGTTTTCTTTTTAGCCGTAGCTGCCGTTTTCTTTGGAAGAGTGTTAACAATTGGTTTTTGCACATAAAGTTTGTACAAACCGTCTTTTTCAGCTCTTGCTTTGGCATTATCTGCTCTTAATTGAGAGTCAGGATGAGAGCTCATCATTTGATCAATAAAAGAACTTTGAGCACCTTCGCTCATTTTTGCCAATATTCTAAATGCAGATTCCTCAGCATTTACATCATACCCGTTTTTTTTCATAAAATCATAAGCAAACAAATCCGCTTCCGATTCCTGTTTACGGCTGTATTTACAGTCAATCATGGCACTCCCTATTTTGGCCAATTGGCTGTCGGTAACCGCTGCAACTTTAACAGATTGAGAAGAAGCGGCATCAATCAAAGCTTCTTTTTGATACAAAGCTTTCATTGCATCTCTGGAATCATGATTATGAACATGGCCAATTTCGTGACCAATAACAGCGATTAGCTGATTATCATCCATTACATCCATCAAACCGGAAAACACACGTACACTGCCATCTGCAGTAGCAAAAGCATTGATATCTTTCGTTAAATATACTTTGTAATTCAGCGTGTAAAATTCACCTTGAGTATATTTTCCAAAAACTCTGGCCAAACGGATAGCATAAGGATCTGTTGGTGCTGCCACTTTATTTTCGGCATCCATTTTATCAACCGCTGGTTTGGACAAAGCCGCTGCATCGGCATCAGTAAAAGTAAATCCTGCAATTCCTTTTTGAACGGCACCTAATGCTTTTTCTCCAAAATTAATTTGCGCTTGCGCTGTAGAAACCCCAAGTAAAACAGCTAATGCTCCTAGTAATAATGATTTTGTGTTCATCTCTTATTTTATTTATTTTAAGAATACAAATATACTATAAGTTTAAAAACAACTGAAACCCGTTTTATTCAAATCTGTAAAAATTTAACAGCTCATTAATATCTAAATTCATTTAATGCCAAAACCATTTTTTATTCAAAAAACTTAAAACAGAGTCGGTATCCCAACAAGTTTTATCAAATTTCACAAATATGGAACTCGAATTCTAAAACTACATTGCTTATCTTTGCAGTCTGAAAATTGAAATATGGAAACTGTTTTAAATAATACAATGCCTGTTGGAACTCGAGGCGAAGCTGAACAAGGCATAACTAAACCAAAATGGCTGAAAGTAAAACTCCCAATAGGACAAAAATATACCGAACTTAGAGGACTTGTCGACAAATATAGCCTGAATACTATTTGCACCTCTGGAAGCTGTCCAAACATGGGAGAATGCTGGGGTGAAGGAACCGCAACTTTTATGATTCTGGGAAATATCTGTACTCGTTCCTGTGGTTTTTGCGGCGTAAAAACCGGAAGACCAGAAACTGTAGATTGGGATGAACCTGAAAAAGTAGCCCGCTCTATCAAAATAATGAATATAAAACACGCTGTAATCACAAGTGTTGACAGAGATGATTTGAAAGATGGCGGTTCTATTATATGGATTGAAACTGTAAAAGCCATCCGAAGAATGAACCCAAACACTACTCTTGAAACATTGATTCCAGATTTTCAAGGTATAGAAAGGAACATTGATCGTATCGTAGAAGCGAATCCAGAAGTAGTATCCCACAATGTGGAAACTGTCCGTCGATTAACCCGTGAAGTGCGCATACAAGCAAAATATGACCGAAGCCTGGAAGTATTGAGATACCTTAAAGAGAAAGGCATCAACAGAACCAAATCTGGAATTATGCTGGGTCTTGGCGAACAGGAAGAGGAAGTTTTTCAAACCATGCGGGATTTAAAAGCTGCCAATGTTGACATTGTTACTATTGGCCAATATTTACAGCCAAGTAAAAAACACCTTCCTGTAAAAGAATTCATAACTCCTGAACAATTTGATCGATATGAAAAATACGGTTTGGAATTAGGTTTTCGCCATGTCGAAAGCGGTCCTTTGGTACGATCTTCATATAAAGCACAAAAACATATATTATAAATCGTTTATTCATTTAATTGTTTACTCGATTAAACAATTAAACGGTTAAACAATTAAACGGTTAAACTTGAAAACAAGAATCGCTATTAATGGGTTTGGAAGAATTGGAAGAAATTTATTCCGCCTTCTTTTAAACCATCCTACTATTGAAGTAGTTGCCATCAATGACATCGCCGAGAAAAAAACCATGGCTCATTTGGTAAAATACGACAGTATTCATGGTGTTTTGCCTTTTGCGGTAAATCATGATGAAAAAGGAATTGAAGTTGACGGAAAACACTTTTTATTTTTCCACGAAAAAAATATCTCAAACCTTAACTGGAAAAGTATTGACATCGATTTTGTAATAGAATCTACAGGAAAATATAAAACATTTGATGAAATAAATGCTCATGTTTTGGCTGGAGCCAAAAGAGTAATCCTCTCTGCTCCATCTGAAGTTGACACTATAAAAACAGTAGTCTTGGGTGTTAATGAATCAATTCTTGACGGAACCGAAACGATTATATCTAATGCAAGCTGTACAACTAATAATGCGGCGCCCATGATTAAAGTTATTGAGGAACTTTGCGGTATCGAACAAGCTTATATTACAACAATCCATTCCTTTACAACAGATCAAAGTTTACATGATCAGCCTCATAAGGATCTACGAAGAGCCAGAGGAGCAAGCCAGTCTATTGTTCCAACAACAACTGGTGCGGCAAAAGCCTTAACCAAAATTTTCAAATCACTCGACGGTAAAATGGGAGGATGCGGTATTCGCGTTCCTGTACCCGATGGTTCTCTGACTGATATCACATTCAATGTAAAACAAACCGTTACCATAGAAGAAATAAATAATGCTTTCAAACAGGCCTCAAAAACCAATTTAAAAGGTATTTTAGAATACACCGAAGATCCAATTGTGTCAGTAGATGTAATTGGCAACAAAAATTCATGTATATTTGATTCTCAGCTTACTTCAGTAATTGATAAGATGGTAAAAGTTGTAGGCTGGTATGATAATGAAATTGGTTATTCTTCCCGAATCATTGATTTAATTTTATTATTGAACTCGAATAAAAGTGTAAATTTAGCAAAAAAAACGTAAGTACTGGCCTACGAGTTACTATCAAAAGATAAAGAATATCCATAAATAGCAACCCATGAAATACTTCTTAATATTATTTTTTTTCTTACAAATCCAACTATATCCGCAAAAAAAAGCGTCTATAGACAGTGTTGCCTATTACTCAAAATTGGTAGCTGACAATGAAAAAGAAAATAATTATAAAGACGTTTTATTATACACCCAAAAGTCAATCAATTATTGCAGAAAAAACAATAAGATTGAAGCCCAAGCCAATCAGACTTTCAAATTAGGCAAAATATATTTTGATCTAAAGCTTCAAAATGATGCTATAGAAGTCTTCAGCAAAAGCATTGCAATATTGAATAGCATTTCTGAAAAACCTACTAAAGTAACAGCTATTGCTTATTATTATCTTGGACTTACTTATATAGAAAAAAAGAAATATACTCTCGCTGAAGCCAGCATCCTCAAAGCTGAAGAAATTCAAAAAAAATTAAACATTAATGAATACGCAGATCAGATCAATCTTCAAAAAGGCATACTTTCAAAATACAGGAACAATAATTCCTTAGCATCATCCATCTTTAGCTCTATTATTGCTAAGCCCCAAAGCAATACTCTAGCAAAAACGGAAGCATTATATCAAACAGGAACAATTGAAGCTCAAAAAAAGAGGTATAATCTGGCTTTAAATTATTTCACCAAAGCACTGGAATTAAATAAAAAAACAGGAGACCTTAACCAGCAGTCAAATATTTTATTAGCGATAAGCACAACTTATGACAAAATGTTAGATAAGACCGCTGCCTATACTTATTTAAAAAAATATTTGAATTTAAAAGAAAGCATTACTCTGGCCAATGACGAAAAACTTGGCATTAATGATTATGAAGCATTCAAAGAGTCTCAACGAATTGAGGAGAAATTACAGAAAGAAAAAGAAAAAAAGGAAAAAGAAAAAAACGACAAATTCTCCAGACTCATAAGCATATTAGCTATTGCGATAATTTCTATCCTCTCCCTATTGAGTTTATCACTGTACAAAAACAATATTATACGCAATCAGACCAATTCATTATTAAAAGAAAAAAACAATGAATTGATTGCTGCCAAAAACAAAGCCGAAGAAGCATCAAAAGCCAGATCTGAATTTTTATCAACAGTGAGCCACGAGCTTCGGACACCGTTAAACGCTATTAACGGAATAACCCATTTATTATTAGAAGAAAACCCTAAAAAAACGCAAATGCACTACCTAAAGTCATTACAGTTTTCGGGCAGTTATTTAACTAATTTCATTAATGATATTTTAGAAATCAACAAAATAGATTCCAATAAATTAGAAATTGAATACATTAGCTTCAATCTCAAACAATTATTAATAGATATCCAAAACTCTCTTAAGGAAATTGCAACCATAAATAACAACAAATTTATCCTTAAAATAGACTCAAATATTCCTGAAAATTTAATAGGCGACCCAACAAAATTATCTCAAATTTTCATGAACTTAATCAATAACGCCTTAAAATTCACAAACGATGGTACAGTTAGTGTTATTGCCCGTTTAAGAAATTACACAAACGAAAATGCCGCTATCTATTTTCAAATAATTGATACTGGTATCGGAATTCCTGAGGACAAATTAAAAACAGTCTTCAAAAGCTTTTCTCAAGGATCGGTCGAAATCAACAGAAAATTTGGAGGCACAGGACTAGGACTAACTATTGTAAAAAAACTCGTCAGGATTTTAGGCGGACGTATACTATTGAAGAGTACCGTTGGCAAAGGCTCAACATTTTCATTTGAATTGAATTTCAAAACAGATCCAAAACCTGTTCAAATCAAATCTAAAATTAAAAATTACGATCCCGAAATATTCAAAAACAAAAAAATATTATTAGTTGAGGACAACAAAATAAACCAAATGATTACCAAAAAAATGCTTTCTAGAAAACAAATGGAATGTACCATTTTGGATAATGGCGAAGAGGCTATTCAAGTATTAAAAAACAACACTTACGATTTAGTTTTAATGGATGTCCATTTATTGGGAATAAACGGCACTATTGCAACACAGCAAATTAGAGAGTTTGACACCACAACCCCGATTATTGCACTGACTGCCATTTCATTAAATGAAAACAGAGAAATGTTAATCTCATTTGGCATGACTGATGTAATTACAAAACCCTTTATTCCAGAAGATTTTTATACTACTATTGCACAAAATTTCAGCAATTTAACTCCTATTAATTAACTCCTTAACAAGCTTTCGTAAATTAGGCTCAGCACCTTTGGCGGCCTGTAAAACCTCATCATGCGAAATGGTTAGTATGCTTTCCTCATCACCCATATCAGTAATAATAGAAACTCCAAAGATTTCCAGTTCCATATGACGGGCTACAATAACCTCTGGAACCGTTGACATTCCTACACAATCAGCTCCTAGAATTTTAACCATTCTATATTCGGCTAAGGTTTCAAAAGTTGGCCCCTGCAAGCCTAAATAAACACCGTCATGAATTTCTATATTGAATTCTTGCGCAATAGCTTTGGCTTTGGCAATCATTTCAACAGAATAAGGCTGGCTCATATTTACAAACCTTGGACCAAAACGCTCATCATTTTTCCCTCTAAGAGGATGCTCTGGCATAAAATTAATATGATCTTTAATTATCACAATAGAACCCACTTTGTAATTTGAATTCACGCCTCCCGAAGCATTAGAGACTATTAATTTTTGAATTCCTAAATATTTCATCACCCTAACTGGAAAAGTTACCTCTTTCATGGAATATCCTTCATAAAAATGAAAACGTCCCTGCATAGCAACTACTTTTTTAGTACCAATAGTTCCAAAAACCAATGCTCCCTTATGCCCTTGAACTGTCGAAACAGGGAAATTGGGAATTTCATCATAAGGCAACACATACTCAATTGTAATTTCCTCCGTAAATCCTCCCAAACCTGAACCTAAAATAACACCATACTCGGGACTAAAATTAATTTTCCCTTTAATGTAATTAACTGTTTCCTGTACTTTGTCCCACATAATTCAAAATATTTTTATCAAAACTATCCCCATCAGAAAGGAATGAACTTTTTATAGGCAAATAATAAAGCTGTCCGCTTAAAATACTTCCCTTCAATCGGACATAATCTTTTTCTGTTGTCACGATAATTCTGCCGTTTGCTTTTTTCTTAATTTCCTGTAATTCGCTTTCGCTAAAATGGTGATGATCCGGATAAGCTAAACATTCATCATTTTCCTGCTTTAAATGGGCAAAAAACGATTCAGGCTTTGCAATACCGGCCAAGAGTACTTTATCCATCACTTTAACTTCGTCAGCTTTTATTATTTTTTTATCCGAATAAACCACTTCATCATATTCTATAAAGGTAAAGAACAAACTTTGATTTGGGGATAGTTTCAGATCATTTTTAATAACATTTTGAGCTCCCGCAGATAGATTCTGCGGGCATTTTGTAACAATAACAATATTAGCTCTTTGTGCTCCGCTCCTGCTTTCCCGCAAATTCCCTGTAGGCAGCATAAAATCGTTACAATACAAATCTCCATACGAAGTAAGCATAATATACAAACCTGCCTTTACTTTTCGATGCTGAAAAGCATCATCCAATAAAATAACATCTGGTTTAATTGAACTGGAGAGCAATTGTTCGATACCATTTTTTCTATTGGCATCTACAGCAACCTGAATGTTTTTGAATTTTTGATAAAATTGGAACGGTTCATCTCCCAATTGCAGTGCATCCGAACTTTCATTGGCCAAAACAAACCCTTCTGATTGTCTTTTATAGCCTCTGCTCAAAGTTGCCACCTTGTATTGACCAGAAAGCAATCGAATTAAACATTCTATTTGCGGTGTTTTCCCTGTTCCTCCTACGCTAAGATTTCCCACTGCAATAACAGGCAAATCAAAAGAATATGATTTTAAAACTCCCTTGTCAAAGAGATAATTCCGAATGCCTGTAATAAAGCCGTACAAAACAGCAAACGGGAACAGTATTTTTCGAAGTAAATTCATTTTACGAAAATAAAACATTTTATGGTAATAGCTGAAGTAATTACAAATCTAAAAATGTTTTTCCATCAAATTAATATCCAAAGAAATAACTTTTGCAATTCCAAAAATAATAATCTCATTTTTATATAAAATCATTGTTTACAGCTTATTTATCCTAAAAAAAGATCCTTTTATCGCATTATTTTTAATAAAAAAAGGATGTTAGAATTGTGATAACCATAAATTAACATATTGTTTTTTATCGTTTTCTGAAATCCGTTTATCCAGTATAAAATTCTCTCCAAAACCCCTTAAGCGGCTCATTTTTAATTCTATTTTTGTTATAAAACCATGTTGTTTAAATGATTTTAAACAAAAAAACAACATAACTAATACTATTAAACACAGCCAAAAACCCAAACTTGTTTAACCTGCAATTATCAACATTATGAAAAAAAATTACTTTATTGTTTTAATCCTATTATTGTTTACGGGAATCATTGAAGCGCAAAAAGAAAAAATAAAAGAAGCAGAAAAAGAATTGGACAGCGGTAATCTGCAGAATGCAATATCTATTCTAAAAAGTATTGAATATCAAKTTTACAATTCTAAAGATGAAGAAAAAGCTCAATATTATTTCATTCAGGGAAGTTCCTTTTTAAGATTAGCCGATAAAAAAACTGACGAAGGCAAAAACTTAGTTTTAGCAACAAAATCATATAGAGAAACCATCAAAATTGAATCAGAATCAGGTAAAAGAAGATATACTGGTCAGATTCAGAGTTCTTTTAAAAATATTAAAGAAAAATTAGTCCAAATAGGTGTAAGCGACTTTAAAGAAAAAAAATATATTGACAGCGCTAATGAACGGTATGAAGCTTATTTAATAGATTCAAAAGACACTGTTAATTTGTACAATTCAGCAGTTGCATTTGTAAATGGAGAAGATTATGCTACAGCTCTTAAACATTATGAAACACTCAAAGCTATTAACTTTTCCGGAATTGKCATCAATTATTTTGCAACAAACCGAATAACAAAAACTGAAGAAAATTTCTCAACTGAATATGACCGCGATTTATCTATTCAAGCCGGCACCCATGAAAAACCTAGAACAGAAAAAAGAATTTCGAAAAGAGGCGAGATCTATAAAAACATGGCTTTGCTTTATATCCAAAAAGGAGATCGGGAAAAAGCCAAAAAAGTAATTTCGGAAGCGAGAATAAAAAATCCGGAAGACATTTCACTGGCATTGGCAGAAGCTGATTTGTATTTGGAAACTAAAGATTATGAATCATATAAAAAAGCAATGAACCCCATTTTGAAAAAAAATCAGAATGATGCCGATTTGGTTTATAATCTGGGCGTTCTTAGCGCTAAAGCCAAAAACACTACCGATGCCGAAAATTTTTATCTAAAAGCAGTAACACTTAATCCTAAATATATTAATGCTTATATAAATCTTTCCTTTTTAAAACTGGAAGAAGCCGAAACTATAAATGAAGACATGAATAAGCTAGGTACATCTCCTGCAGAGATGAAAAAGTACGATGATTTAAAAATAAAAAGGGATAATGTCTATAAAAAGACGATTCCTTATCTCCAAAAAGCAATTGAAATGAATCCTGAAAACGAAGATATTTCTAAAAACCTTTTGAGTGTTTATAATGCTCTGGAAATGACAGCTGAATATAAAGAATTAAAAGCAAAACTATATTAATTCATAATTTTTCAAATGCTTTACATTTTATCATCTTCCAATTCTTGCCTGCCTATTTAGGATTAAAGAATGCTCTCTCATTTATTAATCCGAGACAAAAAATTAACACTATTAAACACCAATAAAAAAGCCATACAAAATGGCTAATGAAATCGTAATTTTTCACAGTAAATTCTTTTTACGAAAGTATAATATTTTATCTTTGAACGGAAATTATTAAAAACTGACTATATTGTAACTTTACAAATTAATTTCAAATAATTTACGTTATTAATTTTTAAAATACAGATAACAAATACCTCGAAAAGATTAAAAAATGAGTACAATAAAAGAAATTCTTTCTGTTCTTGAAGAAATGGCTCCACTGGCTTATGCCGAAGATTTTGATAATGTAGGATTAATAATTGGAGACGAAAACACTACAGCAACAGGCATTTTAGTTTGCCATGATGCTTTAGAAAATGTTATTGACGAAGCTATTGCAAAAAAATGCAATTTGGTCGTTTGTTTCCATCCCATCTTATTTGCTGCAATAAAAAAAATAACTGGTAAAAATTATGTAGAGCGTGCCCTGCTCAAAGCTATAAAAAATGACATTGCCATATATGCAGTTCATACTGCACTGGATAATCATCCAGAAGGAGTAAACAAAATATTTTGTGACACTTTGGGGCTTATAAACACCAAAATTTTAATCCCAAAACAAAATAACATCCGAAAATTAGTTACGTATACCATTCGGGACAATGCCGAAAAAGTTAGAGAAGCTTTGTTTGAAGCTGGTGCGGGAAGCATTGGAAATTATGACAAATGCAGTTTCAACTCCGAAGGAACTTTTACGTACCAAGGCAACGAAAAAAGCGAGCCTACCATTGGTGAAAGAGGCGTTTTGTCACGAGGTACAGAAACCAAAATCGAAGTAGTGTATGCAAAACATTTAGAAACTGGAATCATAAAAGCGCTTCGTGAAAATCATATCTACGAAGAAGTGGCTACTGAAATCTACAATATGAAAAACACTTTTAATCATATTGGTTTGGGAATGATTGGCGAATTGGAAGAAGAAATGGATGAAAAAGATTTTCTTGCTTATGCCAAAGACAAAATGAAAGCCAACGGAATACGTCACTCCGCTTTTACAGGAAAAAAGATAAAAAAAGTAGCCGTTTTGGGCGGATCGGGAAGTTTTGCCATAAAAAATGCAATACAGGCTGGTGCCGATGTTTTTTTGACAGCCGATTTAAAATATCATCAATATTATGAAGCCGAAAATCAGCTTTTATTAGCCGATATTGGACATTTTGAAAGTGAACGTTATACAAAAGAGTATATTGTTGATTATCTTAGAAAAAAAATCCTTAATTTTGCAATCATTTTATCGGAAGAAAATACAAATCCAGTTAAGTACTTATAGAATATGGCGAATACGAAAGAATTAAGTGTTGAGGACAAGTTAAGAGCAATATACGATTTACAGCTTATTGACTCTAGAATTGACGAAATCAGAAACGTGAGAGGTGAACTGCCTTTAGAAGTAGAAGATTTAGAAGATGAAGTTGCAGGTTTAAGCACTCGTTCAGAGAAATTGAAAAGCGAACTTGAGGTAATCGAGAACCTTATCAAACAAAAAATAAATGCAATTGACGAGCACAAAGAAGCTGTCAAAAAATACACTAAACAACAAGAAAGCGTTCGTAATAACCGCGAATTCAATTCTTTGACCAAAGAAGTTGAGTTTCAAGAATTAGAAATTCAATTAGCTGAAAAGCAAATTAAAGAAATGAAAGCTTCTATTGAACACAAAAAAGAAGTAATCGCTTCTTCAAAAGAAAAATTAGATTCTAAATCATCTCATTTAAAACATAAAAAATCAGAATTGGATGCTATCATGTCCGAAACTCAAAAAGAAGAAATCTTCTTAAGCGAGAAATCGGCAGAGTTTGAAGCACTAATCGAAGATCGTTTATTGGTAGCTTACAAAAGAATCAGAAGCAGTGTCCGTAACGGATTAGCTGTTGTTTCTATCGAAAGAGGAGCATCTGCAGGATCATTCTTCACCATTCCGCCACAAACACAAGTAGAAATTGCTGCCAGAAAGAAAATCTTAATTGATGAACACTCTGGAAGAATTTTAGTCGACAGTGTTTTGGCTGAAGAAGAAAGAGAGAAAATGCAGCAATTGTTTTCTAAGTTCTAAAAAAACAACTAAGCCTCGAAATTCGAGGCTTTTTTTATAACACATTATTTTGAGCCTAAAAAAAAGCATCCGGTTTCTAACTGTCAAGGCTGTTGGCCAATACATCAACCTACTTCATTTAGTGCATCCCAAAAAAGCATTACACATTTCCTATGCTCTTTTTACCAACCCTAGAATAGGCAAAATCTCGGAAGACAAGCTTCCGGAAATTCTGCAGGATACCATCAAAGAAAAATTCCAGCACAACGAACATCATTTCCAAACCTATATTTGGAAAGGGAACAACACCAAAATCCTCTTGGTGCACGGCTGGGAAAGCAATTCGGCACGTTGGGAAAAAACCCTGCCGTATCTGCAAAAATCAGGAAGCACCATAATCGCCATAGACGCTCCCGCTCACGGACAAAGCAGCGGTAAGGAATTCAACGTTCCCCGTTATGCCGAATTCATTAACAAAGCGGTCAAAAAATACAACCCGAGCATCATCATCGGTCATTCCATCGGTGGTTCGGCCTGCATCTTTCATCAGTATCTGTATCCCGAAACCAGCATTGAAAAAATGGTGATTCTCGGCGCTCCCTCCGATTTAAAAACACTCATCGACAACTATATCCAAATTTTGAGCCTCAACCGAAAAATGTTCAGTCTCTTGAAAAAACGCTATTTAGAAAATTTTAATCTCAAATTGGAGGATTTCTCCGGAGGCGCATTTGCCAAGCATATCCAAATTGAAGGAATCATCGCCCATGATACTACCGATGCAGTAGTTGCTTTTGAAGAAGGCCAAAAAATCGCAAGCGGTTGGAAAAAAGGAAAATTCATCGCCACAAATGATTTAGGCCATTCGATGCACGACGATAAATTATACCAAGAAATCTATCGCTTTTTATTTGAAGCCGAAGAATAGGCTTTTTTGTTAATATGGATTCCCGCTATCCGTTACAATCTTATAAGCCGAACCCCGGCTCATAAGGATTTTCACTGCTATCGGGACTAAAAGGTTTTATTTTTTTAGTTTCAGGAAGAAATCAAAAAGTCTAATATTCTAAAAATCCAAGAAGTCTAAAAAAAGATTACTTTTGCAGTATGGAAGAAAATCTAAAACGCCTCAATAAATTCATAGGAGAAACAGGCTATTGTTCCCGTCGCGAAGCCGATAAATTTATCGAAGAAGGCCGAGTGACCATCAATGGAGTCGTACCAAAACTTGGAACAAAAGTTTCACCAGATGACGAAGTGCGCATAGACGGAAAACTAATCCGGGAGAAAAACGAAAAACCAGTTTATCTTGCTTTCTACAAACCTGTAGGAATAGAATGCACCACCAATCTGGAAGTACGCAACAACATAGTGGATTACATCAATTATCCCAAACGCATTTTTCCTATTGGGCGATTGGACAAAGCCAGCGAAGGCCTGATTTTCATGACCAACGACGGCGATATCGTCAACAAAATACTGCGTGCCAGAAACAATCACGAAAAAGAATATACCGTAACGGTAAACAAACCCATAACAGATCGTTTTATTGAGCGAATGGGAAATGGCGTACCCATTTTGGACACCGTTACCCGAAAATGTAAAGTAGAGCAAATCAGCAAATACATTTTCAAAATCATTCTGACACAAGGATTAAATCGCCAAATCCGCAGAATGTGCGAATATTTAGGATACGAAGTTACCGCCTTGAAACGCATTCGAATTATCAATATTTCATTGGATGTATCCGTAGGACGCTACCGTGATTTAACCGACGCCGAAATTAAAGAACTCAACCAATTGATTGAACCTTCCAGCAAGACCGAGGAAGCCAGCTTACCAAAAACGGAACCTCAAAAAAGAAGAACCGAATTCATCAAAAGAGATGATCCAAGATTCAAAAAAAGAGGGGATTATTAAATCCATTTTAAAACAAAACCCGATGAAAAAATTCTAAAAAAGAAGTCTTTCATCGGGTTTATCAATTTTGATAAATTGCTTTATTATACCGATTGCATATTCAGTCGTTGTTGCTTTAATTTCAATTTTCTTAATGCTCAAATAAGACACAGTAGTAGCATCAAGTTTTTCCACAATTAACTAACTATCGACAAATAGATAATGATGTCGTTTTTTTGAGTTTTCAAACTTACTTATTAATATAGAAAAGGATTACAATTAAATGTTAAGTTTTTAAACATACAACAACTTATTCATTAATTTACTCACAAAAAACAAAAATTCACATTTAAACGTTAAACTTAAATGTTATGATATACGGTTAATTTACAAAATCATAAAAGTTATAAGAGCTCGTTCTATCAGTGTCAAGATGAATTTTTGCACTATGAGAAAAAAACCCCTCTGAATTATTGATTAAAATTCCTGATAATTCATTAATTCTTGTTTTCGTATCTATCCTTAACTGTGTTTTATCTAACTGAATCTTTGTCTTCTCTATTTTTTTTCCATAAAGGTAAATATCAGAATCTTTGGCCTGTATCTGAAGTGAGATAATATTACCAAATTCCCAATTCAGTCTAGACTTATTCATACTAACATCCAAAGTATCTGCTTCAAACTTGTCCAATCGAATATCTGAATTTTCTTTACTCACGATGCTTTTTACATTTACACAAGACACATAAGTTACATTGCTGGTATGCCTAACCTGACCTTTTTTTAGTTTTACCATAGACATAAAAAGAGTATCATTCCGAACTGCAAAAGAACCAATATCCGGAACACTTCCTTTCAAATACGTATGAGTTATTTTGTTTTCTTTTCCATTATTTAAACAAAAAGCAGCTCCTGGTTCTGCAACCACTACCGAAAAAGCTGGTAATAGTTTTTCTTGATGCACAAAATCATCAGTATCATACTCCTCGGCATAATATTTGGATCCGATATATAAAGCGATAATTCCACTAAATAGAAAAATCAAAAAAGAGATAAATATTTTATTACTGGTTTTCATATTTGTATATTTTATTTGTTAAAGGGCAAATATGGTATCGCCTTTTAATTAAAGATATTTGCTTTGGCAAACGCTTATTTTTACGCGATTTCATCATCATTGTTTTTTATTACGGATAATAATTCGTTTAAATCGGTACTGTTGAGCTGGAGCAATTTTATTTTGAGCAGGAAATCGGGTAAATCCTGACTGAAAAAATTAGCTTTTTCAGTTGCTTTAATCAGCTCTAGGGCTTTTTCGGAGATAAAAAAACCGATACCCCGTTTGTTGTCGAAAATACCTGACTCCTGCAGGTTCGTATACGCCCGCATCACCGTATTGTGATTCACTTCAAATTCGGCTGCCAAATCCCGCACCGAAGCTACCCGATCACCAGACTGCAGCTGTCCTTCCAAAATTTGCCGGCAGAGATTATCCACTATCTGAAGATAAATCCCTTTTGTTGATTTAAAATCCATATTAAACTTCTTTTTCTTTTATTTTAAAATAAGCAATTGCCAAAAAGAACATCCAAGAAATCAGAACCAGCGATAAAGTAAAGATCATAATACTGTCAATATGTTCTGTAACAGCAAAACCCTTCAGCTCAATATTAAAACCATGAGTTTCCTTAGGATAAAAAATATGGGACAGCATCGACGAAAATAACATCGAAGTTACAAATAGAACTACGGAAACAACCACTGTCTTAACCAATGCATAACGTTTAAAATGAGCCGCACCGGCAAAAAGATAAGTTCCATAAGAAAACAATAAAAAAATCATAAAAATTATCCGCCAAAATTCCCACAGCCCATTTTTCGGATTAGTTACCAAAAAACGAAATTCAAAATAAGGGATTATAGCTGGATCTAATCCTGATTCTCCGGGAATTAAGGAAGCTTTTGCCAAACGAATGGCCACCCAAAATATCCCCAAAGCAATAGGGATAAAAAGTAAAATTCTAATCAGAAACTGGAGCATCACTTTTTCAAAAGCAGAGCCTGGATTGAGTAAATAATCACCTGTCTTAATTTTATCGGACAAATCGGGAAATGCTGTACCAACAATTACCCCTACTGCCACCATAAAAAATGCAAAACAAACTGTATAATTCTGGTTTATAGAATAATCGTATTTAATCATACTATTTTTACAGCTATTAAGATACAAATAGCATAATAAATAAGTAACAAGCACTAATCCAAGAACAGCGAGAAGATATTTTGTTTTGTTAATCAGCAAATCCTGTTTGAATAAACTGGCAAATCGGTTTTTATTAAAATAGTTATTAAACGGCATAGCTTTCGGATTTTATGGTTACTTTATTGATGATGGCATTAAAAAGCAGTTCGATGTCAATCTCGGTTTCGCCGAGTGAGTCTACAGGAGTTATTATACGGTATCCGCCAAGACATTTCTCTTGATAAATCGGTGTTTCAGCATCGGCTAAACTGGCAACGGTTTTAAATTGCCATTGCTGGCTGATATCGAAAATACCTTCGTTAAAAACTATTTTTCCCTCATCGAGCACTACGATTTTATCGATTATCGTTTCAATATCTTTTACCTGATGAGTTGATACGAGCACCAACTGTTCCTCGGAAACTGAACTGACAAGTATTTTTCGGAACAAACTTTTAGAAGGAATATCCAAACCATTGGTTGGCTCATCCAGAATGAGCAAACTGCAATTAGTTGATAAGGCAAAAGCAATCAGGAACTTTTTGCGCTGTCCATGGGAAAGTCCGTTTAACTTTTTTGCAGAATCTAATTCAAATTCCTGAAGGATTTTGTCCATTTTATTGTAATCGAATTTTGAATACAAAGGAGCGGTTGCCTTTATATACAGTCCAATGGTCACCGAAGGAAAAGAAAACTCTTCGGAAACCATATAGATATCCGACAAATAATCCGGCAATCGATCAAAGGGTTTGAAGCCATTGATTTTTAATTCTCCCGATTGCGGTTTCAGCAAACCGGAGATTAACTTGAGAAAAGTTGATTTCCCGGCTCCGTTTTTGCCCAGCAGTCCTACAATACTGCCATTTCCCTGCAGAAAGGATAAATCAGTAAACAAAGCATTCTGCTTTTTGTACTGAAAAGTTAGATTTTGAATATTTATCATAGTATAGATTTTTAGTGCACTAGATTAGTAGTACACAAATAAACTAAATAGTTATTTACGAAACAAGTGTTTTGCAAAAAATATTTTATAAATGTCTGTAAACCTGAATTTGACTATAGTTATTCTTCTTTTTTTAATGATTACAAGAAGGTATAATGTCTCCTTTTAGTCTCGATTACTTCGTCAATTCGCTTCGCTCGTGTTCAGTGGAAACCCTTTTGTGCTGTCTCGTCCCAAAAGATTGTAACGAAAAGCAGGAGCCCCTATTAACAAAGAAGCCTATTGTTTTGTTTTAAAAAACTTAAGAAAAAACAAAAGATTAAATAGACTTGGATTCAATATTTAGCCACGGATTGTACGGATAAAACTGATTTACTCGGATTTTATGATGAAAAAAGGAACTTACAAAACACAAAAAAGCCGTTTCAACTTAATGAAACGGCTTTTGTAAATAATATATTTTTTTATTTTCTGCTTCTAATTTCTCTTGCCAAAAGCGTGTTTTTCAACAGCATCGCGATAGTCATTGGCCCAACTCCACCTGGAACCGGAGTGATGAAAGACGATTTTTTGCTTACGCCGTCAAAGTCAACGTCACCAGTAATTACATATCCTTTTGGATGAGAAGCATCTTCTACTCTAGTGATTCCAACGTCGATAACGACAACACCATCTTTTACCATGTCGGCTTTGAGATAATTTGGAACACCAAGGGCAGTGATGATGATATCGGCGTCTTTAGTGTATTCTTCAATATTTTTAGTTCGACTGTGGGTAAGCGTTACAGTTGAGTCACCAGGATATCCTTTACGGCTCATCAAAATACTCATTGGTCTTCCCACGATATGGCTGCGCCCGATAACTACGGTGTGTTTCCCGGCTGTTTCTACTTTATAACGTTCCAACAATTCCATTATTCCGAAAGGTGTTGCAGGCAAAAATGTTTCCATATCTAAAGCCATTTTCCCAAAATTGGCAGGATGAAAACCATCCACATCTTTGTCAGGATCAATAGCCATTAGGATTTTTTGCTCGTCAATGTGCTTTGGTAACGGTAGCTGAACGATGTAACCATCCAGATTGTTGTCTTCATTTAATTCCTTAATCTTAGCAAGCAAAGCTTCTTCGGTGATATCGGCAGGCAAACTTACTAAAGTGGATTCGAAACCAATTTGTTCGCAAGAGCGCACTTTGCTTCCCACATAAGTTAAACTTGCTCCATCAGTTCCCACAATTACTGCAGCTAAATGAGGTACTTTTTCCCCATTGTCTTTCATTGTCTTCACTTTGGCAGCAATTTCATTCTTAATATCTTCCGATGTTTTTTTTCCGTCGAGTAGTTGCATTTTTTTGTCTAAAATTTTAGTTTATGATTTTAAGTTTTCTTGTCTAAAAGAGTAACTTCTAATTTATTAACTTAAAAAAGTTTCAAATTTCTGTTTCAACAATTTGAAACCTGACACGAGGCTGAAAGCCGAACTGGCGAAGCAAACTTGAAACTATTTTTATTATCTCGGCATTCCACCTGGCATTCCTTTCATTCCGCCCATCATTTTCATTAGGTTTTTACCTCCTGGACCCTGCATCATCTTCATCATCTTGCTCATTTGTTCAAACTGCTTCATCAATTGATTAACCTGTTCTACTTTTGTTCCGGAACCTTTGGCGATTCTAGCTTTTCTTTTTACATCGATTATCGCAGGCTTACTTCTTTCGATTGGAGTCATAGAATGGATAATGGCTTCAATATGCTTGAAAGCATCGTCTTCGATTTCGATATCCTTCATCGCTTTGGAAGCACCTGGTATCATTCCTACCAAGTCTTTCATGTTACCCATTTTCTTTACTTGCTGAATTTGTGACAGGAAATCATCAAAACCAAATTCATTTTTAGCAATTTTCTTTTGGATTTTTCTTGCCTCATCTTCATCGTATTGCTCTTGAGCTCTTTCCACCAACGACACAACATCCCCCATACCAAGGATACGTTCTGCCATACGATTTGGATAGAAAACATCAATTGCATCCATTTTCTCTCCAGTACCCACAAACTTAATCGGTTTATTAACTACTGATTTAATAGAAATCGCAGCTCCACCACGAGTATCTCCATCTAATTTGGTTAAAATAACCCCATCAAAATTCAAGATATCGTTGAATGCTTTTGCAGTATTCACTGCATCCTGACCTGTCATGGAATCCACAACAAATAAGGTTTCTTGCGGCTGAATGGCTTTATGCACTTTGGCAATTTCATCCATCATTTCCTTATCGACAGCCAAACGACCGGCAGTATCGACAATCACAACATTGAACCCGTTGGCTTTTGCATGCTTAATTGCATTTTGTGCTATTTCAACAGGATTTTTATTTTCAGGTTCTGAGTAAACCTCGACTCCTATTGAATCTCCAACAACATATAATTGCTGGATTGCCGCTGGACGATAAATATCACAGGCAACCAAAAGTGGTTTTTTATTCTTTTTTGTTTGAAGATAATTGGCCAATTTACCAGAAAAAGTAGTTTTTCCAGATCCCTGTAGCCCTGACATTAATATTATCGAAGGATTACCGGAAAGATTTACTCCTGCAACATCCCCTCCCATCAATTCAGTAAGCTCATCTTTGACTAATTTTACCAATAATTGACCAGGCTGCAATGTCGTTAATACATCTTGACCTATTGCTTTTTCTTTTACTTTGGTTGTAAAATCTTTAGCAATTTTAAAATTGACATCGGCATCAAGTAAAGCACGGCGAACTTCTTTCAAAGTTTCGGCTACGTTTACCTCGGTGATTTTTCCGTGTCCTTTTAATATATGAAAGGCTTTGTCTAATTTATCGCTTAAATTATCGAACATAATTGTATTTCTCTTTAATTAAGGCGCAAATTTAATGATTTGATATTGAAGTTTAAATAGTATTAGAAATAAAAAATCAATTGTTTTTTAAATAAGATTAAAAATAACAAAAAGAGGCTGAATAAATCCAGCCTCCTTTTCCAAAAACAATAAAAACTAACTAACTAACTAACTAACTAACTAACTAAACTCAGGATATTCTTAATCTCCTTATTATTTTAAGATGGCGTAGTGAAATTTAGGATATCCTCTTTCACCTGCGTCACTTAAACTTCCTGTGAATTTTAATTTATAAATATTTCCTGCTGGATCTTTAACCACAAAGAAACGATCTGTTTTAACAACAAGATTAGAAACTGGATTACCATTTGCATCAGTACTGCTAGTGGTACTTCTCCAATTAGAACCAATATTTCGCTGGTCAACTGTAAACTTAGAATCTACAACATTAGCTAAAGTAAAGCTGTCATACGTAAAATCTGTTACAAGAACCTGATATGCTTTTGCACCGCCTTTAAGATTGCTTAAAACAAAATCCGGGTAGAAATATGGAGTAGTTGATCCAACCAAATTAGTAAAAGTGCTGAAACTTATATCCCATTGTGCTTTTACAGGTTCAACAGTAACTGTCTTTTTATCTAACAAGCTGAAAAAAGTAAAATTATAAGCTGCATTTTTTGAAATAATAACTTCACTGTGAGTCGTTGCATCAATATCTGCATATTGAATTTTGTAATCGTTTCCGCTTTTCAAAATTCTAACTTTTTTCCATCCTCTAGCGGCTCCTCCAACTGATCCTTCTTTACCCAAAGCTGGGTTTGTAGCTGCAACACCATTTCCTAAATAAATCAAGTAAACTTTATTATCAGAATCTGCAGTTGAAATTTCAGAAATAGCAGTTGTTTTTGTAAAATCTCCTGTTGGATCGTCTATTTGAGATGCAATTCCGCTGCCCTGAGAAATAATCATAGTCTCATCAATTACTTGAACTGCATCAATATTTGTGGTTTCTAATTTTTTAGCAGCCATATTTATTGAACTATTCAGCACAACTCTAAATTCAGCACCACTATAAAAACCTAAGTCCCAAGAGCTTCTTAAAACCTTCGTCATTTTAGCACTGCTCAAATCAACAAAAACCTGATTTTGCTGCAAAGCACCTCCAACTTCTGGAGCCAAAACAGTTCCTAAAGAAGGAGTTTCGTTAAAACTAACCTGAATCGAATTGTTTGCTGCGATTGTAGTATTAGCAGTAGCCCCAGTAATCGTAAAAACAACATTTTTTACTTCACCTTCGACTGCCTCTTTTAGTTTCGTAAAAGTAAAAATTACTGAAGAAACATCTTTTGCAAAAGGGATTACAATTGTTTTTGATGCAGCTGCTTGTGAAGTTGTGAAATCAGTACCATAAACAACACCTGTTTCTGTAAAAGTTATTGTTAATGAACCCGCTGCTGCAGCTGGCTTATCAAATTTTACTTCAATAGGTGTATTTGCTTCACTCAAATTTAATGAACTTGCTGCAAAAGCAACTGTACTAACAACCGGTGCATCGTCGTCATTATTACAAGCAGTAAAAGCAAGTAATACAAAAGAAAGGATTAAAATAAAATTGTTTTTCATGGGTATTTATATATTAATTAAAATTAAGGTTATACGTGAGTTTAAGAAAATAAGAGCGTCCATAGCCTAGCAATAGATCTGAACTTCCTGAAGCATGAGCCCCGCCAGTTCCTCCATTTTGAATAAGCTGTACGCTTTGAATGTCAAACAAGTTTCTAGCGCCAGCGATCACTTCCAGTTGATCTTTAAAAAATAATTTTCTAACCGAAGCATCCATCCAACTATATGGATCTATCTTGTTTAAATAGAATTTAGGATTATTATTCTCATCAGTTCCAGCAACGAATTGTTGTTGTTTTCCGTTGTATTTATAGTAAAGCGCAAACAAAGTATTCCACTTAGGAATGTTATAGGAAATACTGGAATTTAGCTGTAAAGAGTATAGATATTTATCGTCTGAAGTAATATTCAAGGCCGCTAAATCCAATTTTTGAGAAATCCCAACCAAAGCTGCTCCTACTTTTATATTCCAGTTTTTATAAGTATATTGTTCAGTGGTCGAAGCATTCCACATTTTATATTTATTAATATTTACATATTTATAATTCATGGTTGGAGTTACTTGAGTAAGCACCATATCGATTCGATCATCCACATCCAAAAAAGTAACAGCAAGATTATTAGCGATTTGAGCACCTGAATTTAAAAGACAATTTCTTTTAAAACTCAGTTCGTATGAAGTGCTGTTTTCTGGAACTAATTCCGGATTACCCTGCATATTATGATTTGAATCTACAAAGTAGCTGTATAATTCATCAAAATTAGGAGTGCGGTATGATGTCCCTATCGAAGCTCTGGTTTCTAATCCTTTCTTGAAAATATAACGCAGTCCTAAAGAGCTCGCATATTGGTTATCAAAAGCAGATTGAAATGAATATCGAATCCCTGGACGTACAGAAAACTTATCCGACAGATTGATTTCGGCAACGGTAAAAATATCATAGTTACCTAATTCTTTATCAACATTTTTAAGCTGTTGAACGCCATCATAAAAAAGTCCAGCTACAGCATTATAATATCCTTTCTCATTTGTAATCTCATAACCCAATTGAAAATCTACTTTTTTAGTATTAAAAAAATCACTCAAAGTTCCCGTAGAATACAGAACCTCTTTAGACTGATAGGTTTCTCTTGTATTATTAAACTCTTCTTGAGTTTCAAGCTGGTAATTAAATTTCTCTAAATCACGTTTCTGTTTTTGATGTGAAAGCGAAACATTATAATTTAATTTTGAAAAAAGTTTTCCATTAGAATTTAAATGATGGTAAAAGCGATTGGTAATATAACGTTTGTCCTTAGCATAATAGGTTTCTGGAAAAGGGTAATTATCTTGTGGATTTAGTGTTGGATTGTAATAATGAACCTCTTCTCCGTAGTAATCAAATTTGTAAAAAATATTAAAATTAGATTTTTCATACCCCAGCAGAGCATTCGCTACAAACTGTTCCTTTGGCAGCCAGCTGTATCCTCTTAAATCATCATTTATGCTATAATCTTTTCCTTTTTTATCATCAAAAAAACCTGCAAAATCATTATGGTTTCCGCCTACATTCACAAACCAATTCTCATTAAACTGATGTGAAACTTTAACCGCTTGGATATGTCTTCCTTTATCAAAAAGGGAGTACTCATCTCCTACTGTTTCTTCCTGAACTGTGGCATTTATTTCCCATTTATTAACTGCTGCTTTTTTAGTGATAATATTCAAAATCCCAGTTACAGCATTGGCTCCATGAGTAACTCCCATCGAGCCTTCAATAATTTCGATTCGTTCTACATCATCAAGATTTACTTGCGTCAAATCAACATTAGTTCCCATTCCTGTATCACTTACCAAAGGAATATTGTCCACCAAAATTTTAAAATACTGAGCATCCAATCCGAACATTGAAACAGTAGATCGACCATCACTCCCGCTATTTTGAATGGTAATATTCAGGTATTGATTTAACACATCCGATAAATTATTTGCCGCTAATTGCTTAATATCTTCTTTAGAAATAACACGAACATTAAAAACTGATTTTTTTATTGATTGAGGCCCTAATTGTCCAGTAACAACAACTTCCGAAAGTTTGTTGGCAGCAATAGTATCTTTCGTTTGTGCGAAAGATATTTGACAAAAAAGGAAGGCTATAAAAAGAGTAATTTTGGGTTTCATTATTTTTATTTAGTCTTAATAATCACGCAAATATATATCTTATTTTTATTTATTCTAAATTAATTTAATATATTTGTCAAAACTTTTTTAATAATAAAAACCCAATTATGATTACAAAAAAAACTTATCTATCTGTAATAATGATAATTACAAGCCTTTCTGGATTTAGTCAAAACACTAAAAAAGAAGATATCAGCGCCATTAAATCGATGTGTGGCTGTTATGAAGTGAAATTCAATTTTACCGAAACTTTTAAATATCCAAAGGATTCTGCCAGCTACAAACCATCAGAAACCAAACATGATTCTGGATTAGAATGGGTAGAATTAGTGGAAGACAAGCCTAACAAAATAGTAATGCAGCATTTACTGATTGTTGGAACTGGGAAAAATGACATTGTAAAACACTGGAGACAGGATTGGTTATATGAAAACACTGATTTGTATTCTTTTTACAAAGACAATACTTGGAAATTTAGCAATTTACCGGCCAAAAACACAAAAGGACAATGGACTCAAAAAGTGTTTCAGGTAGATGACAGCCCCAGATATGAAGGCTCTTCCAGCTGGGTTCATATAGACGGAAAAAACTATTGGATGAACACGACCGATGCTCCTTTACCAAGAAGAGAGCACACTAAAAGAAATGATTACAACGTTCTTAAAAGAAGAAATATTCACGAAATTACAGCTACAGGCTGGAATCATGAACAAGACAATGAAAAAATAATAAGAGACGAAAACGGAAAAGATGTTTTGCTGGCTCAAGAAAAAGGAATGGATATTTACACCAAAGTAGCCGACAGCAAATGTATTTTAGCTCAAAACTGGTGGAAAAACAATCAGGTGCTTTGGGAAAAAGTAAGAAGCAAATGGGAAAAAGTATATGGAAGCAATAAAGATTTAGTCTTGCAGAATAAAGTAAACAAAAAATCGCTTTTCTCTGTTTTATTCGATTTAAAACCAACTGCAACCCAAGCTGAAGTTGATACTATCATTGATTCATTTGTAATCAAGCAATAAACATTTACAATTATGTGCAATCTAAAAATATTAAACAGAACCTCCAATGGCATCCTATTGTACTGCCAACATAGAGATATGTACCAATTACTGTTTAACAATTTGACCTTTGATTTGAGCAGTATAGAAATGACAAGTTTTTCTAATTATTTGGATCAAATAGACGCTGATTATTGGGAAACCGAATATAAACACTCTATTTATGAGAAGAAAATTCCAATCCCAACTTTACAGTCTAACTTTATCATTTTGCTAAACAGAAAAGAACTGGAGGAATTACGCTTTTTGGTAGACTGCATTAGTCATTACAAAATTCTGAAACCTGTTGAGATTAATTACCAAATAATTTCAAACTAATATAATAGCTCCTAATGATTATCATTCGGTTTGCCAAAACAAGAATCTATCACAAAAACAATTTTGGTCATTTTTAGCACAAATTTTTGARCACAATACCCAATACTAATCACTGAGAATATTTTAGAAACAGCACATAAAAAAATCCGTCCCTTTTATTACAACGGGACGGATTTTTATTATTTAACTATCAAAATTACATTCGTTCTGGTACATTTATTCCCAATAAACTAAAGGAATCAGCAATAACATCGGCCACTTTTTTGGACAACTGCACTCTAAATATTTTTTTATCCAAATCTGTTTCGCCAAGAATGGAAACCGCTTGGTAAAAAGAATTGTATTCACGTACCAAATCATACGTATAGTTTGCGATTAAAGCCGGGCTGTGATTGTTGGCTGCATTCTGAATTACTTCTGGAAACAATTCAAGCTGTTTTATCAATTCTTTTTCTTTTTCGTGCATCTCAACAACGTTCGATGTTATATTAAGATCAAAATCGGCTTTTCTCAGAATGGACTGAATTCTGGCGTAAGTATATTGTATAAAAGGACCTGTATTTCCAGCAAAATCAACAGATTCTTCCGGATTGAAAAGGATTCGTTTTTTTGGATCAACTTTCAAAATATAATATTTAAGCGCTCCAAGACCTATAGTATTATATAATTTTGCTTTTTCTTCTGCCGAATAAGAGTCCAATTTCCCTAAATCTTCAGAAATTTTTTGAGCCGTATCGGTCATTTCCTGCATCAAATCATCAGCATCGACTACAGTCCCTTCACGGCTTTTCATTTTACCAGAAGGCAAATCTACCATTCCGTATGATAAATGGAAAAGACTAGAAGCCCAGTCAAATCCTAATTTTTTCAGAATCAAAAATAAAACTTTGAAATGATAATCCTGCTCGTTGCCTACTGTATAAACCATTCCGCCAACATCCGGCATGTCTTTTACACGTTGAATCGCAGTTCCGATATCTTGGGTCATATAAACAGCAGTCCCGTCAGAACGCAATACAATTTTACGATCCAAACCTTCATCGGTCAAATCAATCCAAACTGAACCATCAGGATCTTTTTCAAAAATTCCTTTATCCAAACCTACTTGAACCACATCTTTCCCCAATAAATAGGTATTGCTTTCGTAATAAAAGCTGTCAAAATTAACTCCAAGATTTTTATAAGTAGTAGCAAAACCATCATAAACCCATTGGTTCATGGTTTTCCAAAGTGCAATTACTTCGGTTTTTCCCTTTTCCCAATCCAAAAGCATTTGTTGTGCTTCGAGAATTATCGGTGCTTGTTTTTTGGCTTCTTCTTCGGTTTTTCCTTCTGAAATTAATTTATTGATTTCATCTTTATACGCTTTATCAAAAGCCACATAATAATTACCAACTAATTTATCGCCTTTCAATCCCGTAGATTCTGGAGTTTCTCCTTTACCAAATTTTTGCCAAGCCAGCATTGACTTGCAAATATGGATTCCTCTATCGTTAATGATTTGGGTTTTATATACTTTTTTCCCTGAAGCCTTAATAATTTCGGCTACCGAATATCCTAATAAATTATTACGAACATGTCCTAAATGCAGTGGTTTGTTAGTGTTTGGCGAAGAATATTCTACCATAACCGCCTTATCATTTGCCGAAGGCGTAACAAATCCAAATTTGGCAGCACTTTTTATTCCGTTGAAAAAATTCAAATAATAACTGTCTGCAATTACAATATTCAAAAATCCTGAAACAACGTTAAAACGGGCTACTTCTGGAACATTTTCTACAAGATAATTTCCAATTTTATTTCCTAATTCAACAGGATTGCTTTTTACCACCTTAAGTAATGGAAAAATGACCATCGTAATATCGCCTTCAAACTCTTTTCTGGTCGCTTGAAACTCTATTTTATCAATGGTTACATCAAACAAAGTTTGAATGGCTTTCTCTATGGATGGCGTAAGAATATTGGATAATGACATGTATGCTTGATTTTTTTAAGTGTGCAAATATAAGGCTTATTCGCCAAATATAGAAAGTGAAAAATTAACATTCTGTTTCTCATTGCACATTTAAAAGACAATACCGCAAAATACCTCATCCCATCTGGAAAATATTGCTCTCTGGAAAAAACAAATTTGAATTCAATACTATCATAAAAAACAAAAAAAGCATTTTGAAATACTCAAAACACAATATTTAGCAAAAAAAAATGCGAATACAAATAGCTAAAAATCAAAGTTTCACAAATTGTTTTTAAAAAATGATCAATTTTTTTACTGAAACAGTGTTACAAAATGAGGATAAATCAGTCTTATTTGCAATCATCAATCAAACAATCAAAATAATTAATCAAAAACAAATTATGAAAATTAAACTATTAGTGTTTTTCCTATTGAGTTTCATAGGAATCACAAAAGCAGAAAATCCGGGAGTCCTTTCGGGAAAAGTCACAAACAAAGCGACAAACCAGCCAGTACAATATGCTTCAATTGTAATAAAAGATGGCGGAAAAATAATAACCGGAATTGTGGCTGACGAAAATGGCTCTTTTTCAATAAAAAACTTAGAGTTAAAAAAGTTCACTTTAGAAGTAGAATTCATTGGTTACAAAAAATATTCCACCACTATTGAATTAAGTTCCGCAAAAAAGAATTCTGCTATTGAAATCCATTTGGAAGAAGAAGCCACAGAACTTCAATCGGTTGATATTGTCAAAGAACATTCATTAATCGAACAAAAAACAGATCGAAAGATTATCAATGTCGGGAAAGATTTATTGAGTGCCGGAGCAACTGCCTCCGAAATACTGAATAATATTCCTTCGGTAAGCGTCGATCCGCAAACAAATGCAGTGAGCCTTAGAGGGAATTCGAATGTAAGGGTTTTTATAGACGGAAAACCATCTACTGTTAGCGCATCTCAATTATTACAGCAGATTCCGGCGACATCCATCAAACAAATTGAATTAATCACCAACCCATCGGCCAAATACAACCCTGAGGGAATGAGCGGAATTATCAATATCGTATTGAACAAAAACGCAAAAATCGGTTTTAACGGAAGCGTAAACAGTGGCGTAACTTTTGGGGAAACACCAAAAACCAATTCTTCTTTTGACATGAATTACCGTAACGGAAAATTCAATCTGTATGGGAATTATGGTTTAACTACTGGGAAACATCATAATTACGGAAAAGTAGAAACACTTGAGCCAAATGAAGAAAATACACAAAATTTTGATTTTCAAAACGACAATACTTCACATTTAGCCAAAGTGGGTTTTGACTTTTATCTGAATGACACCAATACCATTTCGGTTTACACTACCCAAAACATCAATAATGAAAAAGGAAATTCAGTCGTTGACGTTGATGTACCGCTAATCCACCAGACTGTGGACAGCAAAAACGATAATTATACCCAAACCTATAATTTGGATTACAAGAAAAAATTCAAAAAAGAAGATCATACTCTTGAATTTGAGGGCAATTACAGTAACAATGACAATACCGAAAACAGCGTATTCAACACTCCTAAAACGAATGACATCAACAACAAAGGGGAAAATGTTTTACTTAATTTAGATTACGTTAATCCTTTGACAGAAACCATCAAACTGGAAGCTGGATTAGAAACTCGAATTGAAAATACTAAAAATAATTTTTTAGAGAATGGTGTTTATAATTCAAATTTCAATTACGAAAGACATATTTATTCTGCCTATACCACCATTGCAAAACAATGGAAGAAGTGGAATGCGCAAGTTGGTGCCCGTTTTGAAAAATACACTGCCGATGCTTTATTCAAAAAAGTAAATGAAAATGATGGAACATTTAATGATGATTTGTTCACTGTATATCCTTCTGGTTTTGTAACATATACGCCAAGTGACAATGATTCATTCAATTTTAGCGTTTCAAAACGTGTGGACAGGCCAAGCATCGACCAGGTAAATCCGATACGCGAATGGAGCACACCTCTTATTGACTCAGAAGGAAATCCTGAATTGACTCCTCAATTCACTAATTCGGTTGAATTGAATTACACTAGAAAAACCAAAATCGGTTCTATAACATCCGGAGTATTTTACCGACAGATTAATGACGAAATTACAAGAACTCTTACTGAAAATCCAAATGATTCTGAAAGACAAATTTTATCGTATGCCAATTTAGGCGACAACAACGCCTATGGTGTAGAGCTTTCTGGAAATCTAGACTTCACAAAATGGTACACCGCCAATATCAGTTTTGATATGTATAACAAAAAAACTAAAGGTTACGTAGGAACGGATTATGTGGAAGTGGATGTCACTACTTTTAACTCTCGAATAAGCAACACTTTCAAAGCATCAAAAAATCTGCGTTTTCAATTGACAGGAATGTATCGTGGAAAAGATTTAGGCTTGCAATTCCTAAGAAAACCAATGTGGAGAGTCGATTTGGGTTCAAGCCTTACTGTTCTAAAAGGCAACGGAACCATAACAGCCCGCGTAAGTGATTTATTCGACAGCATGCATTTTGAATTTGATGCAACAAAACCTAAATTACAAACTGGAGAATTCCATTGGGAAAGCCAAACTGCCTATGTAGGATTCAATTACCGTTTTGGAACCGGAAAAAACAAAGCAATTCAAAGAAAAGAAAGAGATAAAAATGAAACCCAAGGAAGCGGAGGGTTTTAAAATAGTTTTAATATTAGAATTGGTTGTAAACGAGAAACCCCAGAGAATGCCAACTCTGGGGTTTCTTATGTTTTTTAAATTTAGTGCAAACTCTGTTTCAATGCTTTTATTTCATCACCATTTGCTGTTTCGCCTGAATCTGTAACTGCAGAAGAGTGATAAAAAAGAGCATTTGTTTTTCTCATTAACATCTTACTATTTGAGGAGCGAAATCCTCCACCAGGCATTATTACAATTCTGTTTTTTGCTTTTTCTACCAATGCCGATAATACCTCAATTCCTTCCACAACATTTAATCCTTGTCCCGAAGTCAATATGGTTTTGAAACCGCAATTAATAACTATTTCTAACGAATCATAGACCGATGCAACCACATCAAAAGCGCGATGAAAAGTGCATGGAAATGGACTTGCCAAAGCAACTAGTTCCTTATTCTGTTCAACGTTTACAGTCCCATCGTCATTCAAAATTCCAAACACAAACCCATCGACTCCTATACTTTTAAATTGCTCAATGTCATTCTTCATTTTACTGAATTCTTCATTAGTATATACAAAATTTCCTCCTCGCGGTCGAATCATTACATACATCATAATATGCAATTCACTTCGAACTTTGCTTGCAATCCCAAAATCAGGAGTAGTACCTCCTTCTTTCATGTTAGTACATAATTCTATTCTATCTGCACCGTTTTGCTGGGCAATAATTGCTGATTGTAAATTAAAACACGCTATTTCAAGTAAGCTATTTTTCATTTAAAAAATCTTAAAAAAAACTTGAAATACAACCTTCAAGTTTTTTTTAAATTATAATTATCACAAAGTTATATTACCATTTTATAATAGCGCTTGCCCAAGTAAATCCGCTTCCGAAAGCAGCTAAAACTACGGTATCTCCCGATTTTATTTTTCCTTTCTCCCAAGCCTCGGTCAAAGCAATCGGAATAGAAGCAGCTGTCGTATTTCCATATTTCTGAATATTATTATAAACCTGGTCATCTGAAAGTTTGAATTTATTTTGAATAAATTGAGAAATTCTCAAATTGGCCTGATGCGGAATTAACATATCAATATCCGAAACCTGCAGATTATTAGCTTCTAACCCTTCATTGATAACTTCAGCAAAACGTACAACAGCATTTTTAAATACAAATTGTCCATTCATGTAAGGAAAATAACTTTCATCATTAGGATCATTATCAGCAATAATATCAGTAACCCAACGAGCTCCCATTCCAGGTGCCTGCAAAGCTAATTCCTCAGCGTGCATTCCTTCAGAATGTAAGTGAGTAGAAAGAATTCCTTTAGACAAATCTTCTTCCCTGCTTAAAACAGCTGCTCCTGCACCATCTCCAAAAATTACCGAAACTCCTCTTCCTCGGCTTGTCATGTCTAAACCGGTAGAATGCACCTCAGATCCTATCACAAGAATATTTTTATACATTCCGGTTTTGATATATTGGTCAGCAATCGAAACGGCATAAACAAATCCCGAACATTGATTTCTTACATCCAAAGCCCCAACAGTTCTTAAACCTAAATCTCTCTGTACCAAAACACCCGGCCCTGGAAAATAATAATCAGGACTTAATGTTGCAAATATGACAAAATCTATATCTTCATTAGCAACCCCTGAGCGTTCTATGGCGATTTTGGCCGCTTTAACCCCCATTGAAGTAGTAGTATCTTCACCTCTAATAATATGTCTTCTTTCCTGAATTCCTGTTCTTTCTTGGATCCATTCGTCATTGGTATCAATGATTTTCGACAAATCATCATTGGTCACTACATTATCTGGGACATAATATCCCAATCCCGTTATTTTTGAATGGTACATACTTTTATCGTTTTATTAACATCAAGGTCACAAATTTAAATATCTTTTAAAATATCCGATTACAAATTACTCATTTTTTAGCAATAACCAATTCTTTTTTTTAGGAGCAGTTTTCTGCCCATTATAACTCTCTAAGGCTTTAAAGAAATAATGCTTTTGCTTATATTCTAATCTTATTTATATCAAAACACTAAAAACACTATTTTTGTTTTAAATGTAACAAAACAGCATTGCTTCGACTTATCACTATTACTAATCAAAATATTTTATTTATGAAATTAAGAATTTCCCTATTAGCATTTCTGTGTATAGGCATCTCTTCATTGGCACAAGAAAACCTAAACTATCAAAAACCTTCCAAATCAATATTAGATTTAGCAGATTACCAAAGAGCTCCATCCGTTTCTTTAGACACCAAAAAAGAGTACATGCTATTGAGCTATAGAGCTACTTATAAAACACTGGATGATTTAAATCAGGAAGAAATGCGCTTGGGAGGTTTGCGAATCAATCCCATAACAAATATTTCGAGTACTGTAACTTACATTAACAATATCAAATTAAGAAAAGTTGCTGACAAAAACGAAATACAGGTTACAGGTTTACCGAATAATCCAAAAATAAGTAATTTAGTATGGTCGCCAAACGATAAAAAAATTCTGTTTTCAAACACTATTACTACTGGAGTGGAAATGTGGGTCTTGGATGTTGCTTCCGCAAAAGCAGTCAAATTAACCGATGCAACGGTAAATGCAAATTTAGGAACTCCATTTAGCTGGTTCAACAATGAAACTGTTTTAGTAAAAATACTGCCTAAAAACAGAGTCGCATTATTAGATTCCAAAAAAGATTTGCCAACTGGGCCAATTATCTCTAACTCGGCAGGAACAAAATCACAAAACAGGACGTATCCTGATATGCTGAAAAACCAAAATGACGAAATCAATTTTGAAAACATCATTACATCTGAGCTATACAAAGTTACCCTGGACGGAAAAGCAATTTTATTCAAATCAGCAGACATGTTTGCTGGAGAAAGAATTTCTCCTGACGGAAATTATGTAATGATAACCACCATTCAAAAACCTTTCTCCTATATTGTCCCTATAAACCGTTTTCCTTCAAAAACGATTGTTTATGACAAAAATGGTCTTGAAATAAAAACAGTAAATGAAGTTCCGCTAAATGAAATTATACCAAAAGGCTTCATGGCGGTGCGCACAGGAAAAAGAGAAATGAGCTGGAGAAATGACAAACCAGCCACATTATATTATACGGTAGCTTTGGACGAAGGAGATCCAGCAAACAAAGTCGATTTTAGAGACGAAATCTTTTTATGGAATGCTCCTTTTACGGCAAACCCAACTTCATTGGCAAAAACACCACAACGTTTCAGTGATATTATTTGGGGAAATGAAACAGTTGCTATTGTCTCAGATGTATGGTATGACACTCGAAATACCAAGACCTATTTGATCAATCCATCCGATCCAAATCAAAAACCAAAAGTAATTACAGACAGAAATTCACAAGACATTTATTCGGATCCAGGGAGTTTTGAAACCAAAAAAAATCAGTACAATAAAAATGTATTAGCTATAGAAAACAATAATGTGTTCCGCATTGGAGACGGATTTACCAAAGACGGACAATTTCCTTTTATAGATGAATTCAACCTGAAAACTTTACAGTCCAAACGTCTGTACACTTCCCTTTACAAAGATAAAAAGGAAGACTTGCTGGAAATTGAAGATTTTAAAACTGGAAAAGTATTAGTCCAGATTCAGTCCAAAAATGAATACCCAAACTATTATTTTAGAAACATCAAACAAAAAAACAGCCTCACTCCGATTACAGCTTTTGCAAATCCATTTGAAAGCATCAAAAATGTGAACAAAGAAGTAATCAAGTACAAACGAAAAGATGGTGTTGAATTATCTGGAACTTTGTATCTGCCCGAAGGATATGACAAGGTCAAAAAAGAAAAACTGCCTTTATTGATTTGGGCCTATCCAGCCGAATTCAAAGATAAAAACAGTGCAGGACAGAACTCTCAGAATCCAAATGAATTTACGTTCCCTTATTATGGTTCGTTTGTATATTGGGTGACCAAAGGATATGTTGTTCTTGATGATGCTTCTTTTCCAATTATTGGAGAAGGAACTACAGAACCAAATGATAATTTCATCACACAATTAGTAGATGATGCAGAAGCCGCAATAAATGCTGTGGATGCTTTAGGATATATCAATACCAAAAAAGTAGCTGTTGGCGGACATTCGTATGGTGCCTTTATGACAGCCAATTTATTGACCCATTCCAATCTTTTTGCCTGCGGTATCGCCAGAAGCGGTGCTTACAACAGAACCTTAACTCCTTTTGGTTTTCAAAGCGAACAGCGCAATTACTGGGAAGTTCCAGAAGTGTACAATACAATGTCTCCATTTATGACTGCCGATAAAATGAAAACACCTTTACTTTTGGTTCATGGCGAAGCCGATAATAATCCTGGTACTTTTACTTTACAGACAGAACGTTATTTCCAAGCGTTAAAAGGATTAGGTGCGCCAGTTCGAATGGTGATACTGCCTAAAGAAGCTCACAGTTATGTTGCAAAAGAAAATATTCTGCATTTGCTATGGGAACAAGATCAATTCTTGGAAAAATATCTAAAAAATTAAAAAAGGAAAACGATTATATGCAAAAAACTGTCTCTTTTTAATTTAAGCCACTTTGTAATCAGCTTTTTTTATGTTTTTAAAATTCAAAAAAAAGTCTAAATAATCCTCAATACCACTTCCTGATTGAATTCCAAAGCAGTTTCATGTTCAAAGAAAATAACTCTTCGGTCGAAAACTGCTTTTATTAAAAACCGGCTTCCTTTAAAAAAAGATTCTTTTACTATTGCTTTTATAGAGCCGTTGGAGTCAAGTTTTAACTGATGCGGATACAATAAAACAATATCATCTTCTCCTTCAATTGGCATTAACTGAGATAATTTCAATTCATTCACTTCACCAAAAAGGGAAGCAACATATTTATTCAAAGGGTATTTGTAAACATCGGCTGAAGGTCCTTTTTCCATAATTCTTCCCTGATACAAAATAATGGTCTCGTCCGAGAAAGAAAGCGCATCAACACTATCGTGGGTTGCAATGAAACAAGTGATTTCTTTTTTCTTTAAATAAGCAAAAAGGTTTCTGCGGAGTGCATTTTTTCTAAAATTATCAATATGGCTGAAAGGTTCGTCTAACAGTAATACTTCCGGCTCCAATGCCAAAACTCTGGCCAGAGCTACACGCTGCTGCTGACCGCCACTCAACAATTTTGCTTTTACATTGGCAAATTCGGTCATTTCAACCATTTCCAGTAATTCTTGAATACGCAGTTTTTTTAATGGCAAAAAACCATTGGAAAGAAACTTGCCTACATTTTCGGCTACGGTTTCATAAGGCATCAAATCAAAATCCTGTGCCAGATATTTCATAAAAGGCATTCCTGGAATTAGATTGTATTTAGGCCCTCGAATCTCTGTTTCATTATACAAAATGCGTCCATGATTTAAATCATACATTCCGTAAATCAATTTTAAAAGCGTACTTTTTCCACAGCCGCTCTCGCCAAGAATTGATATATTTTGTCCTTTGGCAACAGTGAAGTCAACATTTTGAATAATGATTTTTTCGGTATAGCCGAATGAAATATTTTGAACTTGAAGCATTCTATAACATTAAAATTTAAGAGAAAACAAAGATAGTTTCTTTAGCAAAAAAAATATGTTGATAATTCAATTTATATCCAAAAAAAAACTGCTTTACAATAAAGCAGTTTTTTAAAACATAATTGAGACTTAATCTCTATTGTTGTTTTTTGGCATCTTCAACCATTTTAGCATTTGCTGTAATTGCAAATTCTACACGGCGGTTTTGGCTTTGTCCTTCTTTTGTATCATTAGATGCAATTGGATCTGCGATTCCAAAACCAGATGTTTTGAAACGGCTCGCTGCAAGTCCTTTTGAAATCAAATAGATCTTTACAGATTCGGCTCTTTTTTGAGAAAGCGTCAAATTGTACTCTGGTTTACCTGTATTATCTGTATAACCAAATATTTCAATATTAGTATCTGCATACGAATTAAATACTGGAATCAATTTATCCAAATTAGCTTTAGCCTGAGAGGTTAAAGTCGCTTTATTTAGATCAAAACGGACTGCATTTTCATTCAAAACCAAATGAATTCCTTCTCCAACTCTCTCAACATCGGCTCCAGGCAATGCTTGATCTATTTCGCGGGCTTGTTTATCCATTTTGTTTCCAATTAAGGCTCCAGTACCACCACCAACAGCTGCACCAATTGCAGCTCCTAAGGCAGCGTTTCCGCCTTTTCCTAAATTGTTTCCAAGAACAGCTCCAATAATTCCTCCTGCAACTGCACCAATTCCAGCACCTTTTTGTGTATTATTCGCATTTTTTACAGAATCACATCCTGTAAAAAGTATACTCAGCATAAATAACCCACTCAATCCTATAATTGCAATTTTTCTCATCTTTTTCGTATTTTATGTATTAATTAAGTTTTTGAAATAAATAAACAACATCTGTTGGTTTACTTCCTACGTTTATTTTATCAATCAATTCAAATGAAGTTTCTGATTGATTTCTTACCCCTAGAACAAAACCTGTTTTTACATTTTTAGATTTCAATCCTTCGTCTAATATTTTTAAAACAAACTGTCCCTCTTTATTGATATACCATGTAATTGCCGAAGTAAAAGCAGTACAATTTGGACTGTTTAAAGTCAAATTTCCTTTATTATTGTTTGAAATAAAATGCCAAGTGCTTCCTATAAAACATTTTGAATCAGCAAGATTAAAAGAATTTACTTTAATATACTCAGAACCTGGATAACTTACACTAACAATTTGCCAATCTCCTTTTATTCCAACTTGAGAAGCCCTATCTAATTTTGTCATTGGAGCATTAGAAACTGGTTTTGGTGTTGCAGGTGTTGTAGATCCAGACTTACAGGCAAAGACCAACATGGCCATACTACATATTAAAAGAATTTTTCTCATTTTTTTTCAATTTTAAATTAACGTATAACAAAGGTACATATCAATTTCGTTCAAAATAATTTTTTTATTTATATAATTTACTTACGGCAAGCAGATGCAATGTGGTATTTGTGTAGCAAATTGTACCCTATTTAAAAAATAATTTGCTTTATCTAAAGGATTGGCATTTTTTTTTGAATAGCCCTATTTTACTGGGCAGAGTGTAAAAAACGGTTGGAATGAACAATAATTACGCTTTGCGGGATTCTGTCTATTATTTTCTATATTTGAAAAAACATATAAATAGGCTTTTGTCAGACCTATATACAAGTTATAGGGCATTTTAGAAATAACATTTATGAAACTAAAAATTCACTTATTTACTTTACTAGCTGGTACTCTTTTTTTTGTGTCTTATTTTCTAAGTGACTTTCTGTGGGAGAAATTATGGATATTTTACTTGATACCTTCCGTTTTCTTTGGTTTTTCTTTTCTAGGTTTTTTCGTAATGGCAATCTTAAATAAAAACACAACAGGAATACTTATTGGAGTTGTAATTCTTGGAACCTTTTTGTGTTCTGAATTACTAGATTCCGAAATTTTTAGGAGCAAAAAAATATTAGAAGCGACTTTAATTGATGACCAAAGTGCAATTCGTTTGACTCTTCGTGCTGACAAGAAATTTGAAATGGAATCCTCAAATTTGTTTAGCGAAAAATTTTATAAAGGAAACTATCAACTTATTGATAACAAAATAATATTCAAGAACAAACGAGACGACAACAATTTCATTCCTGATACAGTGTCAATTATTGGAAACAAAATAATAATCCGCTTTGACAAAAGTGGCAAACCAATTACTGACTTCGCAAGATACTTTAACATTAAAAGAAATGAAATAAAAAAATAAAAAAACGCCTTATAACATAGATGCTACAACGGATTTGGGCAATTGGCTTAATGGAAAGTTGGTTTTATATTGGGATTATTTGGCAAATCCGAAAATAGCGTTCTGCTCGTGAACACTAGCTAATACTTATTGCAAAAATGCAAAATCTCTCCCGCTTGTGCCAGCTGAGAAATCAATCCTCTTCTTTATTTTTCTGAACACTTTTCACCTTAAGTCTTTTCGCATCTTTTAGACTTTTATTAAGCATCCACTCTATCTGACCATTGACACTACGAAATTCATCAGCAGCCCATTTTTCAATTGCTTTCATCGTTTCTGAATCAATTCGTAATGCAAATGACTTTTTTTCAGACATCTTTTATTGATTTAAAGTACCGGTATTTATTACAGGCTTAGTTTCACTATCTCCACAAAGGACAACCATTAAATTACTCACCATTGTTGCTTTCCTATCTTCATCAAATTCAATAATTTCTTTGTCAGCTAATAGTTTTAAAGCACTTTCAACCATGCCGACAGCGCCTTCTACAATTTTATGACGTGCAGCAACAACAGCCGATGCTTGTTGTCTTCGTAACATTGAATGAGCAATTTCGGGAGCATAGGCTAAATATCCAATTCTTGATTCTATTACTTCTATTCCAGCAATTTCTAATCGTTGAGTAACCTCGTGTTCAAGAGCTATGTTTACATCATCAAAATTAGTGCTTAATGTTACTGCTGCTCTCTCATCTTCAAAATGATCATAAGGAAAAGATCCTGCAAGTTTTCTAACCGCCGAATCCGTTTGAATTCTAATGAATTCTTCGTAATTATCGACTTCAAACGCAGACTTGAAAGTATCGCTGACTTTCCAAACTAATATAACACTAATTAAAATAGGGTTACCCATCTTATCATTAACCTTAATTTTTTCACTTTCAAAGTTTCTTGCACGCAAAGACAAACTTGTTCTAGTATAAAGTGGATTTATCCAAAACAAACCGCTTTGCTTGACACTTCCTTTATAATCTCCAAACATTAAAAGGACTTTTGAGCTATTTGGTCMTATCACAATAAAACCCTTTGTCAAAAATACAAATACTATAAATGAAGCCACTATTAAAATAATATTGTTTGAGATAAAGCCATAAAGGGTTACTGCCATTGATACTAATAGCATAACAACAACCAAATAGCCATTAAAAGGTGTTAAAACTTTTTCTGTTTTCATAATAAGTAATATTTAAATGATATCATATTGATATCACAAATATAATAAATAATTCAACACAAAAAGAAATTTTTACCCTATAATTTATTGATTAACATAAAGCTTGAGAAACATATCGATGCATGTAATAAACTATGCAAGCCAATCTATAAATAATACTTTTCATAATTTGGTAAAACAAGAGAATAAAAAGTCTTGCAACTTTAAAAAGAATTCATAGTTAACCTTTAATCATCAAACATTTTCAAAATACTTTACTTACGACAATTTGTCACTCCTATAACAATTGGTATTCTATTTGAAAGTTACTTTTCCGATTGTAAAACCATTAATAAATATAAAAATATGACAACAGGTAAAATTAATGTTTCGGTTGAAAACATCTTTCCCTTAATCAAGAAATTCTTATACAGTGATCACGAAATTTTCTTGCGTGAATTAATTTCTAACGGAACCGATGCAACTTTAAAATTAAAACATCTAACCAGTATTGGAGAAGCCAATGTTGAATATGGTACGCCAATTATTGAAGTTAAAATTGACAAAGAAGGCAAAAAACTCCACATCATCGATCAAGGATTGGGAATGACTGCCGATGAAGTAGAAAAATACATCAATCAGGTTGCTTTTTCTGGTGCTGAAGAATTCTTGGACAAATACAAAGATTCTGCTAAAGATTCTGGTATTATTGGTCACTTTGGACTTGGTTTTTATTCTGCTTTTATGGTTGCCGAAAAAGTGGAAATCATCACCAAATCATACAAAGATGAACCAGCTGCACACTGGACATGCGACGGAAGCCCGGAATTCACATTGGAACCGGCTGACAAAACGACTAGAGGAACTGAAATCATTTTGCATATTGCAGAAGATTCTCTTGAGTTCTTAGAAGAATTTAAAATCTCTGGCTTGTTGAGCAAATACAATAAGTTCATGCCTATTCCGATTAAATTTGGAACAAAAAAGGAAACACTTCCAAAACCGGAAGATGCTCCAGAAGACTACACTCCAGAAACTATAGAAGTAGATAACATAGTAAACAATCCAAATCCTGCTTGGACTAAACAGCCAACCGAATTATCGGATGCTGATTATAAGGATTTCTACCGCGAAATGTATCCAATGCAGTTCGAAGAGCCATTGTTTCATATTCATTTGAATGTTGATTATCCATTTAACTTAACAGGTATTTTGTATTTCCCAAAATTGGGTTCTGACATGCAGATTCAGAAAGACAAAATCCAATTGTACCAAAACCAAGTATATGTAACTGATAATGTTGAAGGAATTGTTCCTGAATTCTTGATGATGCTTCGCGGTGTTGTTGATTCACCGGATATTCCTTTGAATGTTTCCCGTTCAGGATTGCAGGCTGATGGTGCTGTTAAGAAAATTTCTAACTACATCACCCGTAAAGTTGCTGATAAACTGAAATCTTTATTTAACGAAAACAGAGAAGATTTCGAACAAAAATGGAATGACATTAAAATCGTTCTAGAATACGGAATGCTTTCAGAAGATAAATTCTATGAAAAAGCTGGGGCATTTGTATTATACCCTACAGTTGATAATACTTATTTTACTCTTGATGAACTAAAAGAAAAAATCAAAGAGAAACAAACCGATAAAGACGGAAAACTAATTGTTTTATACGCTGGAAATAAAGAAGCACAGCATTCTTATATCGAAATAGCAAAAGATAAAGGGTATGAAGTATTGCTTTTGGACTCTCCTATTATCTCGCATCTAATTCAAAAAATTGAAGGAGACAATAGCGGATTGCATTTTGTTCGTGTGGATTCTGATCACATTGATAACTTAATCAAGAAAGAAGATGCTGCTATTTCTAAATTATCCGAAGAAGAAAAAGAAAGCCTAAAAACAGTTCTTGAAACTATTGTCCCAAAACAAACTTACACGGTACAGCTTGAAGCTTTAGACAGCGAAGCGGCTCCGTTCATTATCACGCAGCCAGAATTTATGCGCAGAATGAAAGAAATGAGTCAAACAGGCGGTGGCGGAATGTTCGGAATGGGTAATATGCCAGAAATGTACAATTTGGTTGTAAATACAAACTCCGACTTGGCTACCAGTATCTTAAATAATAGTGACAAATCTACTCAAGAAAACTTAGTGAAGCAAGCATTGGATTTGGCTAAATTATCTCAAAACTTATTAAAAGGAGAAGCATTAACCGCTTTTGTAAAAAGAAGTTTTGAATTAATAAAATAATTCCGAGAGTACTACTCACAAAATTAGTACTGAATACTAATGACCCTGCAAATCTAACTTTGCAGGGTTTTTTATTTTCAAATTTGTTCAACTTTCAACAACAAATAAAAAAGACAACAATCATATTACTGAAAAATAGACATTTATACGTATTTTATATTACTTTTTTGATTAATTTTAAGAATTACAAAATGGATTTGATTTAATTTTTTTCTGAAATACGCACCATTCTCCTTGTTTTAAAAATAAGCTTGCAAATTAATTTTATTACTAATTGAAATAGTCCCTAATTTAAAATTATGTAATATGGAAAATAACGAACTGAAAAGCCAAAATCAAACGGAATTAGAGAGAGAAAAAAGCACCATAAAAGAAGCCGAAACCACAATCCTGCTTACATTGTACATGGGGCTTTTTTTAGGAATGGTTCCTGTAATTGGATTTCCCATCACCATTCCTGAAATGGGAGGCAAAATTCTTTTTATTGGAATTATCCTTGGAATAGCCGCTTTTGTAAGTTCCTTTTTCATGGGAACACTTTTTGGCATGCCAAAAAGAAACAATCAAAAAGAAAGTGATTACTCCTTAAATAATAGCTTAGTCGAAATTTCGGATTGGCTAACAAAAATAATTGTTGGCCTTGGATTAGTCAACCTAAAGCAAATTCCTGGCTATCTGGTTTCATTGGGAGAATATGTAAGAACATCTTCCAAATATGATGGACAACTGCTAAATATATACAGCATCGGAATTGTAATTTATTTTGGGTTTTTAGGATTATACATTGGATACAATTATATGAGGCTCGTTTTATCTAATAAATATAAATATGCCGACGATAATTTGATTCGAAAAGAACTAGAAATAGCAAATGAAAAAATCCATGAAGTAAAAGAAAAAATTCAGCAGAAAGACATAAAAATCATCCAAACTCAAAACCTGATTCAGGAAAAAGATCAATTAGCAAAATCTTTGCTAACTAAGATTAATGAGCCCACAATATCAAGTTCTGAATTTGAAACCGTTGTTAAAAAAATAATTAATTCGGACGAAATTAAAAAAGACAATGAAAACATAAAATCAGAAGTGGATAGAATGATAGACGAAGCCAAATTAAAACTGCACAAAGGCTTAATTCTAAACAATAATGACCCTCAAAAAGGACAATGGCGATCAAAATCCATAAACAACGAACGGGAATTAAAAGCAACAGTAATTGAGGAAGCCAAAGGATTGTACCAAATAAATTTACAGGTAGTCTCTACAAATCCGAAAAACAATCCATTAAAAAATGGTGAGTACATATTATTTGCTTTGCACAGTACATTTGGTAATCCGCCATTCAAACTCGTGAAAGTAGAAAAGCAAATTGCTGAGCTCAATTTTTACAGTTACGGTTCATTTACTGTAGGAGCTTTTGCAGATAATGGCTCAACTGAATTAGAACTTGATTTAGCCAAATTACCAGACGTTTCCAGTTATTTCAAGACTCACTGATGTAATTTTCATTATGATGTATTTAATTATTATCCTTCAACTGAGTCTTGCATACTTAATTTACTAGATTTATAATTTAATACGTACAAATAAAACTTATCTTTAAAAATTTAACAATCTTAATGATAATTAATTCCTGTAAAATAATAAATTTGGCTACCCAAACAAAAAACTTAACCAAATTTAAATTTTATGAAAAACAAATCCTTATTATTATCTGCTTTTGCATTTACTTTCTTTTCATTTATTTCATGCACCAAGGAAGACTCTTTGGTTGCAACAGATAATAGTCCAGTTGTAGCCTCTGCCTCTATTGATTTAGTTAACGAACTGGATATTAAAACGGGAAATCAAATATCATTTGAAAAATTAACTGGTAAACAAACTGGCAAATCCTTAACGGTTTCATGCGCTACTGTAACTATGGATCCTGTAACATCTGCTTTTCCTAAAACATTTTATGTTGATTTTGGAACTGGCTGCACCACAAATGGCATTACAAGAAAAGGGAAATTAAAAGTTACTTTTTCAAATTATATTACTCAAACTGGAAGTACTATGACAATTGAAAGAATAAACTACTATGTAAATGGAAACAAAGCGGAAGGAAAAATTGAGTACAAAAATACAACTGTAATTGCAAATACCCCTCAATGGACAAGAACAGTCACCAATGGAATATTTACAGATACTAAAGGCGAAGTATATTTAAACTCAGGCACTCATACTATAAAACAAACAGCAGGAGTTTCAACACTCACTTTAGATGACAATACATACGAAATGACAGAAGGAACGCATTCTGTTAGCAAACAAAATGGAGCCAAAATCACTTTGACTGTTTTAGAAGCATTAGTCAAAAATTATAGTTGTGATTATGTATCAAAAGGAAAGTTAAAAGTAGAAAACACTCTTTTAAATGGCACAATCGACTACGGTAATGGTGACTGCGACAAGAATGCTACCTACACACAAAACGGAATAGTATTTCCTTTCACTATGTAAAATCACAGATAAAAATCTGCCGAGACTGTCCAAATGCACTGCCCCCAAATAGTGTCTAACTTTTTGGGGGCAGTGCATTTGGACAGTCTCTTTATTTTATACATTTATCACCAGACAAAATCCATATTCACTCAAAATCACTTTTGTAGACAATGATCAAGAACACATATTTACAACAAAATTACATTTCAAAAAAATTAGCAATTAAAATTTAAATATTAAATTTGTTTTGTTAATCCTCATTCTTTTACAAAAGAATGACAACAAAAAACGCTCATTATGTACAAGTTAGATGTAAACGATTATTACACCCCTTTTTTTTTAAAATCTCCATTTTTTAAAATTATTTTGGTTGCATTTATCTTTAATATACTTGCCTTTTTGAGCTTTCGGATAACCGTTTCCCCAGACAATCTTTCCCCTATTTTCCCGGATGTAGGTTTTGCACTTGCAGCAGTATTAATTATAGGACGCAAAGCTATAGCTGGAGTTTGGATAGGATCATTTGTCGCAAATATCTTTTCCTTTTGGGATGTATGCAAAATGCTGGACAAATCAATACTCGAAACCATACTCTCTTCAGCATCTGTGGCTACAGGAGTAGCAATTGGAGTAACTGTTAGTGCCTACTTAATTAATTTAATCAACAAGGGAGAATATCCATTAAAAACAGGACCATCAGTTATATCCTTTTTAGTAATTAGTACTTTATATTGCGGTATCTGCTCTTTATTATGCGTTTCAGCAATTTCGTTTTGGGGATTAAGTACTCCAAACCACTTCATTTCAAATTGGATGACTTTATGGAAAGGTGATTTAATCGGCACTATACTTATAACTCCTTTTCTAATATCCTGGTTTTATCGTCATCACATAAAAATTATTTCAACATCACTTTTAGAAGCCATATCATTAGGATTAGCTACAGCATTGGTCTGTGTCCTAATCGCCTTCGACCATCCAAATGATCAGTATCTGTTCATCATAATATTATTATGGGCAACATTTCGTTTTAGAATTAGAGGAGTATCTATTTTGGCCTCTATGTTCGCCCTTTTATCATCAATATACGGCTACCTTGGTTATGGTTCATTTGTTGTAGTCAATTCCGAAGATTCACTCATTAATATTAATCCTTTTTTTGGATTAACCACAGTAATTGCCTTAATATTGTCAGGATACTATTCTGATTATTTACACAAAAAACTAGAAGCTTCAAAAGTTTAAACTCACAAAACTTTCTAAATAGATTTTTTTGGGCATGTCCCAAGGGTCGGGCTGTACATTATATTCCCGATTAACAAAAACTACAGCAAAAAAGCCTTGTTTTTCTAAATCGGGAGATGCCATTTCCATCCCTCATGCAAATACGTTTTCAGAACAGCATTTTGACTAATTTGAAAGTATTTAAACAAAAAAAACAGCCCCAAATCAGAGCTGTTTTCTCAAAATCCTAACTTAACCAAAACGCAACAAATCAATTCACCGTTGCGATATTTTCATTTTCCATTTTCAAGCCGCCTTTGTACACTTCGGCAACAGCTTTTCTGGACAATGTCGACGCCTGATTTGTAACCACTATCTCGTGGGTCACTTTCTTCAGATTAGTCTCCACTTCCAAGAAGTAAACCCCCTCCGGAAATTCCTCAAGGCTGTAGGCTCTCGCAATTCCTTCCTTTCCTGTTACGGTTTCATTATAAATCACATGGTGTGACTCATCATAGAT